>CALWGI010000022.1 GCA_944380045.1 uncultured Blautia sp.
CGCTCATACCGCCGCTGGCTATGATAAGACCGGCTCCTTCCTCCGCGAAACGGAGGATATCCGAAGTGATCTGTTCTCTGTCGTCTCCGGGCAGAGTCTGGCCGATGATCTCCGTGGGATATTCCGAAAGCTTCTCCCGAAGGACCGGGGTAAAGGTATCTTTTATCAGTCCTTTTTTTACTTCGCTTCCTGTAGTGACGATTCCCACCTTCTTCTGCCGGAAAGGAAGAACGGAAAAGATCGGTTCCTCTCCCGCCGCCTCCACGGCTCTGACCATTTTTTCCTTTTCTATTACAAGAGGAATGATCCTGGTCCCGGCGATCTTATCCCCTTTTTTTACAGGAAAGTCGCCGTGCCTGGAGGCGATCATCATCTCTCCCAGGCCGTTTACGGCGTTAAGCGCGTCTCTTCTGATCTTCAAAAGACCGGGGCAGTCTGCGATGAGCTCTATCTTTCCTTCGCTCACATCTGTTCCGTGCATATTTTCGCCTGCGCAGATCTTATACAGGATCCCGGCGCCTTCGTTTTCGTGAAGGATCCCTTCTTTCTTTTCCCATACAAAGAGGTGCTCCTTGCCCACAGATAAAAGAGCGGGAATATCTTCTTCCCGTACAATATGCCCTTTCTTAAAGAGCACGCCTTTTTTCTTATCTTTAATGATCTGAGTGATGTCGTGGCACAGAATATGCCCCACCGCATCCTCCGTACGAATTTCTTTCATCATCTTTTCCTCTTATTCCGGTGAGTTCCGGATTATTATACCTCTCGCACGATACCTTTGCAAGAAAGAGTTCTTAGCGTCAGTGTACAAGGCAGCGCGCTACAGACAGATAAGATCCAGCACTTCTCTCAGACAGTCCCTGTATTGTGCTTTCCGCACAGAACCGCCATACAGAATGCGTCTGCTTCCCAGTTCTTTTCCGTTTTTCATGTAGATCAGCTTTCCGGCCGCCTCTCCCTTTTTCACCGGAGCTTCCACCTCATCCGGGACCGCAATCTTCCGGGTGATGCCGGACAGATCGCCGCCCTTTGTATCCACATACCTGAATACCCCTTCATATTCCAGCGGGACAGTCTCAGAAATCCCGTTTTTCACTTTCACTTCCCCGGGAGCGTCGGGATCAGGATCTTCATACAGCCTGCACCGGCTGAAACCATAATCCAGAAGGGCCGACGCGTCTTTCTGCCTGGTCCTGGAATCCGGAGCCGCCATTACCACGGCGATCAGACTAAGTCCGTCTCTTTCCGCCACCGCGGAAAGGCAGAATTTTGCCTTGCTGGTACTTCCTGTTTTCAGGCCTCTGCAGCCGTCATAACTCCGGATCAGCTTGTTGGTATTGGTAAGTCCGAATTCTTTGCTTCCCTGCCGGGTCACATGGGTGATATTCTCCATCCAGACAGAGGAGTATTCCAGAACCTGGGGATATTTCAGGATCAGCTCCCGGCTCATGAGCGCGATATCGTATGCGGTGGTGTAATGCCCATCGGAATCTGTAAGACCGCAGCAGTCCTCGAAATGTGTGTTTTTCATTCCGAGACCGGCTGCCCGCTCATTCATCATTTTTACGAATTCCTGCTCGCTTCCCGCGATATGCTCCGCCATGGCGACGCTGGCGTCGTTTCCGGAGGCGATCACAATACATTTGATAAGGGTTTCCACACTCTGAGTTTCCCCCTCTTCCAGATATACCTGGGAGCCTCCCATGGACTTGGCGTAGGCGCTTGTTGTAACCGTATCCTCAAGAGAAAGGCTTCCGTTCTCCAGGCTGTCGAATATGAGCAGGAGCGTCATGATCTTTGTAACGCTTGCGGGGCTTCTTCTCGTGTCCTTCTCTTTCCCGCAGATCACGGTTCCGGTTTCCGGTTCCATCAGAACATAGGACGGTGAAACAACGCCGGAAAGTTCTGCCGTCTCTTCCGCCGCGGCCGTACCGCACGGCAGGAAGATACTGAACACAAGAAGCCAGACGCACAGAAATCTTCTCCATTTTTTGTTCATAAAATACCTCCGGATAGAGCTGTCTATTCTATTGTAAAAGACAGCAGCCGGAAATATTACATATTTTAAAGCATAGGCGCAAAAAGACGGAGGATACTCTGGAACGCCCTGACCACCATATTTCTGTTTTTACAGAATTCTATTGTAACAGGCTCGCAGTAACGCATGGTTTCCCTGAAATCCTGAAGTATATCCCGGATCACATCGTTTTTGTACATCCAGACGCCGTTCTCGAAATGAAGATACAGGCTCCGGTAATCCAGATTGATGGTGCCTACAACCGCGATCTCATCGTCGCACACAAATGATTTTGCATGAAGGAATCCAGGCTGATATTCATAAATCTTAACTCCTGATTCCAGAAGCTGTTCGTAATAAGACTGGGTCAGAAGGAACACCATTTTTTTGTCCGGTATGCCCGGCGTCATGATACGCACGTCTACGCCGCCTTTCGCCGCCAGGCAGAGCGCCGTCATCATCTCGTTGTCGATGATGAGATACGGCGTACAGATATATACGTATCTTTTGGCCTTATTGATGATGTTCAGATAGATGTTTTCACCAAGGACCTCCCCGTCAAGAGGCGTGTCGCTGAAAGGCTGGATAAATCCGCTGCCCTCGAATCTTTCCGGGTGATAAACATGGGGAAGATACGGTTCATGCTCCAGGGGATTCTTTATCCCGCTGACAACGCTCCACATGTGGAGAAACATAACAGTCATACTCCAGACAGCTTCGCCTTTCAGCATAACCGCCGTATCCTTCCAGTGCCCGAATCTTTCTTTCTGATTGATATATTCATCAGAAAGGTTGATCCCTCCGGTGAATCCGGTATTTCCGTCAATGACGCAGATTTTCCGGTGGTCTCTGTTATTCTGGACAATATTCAGCATCGGACGGAAGGGATTGAAGATCCTGCACTGGATCCCTTTCTCTCTTAAAACTTTGTCATATCTGTGGGGAAGTGTGGTAAGACAGCCGAAACCGTCGTAGATGATACGGACGTCCACGCCGGCGGCGGCTTTTTTCTCCAGGATATCAAGGATGGTCCGCCACATTACCCCGTCGTTGATGATAAAATATTCGATATATATATAATGCTTTGCCTGTTCCAGCTCCTTCACCAGGACCGGGAACATATCGTCTCCCACCTGAAAATATTCCGCAGTAGTATTCTCATATACAGGGAACCCGGAATAACGGTGGATGTATTTCGACTGAACGGCGGCGGAAGGGCTGGTCTCTGTGATCTTCTGCATGATCTTCGGATCCTGCTGAAGATACGGCACGCTTTCCTTCTTTACCACCGTGTAATGTTCCTGCATCTCCTGGGCGATACGGGATTTACCGAACAGGATGTAAAGGACAAGACCGAAAACCGGCACCGCCATGATCAGCATGGTCCATCCCAGTTTGTAGGAAGGATTGATCCTCCTGTTCACGATCCACAATACGGAAAGAATGGATATTACAGTAATACCGAAAGAAATATATTTTGAATACGCCGCCAGCTGCCATACAAGGATGAAAAGCCATCCCAACTGTATGAGCAGCGCGAGAGCAACATAAAAAATCCGGTTAAATAAAAGTTTTGCGGTTTTCTTCAGTAGCATGATAATCAGATTCATATTTTCCTCTCCGCGAATTTCAAAAACCCCTGACTGACAGTCAGGGGTTTTTTGTGCACAATTAATTATATTTACGTTTTCTTGCTGCTTCAGATTTTTTCTTACGACGAACGCTTGGTTTCTCGTAATGCTCTCTTTTGCGGATTTCCTGCTGGATACCTGCTTTTGCACAGCTTCTTTTGAATCTGCGAAGAGCGCTATCTAAAGTCTCGTTCTCTTTTACGATAACGTTTGACATAGACTCACACCTAACCTCCCTCCAGTTGTAGATTGTGCTAAAATACAACTGTCTGGGTATTTTTCTTGCACGAGTTATATTATATATCATTGTCTTGGCTTTCGTCAACTGCTTTTGGCTAATTTTGCAAAAAGTTTTTCACAGTTTCCTCACAAAGCAGATCAGTGAAGCTGGCTCTCCAGAATACCTGCGGCAGCGTCCACAGCCTCCTGTGCCTTCTCCGGATTCTTACCGCCGGCCTGTGCCATATTCGGACGTCCGCCTCCGCCTCCGCCCACGATGGCCGCCACGCCCTTGATCAGATTGCCTGCGTGAGCGCCCGCTTTCTGAGCGGAGTCTGTGGCCATGGCAAGAAGATTGACTTTACCTCCGTTTACTGCCGCGAGAACGACAACGCCCTCTCCCAGCTTATCTTTCAGCTGGTCTCCGAGATCGCGGAGCGCGCCCGGCTCAACGCCTTCCACTTTGGCAGCCAGAAGCTTCACGCCTTTCACTTCGCGGACCTGATCCATAACGTCTCCCAGAGCTCCCTGGGCAAGTTTGTTCTTCAGAGATTCATTTTCACTCTGCAGAGCTTTCACCTCGCCATGAAGATGAGCGATCTTCTCTGTGATTTCAGAAGGCTGTGCCTTAAGAGCTTTCGCAGCCTCTTTCAGCAGCTGCTCTTCTTTTTTATAATATTCCAGGACAGCGTTGCCTGTCAGCGCCTCGATACGGCGCACGCCGGCAGCGATTCCCTGTTCGGAAATGATCTTAAAGAGCATGATGGATCCTGTATTCTTCACATGGGTACCGCCGCAGAGCTCTTTTGAGAAATCGCCCATGGATACCACGCGTACCTTCTGCTCATATTTCTCTCCGAAAAGCGCCATGGCTCCGGATTTCTTTGCCTCTTCGATATCCATCACATCTGTCACAACCGGAAGAGACGCCTGGATTTCTTTATTGACCAGATCTTCTGTTTTTTCCAGTTCTTCCTCTGTCATGGCCTGGAAGTGGGCGAAGTCGAAACGCAGCCTTTCCGGCGTTACCAGGGAACCTTTCTGTTCCACATGAGAACCGAGAACCACTTTCAGGGCTTTCTGAAGAAGATGTGTCGCGCTGTGGTTCTTTTCCGTATCCCGGCGTTCTCTCTCGGCTACCGTGAGGGTGACCTTATCCCCTGCAGAGATCATGCCGGATTCCATATGTCCCACATGGCCGAATTTTCCGCCGCGGAGTTTGATGGTATCTTCCACCGCAAATCTTCCGTTGGCTGTCTCGATCACGCCGGTGTCTCCTTCCTGACCGCCCATGGTGGCGTAGAACGGAGTTTCTTTTACAAATATGGTTCCCTTCTGTCCTTCCATCAGAGAGGAAACGATCTCGCTCTCTGTGGTAAGCACGGTTACCTCTGATTCATCTGTAAGTCTGTCGTATCCGGTAAACTCCGTTGTGACGGAGGGATCGATCTGATCGTATACCGTAGCGTCGGCGCCCATATAGTTGGTCACTTCTCTGGCTGTACGGGCCTTTACTCTCTGTTCTTCCATGGCTTCGGCAAATCCCTTTTCGTCAACGCCGTATCCCTTTTCCTCCAGGATCTCTTTGGTCAGATCAAGAGGGAAGCCGTAGGTGTCATAGAGCTTGAAAGCGTCGGCGCCGGAAAGTTCCTTTTTGCCTGCCGCCTTCATCTCCTCTTCCATATCCGCAAGGATGCGGAGTCCCTGATCGATGGTCTTGTTGAACTGATTTTCCTCGTTTGTGAGAACGCGGAAGATAAATTCTTTTTTCTCCTCCAGCTCCGGATAACCGTCTTTGGAACCGTTGATCACTTCTTCGCTGAGTTTCGCAAGGAAGGTTCCCTGGATCCCCAGAAGACGCCCGTGGCGCGCAGCGCGGCGGATCAGACGGCGGAGCACATATCCTCTGCCCTCATTGGTGGGCATGATTCCGTCGGAAATCATAAATGTGGCGGAACGGATATGGTCTGTGATCAGACGGATGGAAACGTCATGATCGTATACTTTGCCGTATTCTTTGCCGGAGATCTCGCTGACAAGATTGCGCAGGGAACAGATGGTATCCACGTCAAAAATGGAATCCACATCCTGAACAACCACAGCCAGTCGCTCCAGGCCCATACCGGTATCGATATTCTTCTGTTTCAGTTCTGTATAATTTCCGTTTCCGTCGTTCTCGAACTGGGTAAATACGTCGTTCCATACTTCCATATAACGGTCGCAGTCGCATCCTACCGTACAGTCCGGTTTGCCGCAGCCGTATTTCTCTCCGCGGTCATAATAGATCTCGGAACAGGGGCCGCAGGGACCTGCGCCGTGCTCCCAGAAGTTATCCTCTTTTCCAAAACGGAAGATACGTTCCGCCGGAATGCCGATCTCTTTGTTCCAGATTTCAAACGCCTCGTCGTCGTCCAGATAGACAGACGGATACAGCCTGTCGGGGTCCAGTCCCACTACTTCTGTAAGGAATTCCCAGGACCAGTGAAGCGCTTCTCTCTTAAAATAATCGCCAAAAGAGAAGTTGCCCAGCATCTCGAAAAACGTACCGTGGCGAGCAGTTTTTCCTACGTTTTCAATATCGCCGGTACGGATACATTTCTGGCAGGTGGCCATTCTCGTTCTCGGCGGGATCTCCGCGCCTGTAAAATAAGGTTTCAAAGGAGCCATACCTGCGTTGATCAAAAGAAGGCTCTTATCGCCCTGCGGGATCAGGGAATAGCTCTTGTGCACAAGATGTCCCTTGCTTTCCATGAAATCCAGGAACATCTGGCGCAGTTCGTTAACGCCGTATTTTTTCATTGTTTTTTCCTCCAATCTATTTCGCCAGCACTTTGTGGAATTTTTTCTTTCCGCGCTTCAGAACAAGTCCGTTTTCCGGGATATCCTCTCTGGAAACCGTATATCTGATATCAGTGATCTTTTCGCCGTCTATGGAAACGCCGCCCTGTTCGATCGCTCTGCGTCCCTCGGAACGGGTAGGCACAAGCCCTCTCTTCACCAGCATGGAAATAAGATCCACGGATCCGTCCTGGAAATCGTCGTCTGTAAGCTCTGTGGAAGGCATATTGGCCGTATCGGCGCCGCCTGCGAAAAGCGCTCTGGCGCCCTCCTGGGCTTTCTTCGCCTCTTCCTCGCCGTGGACAAGATTCGTCAGCTCATAGGCAAGGATCTCTTTCGCCTTATTCAGCTGGCTGCCCTCCCATTTCTCCATCTCGTCGATCTCCTCCAGCGGAAGGAAAGTGAGAAGTCGCATACATTTGATAACGTCAGCGTCGTCCACGTTTCTCCAGTACTGATAGAAGTCAAAGGGAGAAGTCTTATTGGGATCAAGCCATACCGCTCCGGACTGGGTTTTGCCCATCTTCTTGCCTTCGGAATTCAGAAGCAGGGTAATTGTCATGGCGTAGGCGTCTTTACCCAGCTTTCTCCTGATCAGCTCTGTGCCGCCCAGCATATTGCTCCACTGGTCGTCGCCGCCGAACTGCATGTTGCAGCCGTATTTCTGATACAGCATATAGAAATCATAGCTCTGCATGATCATGTAGTTAAATTCCAGGAAACTTAAGCCTCTCTCCATTCTCTGCTTGTAGCACTCCGCAGTCAGCATACGGTTTACTGAGAAGCAGGCTCCCACATCTCTCAGAAGCTCCACATAATTCAGATCAAGAAGCCAGTCGGCGTTGTTGACCATGAGAGCCTTTCCATCGGAAAAATCGATAAATCTCTCCATCTGTTTCTTGAAACAGTCGATATTATGCTGGATCGTCTCCTTCGTCATCATCTGGCGCATATCCGTTCTGCCGGAGGGGTCTCCGATCATTCCGGTTCCGCCGCCCAGAAGAGCGATGGGACGGTTCCCCGCCATCTGCAGACGTTTCATCAGGCAGAGCGCCATGAAGTGGCCTACATGAAGGCTGTCCGCGGTGGGATCAAAGCCGATGTAAAAGGTGGCTTTCCCCTCGTTTACCATTTTTTGGATTTCTTCTTCGTCTGTTACCTGGGCGATCAGCCCTCTGGCTTTCAGTTCTTCCCAAACTGTCATGTCATTTCCTCCTGCATTTCATTAAACAGTTTTCTATTTCTATGAAAAAAAGCCCGGTTCCTGTCCGTTTAGGACGAGAACCGGGTCCCGTGTTACCACCTAAATTCACAGAGAAAAACTCTCCGCCTCATTGAGCACAGTAACGAGTGCCAGTCCGCCGCAGCCTACTATATGTTCGGTGCGGAGCTCCGGGATGTATTCACTTAAGGTTTCCCACGCGCCTCTCACCAGCCGGCAGCTCTCTGTGTGTTCCCCTCAGGCTACTTCTTCCCTTCACAGCCTTTGTCCTTACTTTCTCAAGTATACAAACCGGCTTTCCATTTGTCAAGATGATTCCCTTTTGGCTTTAACAACTTAAAGCAGCAAACTCACACTGTCATTTGTTTATGATCCTTTGCGGATTTTCTATAAAAAGGCGTCCCGCACAGGAACTGCCGTACTTTCTCCGCACATAGTCAAAGGCTTCGCCCAGCCTGGTAATACGTCTCTCGCTCCCGTGACAGTCTGAGGCCACGAAGTCTGCCAGACCTTCCTTTAACAGTTTCCTGCAGAATCTTCCCGTACCGAATCCTTCTTTTCCAAGTATGTTATCCGCGTTCACCTGGATCAGCGCGCCCATCTCTTTTATTTCCTCTATAAGAGAAATATCGTCCCTCGCGGCTCTGTACCGTTCCACATGAGCGACGACCGGGCGGTATCCTCCGGAAAGCAGGGAATAGATCCGTTCACGGATAAAGGAGGGCTCGGAATTTCCTGAGAACTCAGAAAGCACATACCTGGATCCTGCCAGCGTACTCGTTTCTCTCTCTTTTAATATTTCCATCATATCCATATTCACATGGAATTCGCAGCCCAGATACAGTTCAATATCAATCTCTGCCGCGACCGCGGCTCTTTTCAAAAGTCCAAACTGCCTTTTAATTATTTCCGCCGGAGTTTCAAAATACTGTTTTCTATAATGAGGCGTCGCGATGATTTTCCTTACGCCCTGCGCGTACTCCATCCTGAGCATCCGCACCGCGTCCTCGAGACTTTCGGCTCCGTCGTCCACGCCAGGAATAATGTGGCAGTGTATATCAATAAGACCGGCTTCCGGCATTTTATTATTCCTCCTTATCCGCTGAGACTTCAGACCATACGCCGTTTTTCTCGAATTCTTCCGCCGCGTCCGACGCCTCTGTGACAATATTTTTGTCATAATCCATCAGTTTTAACAGTTTGATCGCGTTTCTGGTCACAGCCCTGCCCGGCCGGAGCAGATAATCAAAAACCACTCCGTCGTCCAGCACTTCTTCTTCAAAGTGGAAATTCCTGTATCGCTTTTCGAGAATATAGGATAGTTCTATATCGTGGGTCGCGGCGACAGGAAGCACCCAGTCATGATCCAGCGCCTTCAGTATCCGTGAAGACGCGGCGATCCTCTCGATCGTATTCGTGCCCCGAAGCACTTCGTCTATGATACAGAGAAGCGGTTCCTTCCTGCCGCTCTCATCCAGAATCCTTTTCAGGGATCTGATTTCGACAATGAAGTAGCTTTCTCCGCCGGTAATGTCGTCCCGCAGAGCCATGGAAGTCATCACCTTAAGAAAAGGAGCCCGGTAGGAAGCTGCCGTGCAGGTAAATATGGTCTGGGCAAGAATACTGTTCAGGGCGATATTCTTCAGAAAAGTGGATTTGCCGGAAGCATTGGATCCTGTCACGAGGATTCCGTTTTCAGCTGTAATACTGTTTGCCACGGGCTCGCTGATCAGAGGGTGATAAAGATCTTCCGCGCTGAGTTTAATATGGCCTGACGTCCATTCTGTAAAATCCGGCCTGCACCACTGAGGAAGCATCTCTCTGAAAGACGCCACAGAGATCAGAGCGTCCAGTTCTCCCAGACTGTCCAGTATTCCCATGATCTCTTCAGATTTTCCCCTGACTTCCCTGAGAACGGAATTATAAACAAGAATATCCAGATGAAATACCATTCTCAGATAATCCATAAGGATCTGCGCAGGGTTTCCTGTAGCGTCGTTTTTCCCGGTAAGAAAGAACGCTTTTCTTTTTATTGACGCGAACGCTTTTACACCTTTGCGGATTCGTTCCATATGCTCCCCGGTCTCCGGCCAGTTTACCGTATCCACGCGGGAGGCGATCCCAAGCATTCTCAGAAGGCTGGAAAAACATTCCAGATATGCTTCGATTCCGGCTCTGTCTTTTCCAACATAATAAAACACCACGTTTATACAGCTCAGAAGTATAAAACCCAGAAAGCCGTACACAGGACGCGCAGGGATAAATCCCAGAGCCGCGATGAGAAGGAAAAACATGATCCAGTGAGGCGAAGCCGACACCTCTTTTGCGTCTTCTAGCGCCAGGATCGTGTCAGAAAGAGATCCGTATCTCGTCTTTCCCACCGCGGAAAGAAGGATCTCCATCTCTTCTCTTTTTTCCGGATTATCGGCGAAAAACCGGATCAGTTTTTCCCGTCTGTCCATTTCTGTTTTATCAAAAACAGGAGTTCTCAACATCTCATAAAGGACATCTTCTCCCGGTGAGGACATTGTCTGATTGATCAGCATGTAGACCCTGTCCATATCCAGATCATTCCATGTAATATCGTCGATAATAAACTTACCGCCTGTCCTCCGGCGGAAATAATGGGAAATGGTTTCAATATCTCCGGGAGAATACTCTCTTTCCGGGACATTACCGTAGATCCGCCGTATTTTCCTGCGGATTATCTTACGTCTTTTTCTGTCTTCATACAAGATCCAGAGAAGAAAAAGCAGTATGATCCCCGCCGCAAAGAAAACCGTTTCCATATATGGATACATAATGCCGCCTCCTTATAAACAGCCGCGCTGAAATCCGCATAACTGTAAAAAGTATACTGAAAACAGTCTTTACTGTCAATTCCCGTCTGGCACCACGGACATGCATGGGGCATAGAATGAACTGTAAACTAATTTCTGGAGGAATTTACAATGAGTGATTTAGCTGCTACAAACTGTGGTTGCGAGGAAAGATGCGGCTGTGGATGCGGTTGCGGTAACTCCGGATACGGCGTCTTCGGCGGCAATTCCTGCAGCTGTATTCTCTGGGTCATCATTCTGATGTGCTGCTGCGGAAACAACAACGGATGCGGGTTCGGCGGCAATAACGGCGACTGCTGCTGGCTGATCGTGATCCTGCTTCTTCTCTGCGGCGGATGCGGCGGAAACAACGGATGCGGCTGCTGAAACATCTGAAGCTGATCCGGAAACCGTCAAAAAAAGGGACTGTCTTACCGGCAGTCCCTCTTTTTGTCACTTCTGATATTTCTGTTCCCGGTTTTTCCGGTTGTCATATGCATCTGTTTTTTGTTTTCTGCGCTCTTTTTCTTTCTGACAGTCAAGATCTATCTCATAGAAGGCGTTGCCGTCCAGTATCAGTTTTTCACGTTCTGATTCCATACTCTCATTCCCCTTTCCGAAGCAGTCTTTATCTGTCCGCGCCTTACAAAAGTCAGCGAACAGAAAAGTTTCTGCCATAGTATTATATGACGTCTTTGCGCCGGGTGTATACGGAATGAAAGCAGCACAAAAGAGACGGAAATTCTATATCGTGTGCTGTCATATAAAAAATCCGCGGAACATAAATTCATAAAAAAGGAGTTTTCGTTCTATGGAACAGGAATATATCTCCCAGACAGCTCTTGACCAGATGGTAACGGACGACCGGACACAGATGCTGAAAGCCGCCGTCCCTTATCTCCCACCCGCAGGGCGGCAGATTCTCTCTGTTTACGCAAAGATGCAGGAACTTTCCAACACGATTTCCATTTTCAGGCACGCCGGGGGCGTCCAGGCCTGCGCGGCAGATAACAGCGACGTGATGGATATGATACAGGATATCCGAAAATACAGCGCGGGAAAGAACCGGCAGCAGCTGGATCAGCTTACCAGTATGCTGGCCATGATACAGATCATTCAGATCATGAACGAATAATATAAGGAGGCGTAATCATGGATAAAAACTGGCAGAATGACCCGAAACTCAAAAACATGGACCGCTCAAAACTGGAAATGCTCCAGAGCCTCGCGGAACAGGGAAACGGAAAGAGTCCTTCCGATATGCTGCCCTTTCTTATGAGCGCCGCGGCGCAGGGGAAAAACAGCGGTCTCAATTTCTCTCCCGACGAGATCTCCGCAGTTCTCGAAGTGCTGAAAGCAGGAAAATCTCCTGCGGAGACAGCAAAGATAGACAGGATCGTCAGCCTCATGCGGCTGATCCGGTAAGACCGTATGCGTCACAGATCTCAAAATATCACCATTTTTATTTCGCAGGGAAACAATTCCCCATGAAATAAAAATCCCGGTCTGGACAAAGCGTTTCCCTGCCAGACCGGGTACGATACCGGTTATTATTATCTTATTCCGTATAACTGAGGATACACTCTCTCAGGAACGCAAGGCCGTGCGCTACGGTCTGTTCCCGGATCTCGGCCCTGTTTCCTGTAAAATGACACTCCCGCACGCTGGTCCTTCCTCTGACGGAACATCCCATGAACACCGTGCCCACAGGCTTTTCTTTCGTGCCGCCTCCCGGTCCGGCGATTCCCGTCACAGAAACACAGGCGTCCGTACCGGCATGAAGGCAGCCGCCTTCCGCCATCTCTTTCGCGCACTGCTCAGAAACAGCCCCGAAATCTTTCAGCGTATCCTCCGTGACGCCAAGGGTTCTTTTCTTTGCGCCGTTACTGTAAGTAACCATCCCCTCCATAAAGACGTCCGAAGCCCCCGGAACGTTTACGATCCGGGCAGCAATAGCGCCTCCCGTACAGGATTCCGCTGTGGAGAGCGTCATGTTTGTCTCCCGGAGAAGTGTGACTACAGCCTCTTCCGGCGTCAGGGCGTCTGATCCTCTGGTCATCTGTTTATCCTCCCTTTGTCATCTTTGCCGGATCCGGACCGGCCTTACGGATAGCAGGTTTACTATTCCTGCATGGACAGGACAGATCTGTTCTGCCAGATATATGTCATAAGTGAAATTACCGTGAGAGCCAGGGACAGCCAGATAAAGATCTGTTCCAGCACGGTGAAAACTCCTCCGAAATGCAGAAGGAGAAGGATGATCATGATCATCTGGGATACCGTCTTGAATTTTCCCCAGTAATTCGCGGCAATGACGATCCCGTTTTCCGCCGCGATCAGACGGAAACCGCTGATAATGAATTCCCGGGCGATGATGATGATCACGATCCACGCCGGAAGACGTTCCAGCTCAATAAGGCAGATCATTGCGGAACATACGAGAAGTTTGTCTGCAAGAGGATCCATAAATTTGCCGAAATTCGTTACAAGATGATGTTTTCTCGCCAGATAGCCGTCAAACCAGTCTGTAACACTGGCAATGACAAAGATCGCCAGGGAAATATAACGGTTCGCCTCCCCGCCCCATCCTGTCAGAAGGAAAAGAACGAGGAAAGGTACCATGATCATTCTTCCTACGGTAAGTTTATTCGGTGTATTCATCAGCCAATTCTCCTATCAAATCGTATTCAAGGGCGCCTGTCACGCGCACTTTCGCAAAATCTCCCGTCATCAGGAGTTCTCCTGTCTGTACGAACAGATAACCGTCCACGTTGGGCGCGTCCCCATATGTTCTTCCAATATAAGCGCTTTCTCCGGAAACCTTTCCTTCGATCATCACCATAAGCTCCTGACCGATCTTCCGGTTCCCTCTGTCCAGAGAGATTTCCTGCTGAAGTTCCATCAGCTCGTCCCTGCGGGCTTCCTTCAGTTCCTCCGGCACCTGATCCGGCATGGTGGCCGCGGGCGTTCCTTCTTCCGCGGAATAGGTAAACACGCCAAGGCGGTCAAATTCCATCTCATCCACGAATTCCATAAGTTCCCGGTGGTCTTCCTCCGTTTCACCGGGGAATCCGGTGATCAGCGTTGTCCGAAGAACGATATCCGGAATTTCTCTCCGAAGTTTCTCCACAATCTCCGTAAGCTGGGCTTTCGTGGTGCGGCGCCCCATTCTTCTCAAGATCCGGTCGCTTGCATGCTGGATGGGAAGGTCCAGATAATGACAGATTTTCTTTTCTTCTTTCATCACCTGAATCAGTTCGTCATATATTTCTTCCGGATAACAGTACAGAACACGGATCCAGCGTATTCCTTTTATGCCGCAGAGCTTCTTCAGAAGAAGGTGAAGCGTTTTCTTCCCGTACAGATCCGTGCCGTATACCGTCGTTTCCTGGGCGACGATGATCAGCTCCTTCACTCCCTGGGAAGCCAGATATTCCGCCTGTCTGAGAAGCTTTTCTTCCGGAACGCTCCGAAAGTTCCCGCGCAGCGACGGAATAATGCAGTAAGTACAGTGTTTGTCGCATCCCTCGGCGATCTTCAGATAGGCGTAATGTCCGCCCGTGGTGATGACTCTGTCAGAGTCTATCTCCGGAAGTCCGTTGATATCACTGTATTCCTGAAAATGATTCCCTGCCGCGGCTTCGTTGAGAGCTCTGACGATATCACCGTAGGAAGCTGTTCCAAGCACAGCGTCCACTTCGGGAATTTCCTGTATGATCTCCTCCTGATACCTCTGGGCCATGCACCCGGTAACGATCAGCGCCCTGCATGTTCCGGCTTTTTTATATTCGGCCATCTCAAGGATCGTTTCCACGCTTTCTTCTTTCGCATCGTGAATAAAACAGCAGGTATTGATCACGATCGCCTCCGCCTCTTCTTCCGTATTCACGATCTCATGTCCGTTCGCTGTGAGAAGCCCCAGCATTTCCTCTGAATCTGCCAGATTCTTATCGCAGCCAAGGGATATAAATAATATTTTCATATATTCTCCTGATGCATATAAGGTGCTGCGCAATGCGGATTCTCCGCTGAAACAGCATCCGCATTATGCAACACCCCGTATATTTTCGTTATGCTTCTGTATTTTCAGCCGGCTGGTTTTCTTCAGATGCCGAAACTTCTTCCTGCGCTTCTTCGACTTCTGCAGGCGCCGCCTCTTCCTCCTCCGGAGCCTCGGCAGCGATCTTTACCTTGCCTTCATAGAATTCTTCAATAGCCACCGAAAGCGGTTTTTTGCCTGCGGCTCCTTTTACCAGGGGTTCCGCTCCCGCGATAAGCTGACGCGCGCGCTTACTTGTGGCAAGCACAAGTGAATAACGGCTGTTCAGCATCATTGTATTGTCGTCGTCCTCTGCGTTATGATTGATCGCCTGGATCAGTTCTGAATATGACGGATGTATCATCGTATCATTCTCCCTTCATAAATATTCTGGATTCCCGCTGAATCCTGTTTATCAGCTCACTGTTTCTCTGCGTCCGCAGATGTTCGCTCATGATTATTTCATGAAGCTCATCCGCACAGTCATCCACCTGGTCGTTGACCAGAAGATAATCATATTTTTCAATGCCTTTCGCTTCTTCTGACGCCCTGCGCAGCCTGGATGCGATCACATCCGGTTCCTCGCTGCCCCTGCCCACAAGACGGTTCTTCAGCTCCTCCATGGAAGGAGGGGTGATAAAGATCAGGACCGCTTCCGGAACTTTCTTCTTGATCTGCATGGCTCCCTGGATCTCAATCTCCAGGATTACATCTTTCCCTTCGTTCAGTCTGTCCTCCACGTAACTTCTGGGCGTTCCGTAATAGTGGTCCACATATCTGGCATACTCCAGCAGCTGGTCATTACGGATCATTTCCTCCACCTCTTCGTTGGAATGGAAAAAATATTCCCTGCCATGCTGTTCTCCCTCGCGGGGATCCCTGGTGGTAACGGAAACGGAAAGAGCGTAATTATGGTATTTCTCCATAAGGCGCTTCATAACCGTACCTTTACCGGCTCCTGAAAAACCCGATACAACTGCAAGAACTCCTCTACTCATGCTCGTCTCCCCTGTCTTCATATTCATATGCTTCCGCAAATCTTCTTGCAATGGTTTCCGGCTGAAGGGCAGACAGGATCAGATAATCGTCAGCAGTAACGATCACAGCCTTTGTCTTTCTCCCCTGGGTGGCATCGATCAGAGAACGGGTTCCCTTCACACTCTGAACCATTCTCTTTACAGGTGCCGCATCCGGACTAACTACTGCTACAATCTTACGTGAATTCACCGCATTCCCAAATCCAATATTAATCAGCTTTGACATCGGTCCGCCTCCATCACTCAATATTCTGAATCTGTTCGCGGATCTTCTCAATTTCTGTCTTCAGGTCTATGGCGATATCTGACACCTCAAGATCACTGGATTTAGACAGAATCGTATTTGCTTCCCGGTTCATTTCCTGAGCCATGAAATCAAGTTTTCTTCCGACTCCCTCTTTCTCCGCCAGAATCTTTTTCATTCCGCGGATATGACTCAGCAGGCGTACAGTCTCCTCATCATTACAGATCTTATCCGAAAAAATTATTACCTCGGCGGCGATACGGCTGTCGTCGATCTGACTGTCCTCCAGAAGCTCGTGGACTTTTGATTCCAGTTTCTCTCTGTAAGCCGCAACGACCTCCGGAGAACGTTCCTGTACTCTTTCCACCATCTTCTCGATACCGTCAAGCTTTTCCAGGAGATCATTTTTGAGATTTTCTCCCTCTCTTTCCCGGGTTTCGACAAATTTAATGCAGGCTTCCTTCAGAGGACCTTCCAGACAGCTCCAGATTTTTTCCTCATCAATGGACTGTTCCTCCATGGCGAATACTTCCGGATATCTGGAAAGTGAAGATACTTTCACATCGTTTTCAAGAGAAAACTCATCCGCCATCTCCCTGAGATATTTCAGATATTCTCCCGCGATCTCCCTGTTGTATTTCACGGAAACACTTCCGGATGTATAATCCTCGTAGGTAATGTAGACATCTACTTTACCACGCTGCATATAATGCTTCATCAGATTTCTGATCTGGCCCTCGAAAACATTCAGTTTCCGCGGCATCTTGATGTTCAGATCAAGATATCTGTGATTCACCGATTTCAGTTCCACGGTGATCTTTCTCTCTTTTGTCACTGCTTCGGCACGCCCGAAACCTGTCATGCTTTTTATCATAAGTATATCTCGCTTTACAGATTACTTGTTTTTTTACATACAGATTTATTATAGTGCATCAGAATATCGTAGTCAAACAGTTTTTTCTGTTTTTCTGCGCAGCCATTCGCCGGCCAGACTGCTCCAGATATCAGTTCCCGGAACAATTGTTTCCCCGTCTTTTCCGGCGGTCAGACTGTCGCCCAGCCCGATCCCGTGTTTTCCCCTCTGAAACAGATGAAATTCTGCCGGAATCCTGTATTTTCGCAGAGCGGATACGAAAAGCAGGGAATTTTCCGCGGGAACCGTGGTATCTTCAGCCGTATGCCACAAAAATGTCTCCGGCGTATCCGCGGAAACCTGTTTCTCCAGTGAAACCTCTTCCTTCAGCTCCTCATACCTGTCTCCGAGAAGGTTCCGGAAACTCTCCTGGTGTCCGAACCCGCCGGAAGTGATCACCGGATAGGAAAGGATCATTCCCGCCGGGCGCATCTCTTCCGGTTTAAGGCCCGTTATGCCCGCAAGGCGGCCGCTGTTCCAGAATACGCCAAGCGAAGCCGCCAGATGGCCGCCGGCGGAAAATCCCATAACGTATACCTGATCGTCGCTGATCAGCCACTTTTCACTGTTCTTTTTCAGGATACTCACCGCGGCGGCAAGCTGGACCAGCTGCGCCGGATATCTGACAGGCGCTACACTGTACCTGAGCACCGCTGTATGATAACCCATCGCCATAAATCTGACTGCCACAGCCTCCGCTTCTCTGTCAGAAGTCATACGGTAGGCGCCGCCCGGGCAGATAAGTATGACGGGGCGTTTTCTCCCCGGCCAGAGCTCCTCTGACTCTTCCCAGAAATATGTCGTCATATACGCTTTATCACCGGGAGCCGATTTTGCCCGGATCGCTATTGTTTCATGTATCATTTCTCCGTCCTCTTTTTTCGTTTTATTCATTATATCAGGTATCCCGCCGCTGTACAATGACAGGAATGTGAGGTTGCGGCCGAAAGATTTTTGCGCTTCTTCCAAATTCATGGTATACTGTTCAGAGCAAAATAATTACCAGGAGTTAAAACAATGGCATTTGACGGAATTACCATCGCCGCCATGGTCAGGGAACTGCACCAGAACCTTGACGGTGGACGGTTCAATAAGATCGCTCAGCCGGAACCGGATGCGCTTGTTATCACGGCAAAAGGGGCGAACGGCCAGCAGCGACTGCTGCTTTCTGCCAGCGCGTCTCTTCCGCTGATATATTTTATAGAAAAAAACAAACCCAGCCCCCTCACCGCTCCGAATTTCTGCATGCTGCTGCGCAAGCACATCGGAAGCGCCAGGATCAGCGGGATCCGCCAGCCGGGTCTGGAACGGGTCATCGAGTTCGAACTTGAACATTTAAACGAGATGGGCGACCCCTGTAAAAAAATCCTGATCCTGGAACTGATGGGGAAACACAGCAACATCATTTTCTGCGATGAGAACAGAATGATCCTGGACAGCATCAAGCATGTTTCCTCACATATGAGTTCCGTGCGCGAAGTTCTGCCCGGCAGAGAATATTTTCTTCCGCAGACTCAGGATAAAGCGGATCCGCTTACCGTGACGGAAGAAGAATTCACAGAGAAAGTCTGCCGGAAACCCTGCAATATTTCCAAAGCGATTTATACTTCCCTTACGGGGTTAAGCCCGCTGATCGCGGAGGAGATCTGTTACCGCGCTTCTATCGACGGAAACGACGCGGCCCAGTCTCTGAATGAGACCGCCTGCGTCCATCTTTACCATACTTTCCGGCGTCTGATGGATCAGGTGGAGGAAGGGGATTTTACGCCGAATATCATTTACCGCGGCCAGGAGCCTGTGGAATATTCCGTACTCCCGCTTACACAGTATGGAAGCGAGTACCATTCTGTGGAATTTCCCACAGTTTCCGCGATGCTGGATACCTACTATTCCTCCAGGGATACTCTCAACAGGATCCGGCAGAAATCATCCGATCTCCGACGGATCGTACAGACAGCGCTGGAACGCAACCGCAAAAAATATATTCTTCAGCAGAAGCAGCTTAAAGACACCGCCAAAAAGGATAAATACAAAATATACGGGGAGTTGATCAACACCTACGGATACGGGCTGGAAGAAGGGGCCAAATCTTTTCAGGCTCTGAATTACTATACAGACGAGGAAATCACCGTTCCCCTGGATCCCACCCTCACCCCTTCCGAAAACGCGAAAAAATATTTTGACCGTTACGGAAAACTGAAGCGTACAGAAGAGGCGCTTACAGAACAGCTGGCAGATACGGAATCCGAAATCGAGCATCTGGAATCCATCTCCAACGCCCTGGACATCGCCAGGGCCGAAAGCGATCTCAGCCAGATCAAAGAAGAGCTGACAGAATACGGCTTCATCAAAAAGCATTCCTTCTCAAAAAAGGGACAGAAAATGCAGGCAAAATCAAAACCGCTACACTATATTTCCAGCGACGGTTTCGATATTTTTGTAGGAAAAAACAATTATCAGAACGATGAGCTGACATTTAAGACGGCGACCGGAAACGACTGGTGGTTCCACGCAAAAAAAATGGCCGGATCCCACGTGATTGTGAAAACTCCGGACGGCGAGCTTCCGGACCGTACTTTTGAGGAGGCGGGGCGGCTCGCGGCTTATTATTCCAAAGGACGCACCGCGCCTAAAGTAGAAATCGACTATATCCAGAAAAAACACGTAAAAAAACCCGGCGGAGCCAAACCGGGATTCGTTGTATATTACACCAACTACTCTCTGATGGCCGCGCCGGATATCTCCGGGATCAAAGAAGCGCAGTAATCCATCCCGCAGCCCTTTTGGGGCTGTGGGTATTTTTTTATTTTTTTATGTGATTTTTGTTTTTTTGGTAATAATTCAACAGGTTACTCCATAGCCTTCTGTACGTCGGCCTCACAGGAACGCATTGCCTCAAGAGTTTTCTCAAAGAGTTCATTCAGATCCCATCCGAGCATATCCGCTCCTCTCTGGATGATCTCTCTGGAACATCCCGCGGCGAAGCGTTTGTCTTTAAATTTCTTTTTGATGCTCTTCACTTCCATATCCATAACGCTTCTGGAGGGACGCATAAGCGCGGCTGCCCAGATCAGACCGGTAAGCTCGTCTGCCGCAAACAGGATCTTCTCCATCTGATTCGCAGGTTCCACTTCAGAACATACCCCGTATCCGTGGCTGCACACAGCATGGACCAGTTCGTCGGAGGCGCCGATCTCCGCCAGCAGCTCCGGCGCTTTCTTACAGTGCTCTTCCGGCCATTTCTCAAAATCCACATCATGAAGAAGGCCTGCAAGGCCCCAGAAATCCTCATCTTCCTGATTTTCCCGGGCGAACCATCTCATAACCCCTTCCACAGTCAGAGCGTGCTGGATATGGAAAGGTTCCTGATTATATTTTTTTACCAGTTCCAAAGCCTTTTCTCTTGTTACATTTGCATTCATAATGAATCCCTCCTGACTTGATAAATCACTTTTCTATTACATCAGCGCCGGTAAACCGACGGCGTAACTCCGTATACTTTACGGAAAGCGCCGATAAAAGCGCTGGCTGAAGGAAACTGCATCTTCAGAGCGATCTCCGTAACAGGATCTTCCGTGCTCTTCAGAAGAGCCGCGGCGGCATTCATCCGGTACTGCAGAAGATACTGATAGGGCGTGCTTCCCGTATATTTCCGGAAACAGCGCAGACACTCTGTTTTACTCACATTCGCCGCCCCGGCGATATCCTCCAGAGAGATTTTTTCTCTGTAATTTTCATGGATAAAGGTTAAAAGACTCCTGATCCTGCGGTACTCTTTTCGCGTAACAGAGGGAAGGACCGTCTCCTTCATCAGAAGTTTCGCAGTTTCCAGCCAGAGACCCGCAATACAAAGAGAAATCTCATACTCCCGGAATCCGTCCCCGTCGTCGGCAAAATAAAGATCGTCAAGGCGCCTGAGATGCTCCAGCGCTTTCTGGTCTTCCTTTCTCTCCGGAGAAAAAATCCTGGACGATATCGCAGGGTTAAACAGAATCCTCTCCACATGCTTCTCCTGCATCACGCTCCCCTCAAAAAAGCCCAGCATCTCAGGCGGGATCAGAAAGCTGTGATAACGGCAGTCTTCCTTCTCTGTTATGTAATGCGTCGCGTTCGCGTTGATAA
>CALWGI010000023.1 GCA_944380045.1 uncultured Blautia sp.
CCTGCCGCCAGATCGAACAGGGATATCTCTGCACAGCGCCGGTGGTGCGCATCCGCCGCCAGGACGACGAATATTATCTCACTTATAAATCAGCCGGCCTTATGGCACGGGAAGAATACAACCTGCCCCTGGACCGGGAGGCGTATCTTCACCTGAAGCCCAAGGCGGACGGCCTTGTCATCGCCAAGACCAGATACCTGATCCCGGAAAAGGACGGGCTGACTATTGAACTGGATGTTTTTCATGAGGAATACGAAGGGCTTCTTCTTGCCGAAGTGGAATTCCCTTCCGAGGAAGCCGCAAACGCCTATATTCCTCCTGCATGGTTCGGGGAGGACGTAACTTATTCTTCCAGATATCACAACAGCACACTGAGCAGAGGAACAGGGATAAGCAGATGATACTTATCCCTGTTTTCTTCTGTTTCTTCTCTTCCTGCACTTTTTCTTCCACTTCGGGCCGGGATTCCAGGTTCCGTCCATCAGCCTGCGCTCCATCCGTTCCGCATACCATACGGGAAACATCCCCAGGATCTTCCCCGCTGCTCTCAGAACCCTGCTGCGCCGCTTTCCCAGCCTCATGGACCAGATCAGCATTTTTTCCGTTAAAAAGAACATGTGCCAAACCCTCCTGAAAAGAGTTTAGCACATTCTGTTCTTTAACACAATTTTTTCATAAATGATCGGATTACTTTTTATTTACAGATTACAGCCGCTTTCCTTTTTCCGCGCATGCGGTCAGCGCCTCGAACACGGCGCTTCTCATTCCGGCTTTCTCCAGCATACGCACGCCCTCTATGGTGGTTCCTGCCGGAGAACATACCATATCTTTCAGTTCGCCCGGATGCATTCCCGTCTCCAGAACCATTTTCGCGCTTCCCAGAACCGCCTGGGCCGCAAAGGCGTAAGCCTGTTTCCGGGGCATTCCCTGCGCCACCGCAGCGTCCGCCATCGCTTCGATAAACATGAACACATAGGCCGGAGAACTGCCGCTGACAGCTCCCGCCGCATCCATCAGCCGCTCGGGGATGAACTCTGTTCTGCCGAAACTGTCGGTGAGTTCACGGATCTGGCGCGCGTCCTCCTCCGTCACCTTCTCGTTGATGCACACGCTTGTCATTCCTTCCCCTACCTGCGCCGGGGTATTCGGCATCAGACGGACGATCTTCATGGATCTTGCGCAGGTTTCCTCAAGCCACTGAAGCGTTTTGCCGGGAGCGATCCCCACCAGGATCTGATCCTCTGTGAGAAGATCCCGGATCTCTTTAATCACTTCCTCATAAAACTGCGGCTTTACCGCCAGAAAAAGGATCCTGCTTTTTGCCGCCACCTCACGGTTGTCCATGGTAACGACGACTCCCAGCTTTTCCCTGCTGCGGGCGGCCCCCGCCTCCGTGAGATTGGACACTATGATCTCATCTTTGTTTAAAAGTCCTTTTTTCAGTATACCGCTCACCATGGCGGTTCCCATATTGCCGCAGCCGATAAATCCTGCTTTCATCATAACCTCTCATCTCCTGTCATCAGATATTTACGTATTGCGAAAAGGATCGCGATGGCAGCCACTCCTATCAGAGTCTGCCAGGTCTCAAGATGTTCCACCACCATCTGTCTTGCGGTGGCAAACAACAGCACCTCTACCACATTCTGCACGGAATGCCTGCACAGCATTTTGATAAACTCCACGCCCACCACCAGCGACAGCGCATTGGACAGAAACTCCGTAAAAAAATCAATATCCATATCCCACAGGGATATTCTGGTAATGTCGTGTATCATGCTGATCCCTGCCAGCGCGATAACGACCAGTATCACCACAGATAAGATAATCTCCGTATATCTGGCGGTGTTGTAGATGATCTCGTTAAAGCGTTTGCGTATATTATGGTTTACCTCTTTTTTCATTCCGCCTCCCGTCCGTTTTCATCATTCCGGTATTTAAAATTTCGCTTCTGTTTTTTATCTTACCATAAAAACACCTGCAAATCCAGTTATTGAATCCCGGAGTTTTCGTTCCTGAATTCCAGCGTTTCCGCTCTTGATTTTTAAGCGAAAACTGCTATAATGGAAACATGCAGATATAGTTCATCGGTAGAACACCAGCTTCCCAAGCTGGGGAGGCGGGTTCGACTCCCGTTATCTGCTCTACGAAAGCCGGAAATCCTGAAAAATCAGTGTTTCCGGCTTTTTCTATATTTTCTGATATACGGACAGCAGCCGGGAGTTCAGGCTGCTCATACTGCGCAGGCTGACCCCCAGGGTGGAGAGATTATGGAGCATAGCGGATGAGGCAGGCGGCAGAAGCCCCAGAACGCCAGAGGCGATCAGCGCCCCGTTGAACCCGATGACAAAGCAATAGTTTGAATGAATGCGTTTCATAAGCGCCATGGCGATCCGGCGCAGTTCCGCCAGCTCCCACAGATTGTCGGCGGCGATGGTAATATCTGCAATCTCCCGCGCAATAGCGGCGCCGTCGCTGATCGCAATTCCCGCGTCCGCCTCGGACAGCGCCGGAGAATCGTTGATCCCATCTCCCACCATCAGGACAGTATGGCCTTCCCGCCGAAGTTTCGCCACGTAAGCCGCCTTATCCGCCGGAAGTACTTCCGCGCAGAAGTCATCTACCCCTGCCTGCGTTGCAATGGCTGCGGCAGTCCGCCTGCTGTCTCCGGTGAGCATGACTGCACGCTGAATCCCCATGATACGCAGTTCGTTCAACACCTCCCTGGTTTCCTCCCGGAGCGGATCGGCAATGCAGATCACAGCGGCCAGTTTCCCGCCGGTGGCCAGATACAGATGGGAATACTCCGGCGGCAGAGCATCAAAGCGCTCCTGCTCCCCTTCCGGGATCCGGCACTGTTCGTCCTCAAACACAAAATGGGCGCTGCCGATCAGAACCTTTTCTCCGTTGACGGTACTGGCGATCCCATGCGCCACCAGATACTCCACTTTGGAATGATACTCTTCATGTCTCAGGCCGCGGCGCTTCGCTTCCGCTACAACGGCGTTTGCCATAGAATGAGGAAAATGTTCCTCCAGGCAGGCGGCCAGCCGCAGCATTTCCTGTTCATCTTTGCCGCCGAAAGGAACCACCTGCGCCACCTGCGGGCAGGCGTAAGTCAGCGTGCCGGTTTTGTCAAAAACAATCGTATCCGCGGCGGCGACCGCTTCCAGAAATTTACCCCCTTTGACAGTAATATTGGCTCTTCCGGCCTCCCGCATCGCAGAAAGGACCGCCAGCGGCATGGCCAGTTTCAGCGCGCACGAAAAATCCACCATCAACACAGACAGCGCCCTGGACACATTCCGGGTGAGGACAAGGCTCAGGATACTTCCCGCAAAGGTGTAGGGCACCAGCCTGTCGGCAAGACTGGCCGCTTTGCTTTCGGCATCCGACTTCATCTGTTCCGACTGCTCGATCATGTGGATGATCTGGTCGTAACGGCTTTGACCGGAAACCTGCTTTACTTCAAAAACACATTCTCCTTCTTCCACAACGGTTCCGGCATAAACTGCCCCGCCGGGATGTTTGGGTACCGGAATGGATTCCCCTGTGAGAGAAGCCTGATTGACGGTAATTTCCCCTTCCAGTACCAGGCCGTCCATGGGAATGACCCCGCCGGCCCGCACCACTACCGCGTCCCCGGGCCGGATCTGTGAGACTGGTACCAGAACCTCTCCCTGTCCGGTACGCACCCATACACGGTCTACGTTAAGCGACATACAGCGGGCAAGGTCTGCCACGGATTTTTTCCGTGTCCATTCCTCCAGCAGTTCGCCTACTTCCAACAAAAACATCACCATACCGGCAGTCCCAAAGTCCTTTCGGCAGACAGAAATGGAAACAGACAGGGCGTCCAGCAGTTCTACTTTCATATGCCTGTGGCGCAGGCAGCCAAGTCCCCGCTTCACAAACGGGATCATATGCCACAGAATACGGGCAATCCGCAGAGGAGACGGAAGAAACAGTGTACTGGCGGCTTTGTATAGAATCTTCCCTGCCAGCTTCTCCTCAAATTCACGGTTTAAAGCCCTGCTGCTGTGGGCCGGCAGTGCCGTAGTCTCTTTTGCTTCCTTCCATGAAAAATGCCGGAGTTCATCCAGCATGGCCTGACGGTCTCCTTCATAATACAGGATGACACAGCAGGTACGTTCATGGACAATGGCGCGCCGGACCCATGGCTTTTCCTGCAGCCACGTCTCCAAAAGGTCGGCCTGTGGAATCGTCATCCGCTCCTGCTTCAGCTTCAGGCGGATGCGTCCCCGGCTTTCATGCAATATGGTCGCGTTCATAAATTCCTCCTTCACGAAAAGAGGGAGCCGCCTGTGCGGCTCCCCGGTATCAATCATTCCTCTTCATTTTCCAGATTGGCGGCGGCAGCTTCTTCGGCATCTTTTGCCGCAAGTTCCTCGTTCAGCTCCTTAGCGGAAGCCAGAATGTCCGAAGCATTTTCCTGTACGGTCGTCACAGACTGCATAACGGAATCTTTCATGCGCAGGCCGGCAGCCGTCGCATGGACATAGGCTTTTTTCGCGTCCTTACTGGACAGCAGTTTTATACCGAAAGACCCGAATAATGTGCCTCCCGCAAAAAGAGCCAGTTTCATATAATTCTTCATAACAATTCTTCCTCCTTTTAAACCAGTGCCGCACCCAGGCTGCGGCAGGCCGCCAGCGCTTCCTCATCGGGAGTCTCGTTGCAGATCACACTGTCGCATACAAGCTTCATTCCATCATTGGCGCAGAGTTCCTCCCAGCTGCGCATCCATTCTCCGTCGCCCCAGCCATAGGAACCGAACAGCGCAATGTTCTTTCCCTTTAAACCGCTCTTGCAATCGGTAAACATTGGCTCGAATTCACTTTCTTCCAGCTGTTCATCTCCCATAGAAGGGCAGCCAAAAGCGATGGCGTCATAATTGCCGACCTGGTCTGAAGAGAACTCGGAAGGAGTAAGTACAGATACTTCCGCTCCTTTGTCCCTGGCGCCCTGTGCAACCGCCATAGCCATGGCCTCCGTATTTCCGGTGCCGCTCCAGTAAACAACTGCAATTTTACTCATAAAAAACAACCTTCCTTTCTACAGGTTTCTATTTTGAAAACATCAGACAGCTACCGTAAGCTGCTCGATAGATTTTCCCTGTTGCCACTGCTGGAAATATATTTTGCTGCATACATTATATTTTTCAAAAATGCTC
This sequence comes from uncultured Blautia sp., assembly GCA_944380045.1. Lineage (GTDB taxonomy): Bacteria > Bacillota > Clostridia > Lachnospirales > Lachnospiraceae > Blautia_A. The sequence goes on from CALWGI010000023.1 coordinate 5,195, forward strand.
TTCGCCGCCTGTTCGTCTCCATAGACCTTCCAGCAGCCGGAACATTTGAAATTGCAGGCTTTGTTGTGGATGAATCCCCGGACGTCCTCCGGAGGATAACTTAAAAAGAGGCCGATCTCATGGGGAAATTCCCCGGCCGACTGAAGTCGGCGCATCAGATGAATCACACAGGCGTTAAGATTTCCCGGCAGGTAGCCGTATTGCGTCAGCAGCTCCCTTGCGTGATCATCCGCCAGATCACTTTCCAGCGCATGAGGCCGGTAAGCATAGATCAGGGCATGCCCTTTACGGACCCTGAGCGGTACAATACGAATGCCTCTGGGAACCAGTTTCCTGTTTAAGCGGGACAGGGCTTTCGTCAGCTCCTTTCTGTCCGGGCAGGAGCAGGAAAACAGATTGCCCGTCTTGATCCCAGCAAGAGTCGGCGCGCAATGACGAATCACTAAATCCTCGGACATGGTCACCTTCCTTTCATAAATCCCCAAATACAAAAGTTGATTCACATCGGTTAGCGGTTTCTAACTCATGCTTGAAAAAATAATCCTTTCTTTTTATACGGTTCCTTTCGAATCTCGCCAACCTCATATCCTGTATGGCGGATCGTATCCGCAATCGTCTCTGTGTCAAGTTCTGTCTCCGAAAGGATCACTGTCTGCTTTTTGCTTCGGGAAGATGTTACCTTTTTGACCGGGAAGACATTACGCACTGCATCATTAATATGCGCCTCGCACATCCCGCACATCATTCCACTGACTTCGACTGTGTATCTCCACACTGCTCTTTCCCTCCGTTCCGGCAAGAAATAGGATTATCCCGTTTTATGTTAGTTCAAGCTAACTAACTTTAGTATAATGCTTCTTTCTTCCCCTGTCAAGCAATATATTTCTCCATTGTCAGGATCCGTTATGATACGCCCAACTTCCACCGCGCCGTTTCTCTTTGCAGCTCCACCATACGCCGGTAGAGACCGCCCTGTTCCATCAGTTCTTCCGGCGTACCCTGCTGGGCCACGCGGCCGTTTTCCAGCACTACGATGTGGTCCGCTCCGGCAACAGTGCGCATCCGATGAGCGATGACCAGCACCGTCCTGCCCTGGAGCAGACGGGAAAGAGCATCCTGAACAGCGCTCTCATTCTCCACATCCAGACTGGCAGTAGCTTCATCCAGCAAAATTACCGGTGCGTCCTTTAGAAGGGCACGGGCGATGGAAATCCTCTGTCGTTCTCCTCCGGAAAGAGTGGAACCGTTTTCGCCGATCATCGTCTGGTAACCTTGCGGGAGCTTCCGGATAAATTCATCACACCGGGCGGCTTTCGCTGCTGCGATCACTTCCTCATCTGTGGCTCCCCTGCGTCCCAGACGGATATTTTCCATTACCGTATCCCGGAACAATACCACATCCTGAAATACCATGGAATAGTGTTTTAACAGCGTTTCCGGGTCAACGCCGGAAACATCCACACCTCCAAGAGTTACTTTTCCCCGGGAAGCATCCCAAAAACGGGCGGCCAGTTTACACGCCGTCGACTTTCCTCCGCCGGAGGGACCGATCAGAGCGGTTACTTCTCCCTGTCTGGCTGTAAAACTTACATCCTCCAGCACGCCGTCTCCCTCCCGGTATGCAAAGGAAACATGTTCAAAAGTAATATCATAGTTTGCCGGTGTAAATTCTTCCACGCCTTTCTGCACCGGCTGCTCCAGGATCGAACGCATCCGTTCAATCTGCAGCTTCGTATTGAAAGTGGCGGCGATATTCTGAAGCACCAGCCCCAGCGGGTCATACAGCCTTGCGGCAGCAAAGAGGAATCCCAGAAAGTAAAGAAAGGAAAGTTCTCCTCCTGCCAGCAGCGCCCCTCCGGTCAGGATCGTAGTTGCCAGTCCAAGGCGTAGGAAGGCCTGTGCAGAGCAGACAAACACGCCGGTGGCAAGTTCTGAATGGATGGAACCTTTCTCCATGGCTGCCAGCTTTTCCTTTAGTTTCCCCATATAGGCTTCCTGACGGCTGCACGCTTTGATGTCCCTGATGGTTTCCAGTCCCTCCTGGATGCAGTCAGCCACCGCCCTCTTGTTTAGAATATTCTTTGTCCCGAAAGAATCCTGAATCCTCTTGCTCCCTGCAGTAAGCAGAACCGCCACAGGCACTACCCACAAAATAGCCAGCGCCATCCGCCAGTCGCAGAGGAACATGGCGATACCGATCACCAGAGTGGAAAAGACAGAAGCAAATAACTGAGGCACATAGTGAGAGAACATCTGATCCAGGCTGGAGCAGTCCGCGATCATGGTAGATGTCAGATCGCTTAAATCCCGGTTTCCGAAAAAGCTTAACGGAAGCCGGCGCAAGGTCTCCGCAAGGCTCACACGCCGGTTTGCGCTTTCCTTATAAGTAGCCAGATACAGCGAAGCATACTGGAACCAGTGAAGGACAAACAACAGAAGCAGGACAGCTGCTGCAAAGCCCGTACAGATCCAGAAGCCCTCCACAGGATTTCCCCCGTTTTCCATGGAATCCAGAAGATGCTGCGCTGTAAACAGGACAACCCCTACCGGAAGCATCAGGCTTAGATTGCACACAAAACACCAGAAGACGGCCTTCACCAGATCCTTTGCTCCTTTTTCACTGAGTGCAAACAAATGCTGTAATTTCTTCGTCATACCTGTTTCTCCTCCTTTCCTCTTTTCTGCCCTGTTTTTTGGGCATTAAGGTATCCCCTTGCGGGATTCCCTCTTTCCTGCCCTGATTTCTGGGCATTAAGGTATCCCCCCACTTTCCACCGGGCGCTGCGCTGGTAGTCCTCCCACATGGCGGCATAAACGCCTTTCTTTGCAAGCAGGCTTTCATGGCTGCCCTGCTCGGCGATTTTTCCGTCGCTTAAGACGAGAATGTTATCCGCATCCTGTACTGTAGACAGCCGATGGGCGATCATCAGTACCGTTTTGTTCTTTGTCAGCACTTCAAATGCTTTCTGGATCTGATGCTCGTTCTCCGGATCGGCGAAGGCGGTTGCTTCATCAAGCACAACGATAGGCGCATCTTTTAAAATGGCGCGGGCCAGGGCGATCCGCTGCTGCTCCCCGCCGGAGAGATAAACGCCTTTCGTTCCAACCACCGTATCCAGGCCATGGGGCAGTTTCTCCAGAATGTCATCGCACTGGGCGGCATGGGCGGCGGAGAGAACTTCTTCTCTGGAAGCTTCCGGCCGGGCGGCCCGGATATTTTCCAGGATGCTCTCCTTAAACAGCCGGGTATCCTGAAAGACAAAGGCCACCTGTCCCATCAGTTCTTCAGTATCCATCTCCCGGACGTCAACTCCGCCAACGGAAACACTGCCGCAATCCGCATCCCAGAAACGGGGGATCAGACTGGCGGCGGTAGTCTTGCCCCCGCCGGAGGGTCCCACAAGGGCCGTTACCTGCCCCGGCCGGACAGAAAAAGACACGTCAGCGAGAGCCGGCCGGTTCGCACCGGGATACGTAAAAGTTACATGTTCAAAAGTTACAGCAGCGTTTGCCGGGCGCTTCTGCATTTTCGGTTCTTCCATTGGTTTCTGTCCGAGGATCTCATTGAGACGCCCCACAGCCTCGTTCGCTTCCATGACAGCTTCGCTCATATACATGATCCGGTTGATCATCTGACCGCAGGCCGGAGCGAACAGAGCGTAAAAAATAAAGTTGACAAGCACCGTGCGCACATCCCCGCCGGAGGCCATAAGCAGCGCTGCCGGGATCAGCAGGGCAAAAGCACCGTTAATAAAGGTCAGAAAACAGGTCTGTCCCACACGGCAGCTCATGGCATACTGGCTGGCCAGATCACTGTAATCTTTGATAGCCGCATAGAAAGCCTTGAAAGAATAGACCGTCTGCTGAAACATTTTTACTACGGGGATACCTCTGACATATTCCACTGCCTCCCCGCTCATGCGCTCGATCTCTTTCTGATATCGGTGGAAAAAACCTGCGTTCTTACCGCCCATCATCAGGCACATGGAAAGAAGCGCCAGCACCATGGTGAGCAGGCACAAAAGCCCCATTTTCCAGTCGAAAAGGAACAGCATCACGATAGCTGCGACAGGCGTGACTGCAGTTCCGGCCAGATCGGGAAGCTTGTGAGCCAGCAGATCCTCTGTAAGTCCGGCGTTATCGTCAATAAGTTTACGCAGACGCCCGGATTGATTACCTGTAAAGAATCCCAGGGGCAGTTTCAGCACATGCGCCATGGCGGCATACCGGATATTCCGGGCCGTGCGGAAAGCTGCGATATGGGTGGACATGAGCGCCGCAAAATACAGAGCAATACTGCCGATGGCAGTCCATACCGCCGTCCATCCCCAGTGTGCCAGTCCGGAGGCTCCGTTAAGATCCGGCCAGTCTTCCAGAACGTTTCTCACCGCCATCCAGACGCATACATAAGGGATCAGCCCCAGCACCGCGGACAGAGCAGAAAGGATACAGCCCAGCAGGGTAAGATTTTTGTGCCTGCCTGCATAGCTTAAGATGCGGGACAGGCTGCTTTGCTTTTTCTGTTTCAAAAAATTACCTCCCTTTTACTTAAAATATTTATCATAAAGTTAGCTTTAGCTAACCTGCATGTAAAAAAGATGGGGGCTACTGCCCCATCAATTTCAGCCATCCGGCCGTATAAAAATCCCGCAGCTGATCCACATAGCGCAGGGCTTTATCCCCCGGCATATCATGTACCACAATCTCAAATACCCCGTTAAACATACCGCTGGCAATGATATGGCACATCTGCTCATCCAGATCCGGAATATCCTGTCCGAGACGGCGGAGAACTTCTATATATTTCATCGTGTACTCTACTTCCACCTCCACCATATTGTGGACAAAATGCTCATAGCTGGTGCCCTCCGACCGGCAGAGCAACAGCTTCACCGGCTCCCGGTGCCGGCAGATATAATCCACCATCCAGTGGATACAGTCCGAAGACTCGACCCCCATGTGTTCCGGCTGCTGATCCTCAGGCAGCTCGGCAAAGGAGGTCTGGGCCTCCATAAACTTTCCCATCAGTGCGGCGGCATGCGGTTCCACAATGGCATTAAACAAAGCTTCTTTGCTGGAAAAATATCCGTAAAAAGCCCCGGTCGTTACTCCTGCCCTCTTTACGATCTGCCGCAGGGATGCCCCCAGAAACCCTCTTTCAGAAAATTCCTCCATGGCGGCCCGAAATATATTTTCCAGTGTGGTCGATGATTTCTCTTCCATAGGGCCCTCCATATAACAGTGTCATATAACAATGTTATTATATTGCCTGCAACAGATTTTGTCAATACGGATTATCGATTATCATCCCTGATTTACAATCTTCCATACCTGGCGGCCATCGCCCTCATTTCCTTCTGAAGCTTTTTGGTAAACTGCCCTCTCTTCAGGCGCCACTTCCAGTTCTTGCCCAGAGTAGACGGCTGGTTCATACGGGCGGAGTTATCCAGTCCCAGATAATCCTGCATGGGAATGATGCAGAGATCCGCGACGCTTCTCATCACAAGACAGATCAGATCTTTATATATCTCCTCATCAGAATCATGGAAATTATTCAGGTACTCCCTCGCCTGTTTCCGCTCCGCAGCCGTGATGTCCTGGAACCAGGACACCAGGGTTTCATTGTCATGGGTTCCTGTATACACCACACAGTTCCGTGGGTAATTGTGCGGCAGATAATCGCTGGCGTTTCCCGTGTCGCGCTCGTCAAAGGCGAACTCGATCACCCTCATATTGGGATAACCGCTGTCTGCCACAAGCTGTTTCACCGTATCGGTCATATATCCAAGATCTTCCGCGATAATGTCCCTCGGCCCCAGCTTCTCTGATATTGTACGGAAAAGATCCATTCCCGGTCCTTTTTCCCACCATCCATGCTCTGCGGTTTCATCTCCGTAGGGAATGGCAAAATATTCGTCGAATCCCCGGAAATGATCGATCCGGAGCACGTCATACAGGCGGAAACAGTTGGCGATCCGCTTCACCCACCAGTCATACCCTGAATTTCTGTGCACCTCCCAGTTATAGAGAGGATTCCCCCAGAGCTGTCCGGTAGCGGAAAATCCGTCAGGCGGGCATCCGGCCACCTGCGTGGGGCAGTTGTTCTCATCCAGCTTGAACAGCCAGGGATTCGCCCAGGTGTCCGCGCTGTCCATAGCCACATAGATAGGGATATCCCCGATGATACGGATTCCCTGCTCATTGGCATAGGCCTTCAGCTTCGTCCACTGCTGGCGGAATTTAAACTGCACATATTCATAAAACTCGATCTCAAAATAGAGTTCCCTGCGGTAATAATCCAGGGCGTTCTGCCAGCGCAGGCGGATATCTTCCGCCCACTCGCTCCAGGGCTTTCCGTCAAAGCGGTCCTTCACCGCCATGAAAAGGGCGTAGTCCTTCAGCCACCAGGACTCTTCTTCCTGAAATCTCCGGAATTCCGGATTCTCTCCGATATTGCTGCGCTCATAGGCTTTGCGCAGAAGGGGCATCCGGCTTTTGTACATTTTAGCGTAGTCCACGCTGACAGGATCCTTCCCGAAATCCGCTCTGTCGCATTCTCTCTTTGTCAGTACTCCCTCCTCGATCAGATCTTCCAGACTGATAAAATAAGGATTCCCCGCAAAGGTGGAAAAAGACTGGTATGGAGAATCTCCGTAACTGGTGGGACCCAAAGGCAAAATCTGCCAGTAGCCCTGTCCCGCCGCTTTCAGGGCATCCACAAACTCATACGCGCTTCTGGAAAAACATCCGATTCCATATTTTGACGGCAGGCTGCTCACCGGGAGCAGCACGCCGCATTGTCTCCTGTATCCCATATTGTCTCTCCTTCTATCTGTAATTTCATGCAATCATACTGTCACATTCTCTTTTCACTGTCAATGTTCAAATCTGTGAATTCCTGTTAAATTTTTCGGGAAAATGTTGAATGACACCCGGTATTCCACGATATCTCCGGGCACCTGTGGAGCGTTTATTTCTCCGCCGCTTTCTGCGCGTAAGCCGTCGTCACAAGCTTATCGTAGTCCACTCTCTCCTTAAGCTCTCCCGATTCCTCCAGAATATCCTGGAGAAGCTCAAAGCTTTCTTTTTCAAAGACAAGATTCTCCTTCCAGGTATCCTGTTCATGATAACGCGTCACGATCGTTGTAATGGTCTCCAGATCCGTTTCCGGGAACTGAGGTGCGATCACAGCCGCGATCTCCGCCGGCGTATGGGTCTGCACATATTCCATTCCTTTCTGCAGGCCGTTTGTAAATTTCTGTATAACTTCCGGATGTTCTTCCATATAACTGGTCTTCGCGCTGTAGGAGGTGTAAGGCACATAGCCGGAATCCACACCGAGAGATGCCACCACATAGCCGGCGCCCTCCTGCTCAAGGGCTGTGGCGGAAGGTTCAAATTCCACTGTAAATTCCGCGGAATCGTCCCCGGTGAAAGCCGCCGCAGTAGAACCGAAATCAATACTCTGGTCAATGGTAAGATCTTTCTGTGGATCGATACCGTTTTTGCGGAGGATATATTCAAATACCATCTCCGGCATACCGCCCTTGCGCCCTCCCAGAACTTTCTTTCCTTTCAGATCCGACCACTGGAAATCCGGCATCTCTTCCCTGGCCACCAGGAAATTCCCCGCCCGCTGGGTAAGCTGCGCGAAATTCACCACCGGATCCGTCGCCCCTTCCTGATAGGCGTACACAGAAGCCTCGGCTCCCATGAAGCCGATGTCCGCTTCACCGGAAATCACCGCCGTCATCACCTTATCGGCTCCGAATCCGTTTACCAGGTCGATCTTCAGTCCCTCTTCCTCAAAATAGCCTTCTTCAATAGCCACATACTGGGGAGCGTAAAAAATGGAGTGCGCCACCTCATTTAAGGTCACTTCTGTCAGCTCTTCCTTCTCCTCTGCCGAAACTGCCGCAGGCAGGGCAGACACAGCCAGCACCGCCGCAAGGGCAGCTGCGATAAACTTCTTTTTCATGCATCACTTCTCCTTTTTTATTTATACACTGTCTCAGAAAATTCCGAAGACAGTTTCTCCTGCTATCCTATGCGCGCGGCGGGAAAAAGTGCTTTCTTTTCCACATACTATAAGATATAATTTAATCATAGCGTCAGGGAACAAATGACAGTACGCTCCCGGCGCAACATATTTACGAAAGAAGGATAACCCTTATGAAGCTGAATCCGTTCTGCATGTGCTGCGCAGTGAATAAACAGGAGAAATCCATCCGCAGATTCTCCGATATGGACAGAAAAACAGAATATATGAAAAAAGTCATGGGCGTCCTGGCAAACGCCGCAGAAGAGGATTGCGCCCCCAGTATTTCACAGAATCTGAAAGAACTTTACAGCAGTTTCTGGGGAGAACCGGAGGAAGATTATTCCCGGATAAAACACGAATTCAACCAGCTGATGCTGGATGTCGAGGATTCTGTTGAGAAGAAAATCCGGCAGTCCGCCGATCCGCTGGAAACGGCTCTGGTTTACGCCCGCATCGGCAACTATATCGATTTTGCCGCCCTTGCGGAAGTCAGTCCGGAAGTTATCCTTTCTCTTCTGGATTCCGAGAACAAGGACCCTCTTGATCCGGAGGAATACAGCCGTTTTCTCGAAGAACTCCGTCAGGCGAAAAAACTCGTATATATCACCGACAACTGCGGCGAGATCGTTCTGGATAAGCTGGCTGTCAAAATCCTGAAAGAACAGTACCCGGATCTGGATATCACCGTTCTTGTGAGGGGATTCCCCACCGTCAACGACGCCACGCTGGAAGACGCCGAGGAGACCGGGATGACAGCCGTTGCAAAGGTAATGGGAAACGGGAGCAACGTATGCGGCACCTGGTTTCCGGGAATCAGCCCGGAAGCGAAAGAGCTTCTGGACAGCGCGGATATTCTTCTTGCAAAGGGCCAGGGTAATTTTGAAACGCTGAACGGGTGCGGCCTGAACATCTATTATCTTTTCCTCTGCAAATGCGAATGGTTCCAGATGCAGTTCAGCGCCCGTCCCCTTGAAGGCATGTTCCTGAATGAACGCCGCGCGGTCTCTGCCGGAAACAATGACTGATTCCCGCGCCTTGCAGATAATTTCGTCATTCTGACAGGATATTTTTCCATTTCCGGCAGATTGACGGACCTTCCCCGGGATTTCGTCAATCTGCCAATAAACCTCTGAAATATTTGTGTGATTCATCTCTGGCGATAATATACCGATTCAGATATACTGAGTACAGTTCAAAACGAAATACTTCATCACACAATTATTTGGAGGGAAAATCAATGGCAAGCTTATCCTTACAGCACATTAACAAAACTTATCCCAACGGTTTTGAAGCGGTTAAAGACTTCAACCTTGAGATCGAAGACAAAGAATTTATCATTTTCGTAGGACCGTCCGGATGCGGTAAATCCACCACCCTGCGTATGGTTGCAGGTCTGGAGGAGATCACCAGCGGTACTCTGAAGATCGGCGATAAAGTTATGAACGATGTAGAGCCCAAGGACCGTGATATCGCAATGGTATTCCAGAACTACGCTCTGTATCCCCACATGACTGTTTACGATAACATGGCGTTCGGCCTGAAGCTCCGCAAGGTTCCGAAGGACGAGATCGACAAGGCAGTTCGTGAAGCAGCAAGGATCCTTGACCTTGAGAAACTTCTCGACCGTAAACCGAAGGCTCTTTCCGGTGGTCAGAGACAGCGTGTTGCCATGGGACGTGCTATCGTGCGTAATCCCAAGGTATTCCTTATGGACGAGCCGCTTTCCAACCTGGATGCGAAACTTCGTGTACAGATGCGTATCGAGATCTCCAAGATCCATCAGAGACTGGGAGCTACCATCATCTACGTAACACATGACCAGACAGAGGCTATGACCCTTGGTACAAGGATCGTTGTTATGAAAGACGGCGTTGTTCAGCAGGTAGATACTCCGCAGAATCTGTATCAGAAACCGGGCAACCTGTTCGTAGCAGGATTCATGGGATCCCCGCAGATGAACTTCCTGGATGCAGTGATCAAGGAAAAAGGCGGCAAACTCGTTGCTCAGATCGGTTCTGACGAAGTTGCCATCCCGGATTCCAAGGCAAAAGCTCTGAAAGACGGCGGCTACATCGGCAAGACTGTTGTTATGGGTATCCGTCCTGAAGACGTTACAGATACTCCGGACGGCGCAATGTCTTCCACAGTTAAGGTATACGAGCTTCTCGGCGCGGAAGTATTCCTGTACTTCGACGTTAACGGCACACAGGTTACCGCACGTGTTGAGCCGCATACAACCGCTAAGACAGGCGATTCTATCAGATTTGATTTTGATATGGAGAAATCCCACTTCTTCGACAAAGACACAGAGCTGGTTATCACCAACTAATAAAAAATTTAAGACCCGGGGAATTTTCCCCGGGTTTTCTTTTTTACTACAGGAGGAATCAATATGTCAATACAGCGAACCCTTCAAAAATGTCTGGACGACTGGAAGGAGATCAGCAGGCTTGATTTCTGTCTGCTGGATCTGAACGGCCAGCCATTCTGCTCCACCTGTTCCAGACAGCTCCCCTCGGCTTCCCGCCTTGAGGAATTCAGTGAAAGCTCCGCTTTATGTATGGCCAATACCGGCAGCTGCCTGTACAAAGTTCACGACAGAGAGGAATTCTCTTATATCCTTATCGTCTGGGGGGCCGGGGACAGCGTTCCCACCATCGGAGAACTTGCCGTCTACCAGATTGAAAGCCTTATCACAGCCTATGCGGAAAAGAACGACAAGAATACGTTTATGCAGAAACTACTGCTGGGAAATTATACAGAAGTGGAAGCCTTTAACCAGGCAAAAAAACTGCGTGTCAGCTCCACCTCCAGCCGGGCGGTCTTTCTTGTGGAAACCCGCCAGGAGAAAGACGAACACGCTCTTGCAACGATAAAAAATATATTCTCCGCCCGCACAAAGGACTTTATCACTTCCATAGACGATACAGGGATCATCGTGGTACATGAGCTTTCTTCCACCGAAACAGAAGAAGATCTGGAAAACATCGCGTTTATGCTGGTTGACATGCTGGGAACAGAGGCCATGACCCAGGCCTGGGTCTCCTACAGCAATATGGCGGAGGACTTAAAGCAGCTTTCCAACGCCTATAAGGAAGCCCGCACCGCCATGGAGATCGGCAAGATCTTTTACTCCGAGAGAAATGTGTTCAGCTACCGCCGTCTTGGCATCGGACGGCTGATCTACCAGCTGCCCCTGTCGGTCTGCGAAATGTTCATACAGGAAATTTTCGGCGAGGAATCGCTGGATTCCATTGACAGCGAAACCCTTGCCATTATCCGGACTTTTTTCGAAAACAATCTGAACCTTTCCGAGACCTCCCGGCAGCTTTACGTTCACCGCAACACTCTGGTCTACCGTTTCGAAAAAATCCAGAAAAAATTCGGCCTGGATCTCCGCACTTTTGAGGACGCTCTTACCTTCAAACTTGCCATGCTGGTAACAAGCTACGTTACTTATACCAGGAACCGGCGCTGAAACGTTTAACAGCCCGCCTGCTGACAGATTGTATGTCAGTATGCGGGCTGTTTTTGGCGTCAGTGTACAAAGCCTCTTGTATGCTGACGTTATGATTTCAGAAGCATCAGATGTTCCGGCGGAAGATAGAGATAGGGAGGAAGGTTTTTTTCCGGATCTTCGTGAAAACCGTTCCTGGGACGCATCCACCAGAGCACGGAATCCTCCATACCCGGACTTTTGATCAGATACTGATGTTCAAAAGTCGTCTCCACATATTCCACAGCATGGAAGGGAATACAGTTTTCCCCGTTTTGCTCCGCGCCTCTGATCCAGTGTCCCCGGATGGCCACATGCGTCATATCGTCTTCCACCTTCCGGGCTGTACGCAGGGAAATCCCCCAGTCCAGGGCAAAGATCTCATATTCACCCAGCCGCTCGATCCGGGAGTTATTCTTGCACCCGGTAAGCCTGGAGGCCTCCAGAAGCCCGGGCTGTTCAAAAAGTTCTCTCGTATCTCCGTAGGTCAGAGTCTTTCCGTCCTTTAAGAGCATCAGTTCCCGGCAGAACCGGAAAGCCTCGTCCCGGCTGTGGGTCACCATCAGCATGTCTCCGGAATAATCCCCGAGAAATCTCTGCATATCTTTCTGAAGCACATCTTTCAGATATCCGTCAAGGGCGGAAAAAGGCTCGTCCAGAAGTATGACTTCGGGTTCTCCGATCATCATCCTGGCCAGGGCCGCCCTCTGCTGCTGTCCCCCGGAAAGCTGTGACGGATAGTGATCTTCCAGGCCTTCCAGCTGATATCTTTTCAGATAATCCGCGATCAGCTCTTCCGGAGCCTTCCTGCCGCCGCGGAATCCGCAGCGGATATTTTCCTTTACCGTCATAGTTGGAAACAGAGCATAATTCTGAAAAAGGTATCCGATCCGCCTCTCCCGGGGTTTCAGATCAATCTTTTTTTCTGAATCAAAAACGGTACGCCCGCCCAATACGATCCTGCCCCGGTCCGGTTTCTCGATCCCGGCAATACACCGGAGCGTCATGCTTTTTCCGCTGCCGGAAGCGCCCAGGATCCCGACCCGGGAAGTGCCGCTGTCAAATTTTACTTTCAGAGTAAATCCTTTTAATTTTTTCTCTATATCTATGCTGATCGCCATCAGATCCACCTTCTGCCGTTCATTCCCCGGCCGGATACAATATTGATAAGCGTCACTACAAGAAATGAGATCAGTACGATCACCACTACCCAGAACGCCGCCACATCGTAATTGCCGGCCGCCGTCTCCGCCGCTATGGCTACGGAAACCGTCCGTGTTTTTCCAAGAATATTTCCCGCCAGCATGGAAGTCGCGCCGTATTCCCCGATCGCCCTGGCAAATGCCAGCACTGTCCCGGAAGCGATTCCCGGCGCCGCGGCGGGTATGATCACCTTCCAGAAAATCCTGAAATCGCTCATTCCCAAAGTCTGCCCCGCGTAGATAAGATTAATATCCACCTGCTCAAAAGCCGCCCGGGCGTTCCTGTACATCAGAGGAAAGGCGATCACCGCCGCGGCAACAACACAGCCCTTCCACGTCTGAACCACTTTAAAATCAAAATTTTCAAAAAGAAATTCTCCGAACGGTCTTCTGAGGCTGAACAGCATCAGAAGCAGGAACCCGGCAACGGTGGGCGGGAGCACCAGAGGCATGGTCAGAATCCCGTCCAGCACCGCTCTGGCGCCCGGGCGCAGTTTCATGATCTTTCTGGCGCAGAATATGCCGAGAAAAAAAGCAATGAGCGTCGCCACAGCTCCCGTCTTCAGCGAGATCCATAAAGGCGACCAGTTTATATCCTGAAGAAATTCTGTCATTCTGCATCCCCTGTCTCAGACACAGTCTCTGCATCTGTTTCGGAAGTTTCCGTTTCTGAAGCTGTTCCTGTACCGTCTTCCCCTGCTGATGTTTCCTCATCTCCGGAACAAATCGCGAATCCGTATTCCCCGAACACATCCGCGGCTTCGTCAGACTGCAGATAAGCAAGGAACGCCTCCGCGGCTGCGGCTTCCGCCTCGCACGCTTCCTCATCCTCGGTAAGGCCCACCGGATAAAGCACCGGCGTTTTCAGCGCCTCCGCCGGAGCCTCCGCGATAATCTCCACCTGCCCGGCAACGGAGGCGGCGTCTGTGGCGTATACCACTCCCACCTCATTGCTTCCCTCACTGACTGCCGCGAGAACTTCCGTTACATTTTTTCCTTCGTTGATCTCCATGGATTCCACATCTTCCATGATCCCCATATTGGTAAAGATCTCCCGGGCGTACTGGCCCACCGGAACATCTTCTCCGGCGAGAGCGATGTTCTTCGCGTCTGAAATATTCTCAAATCCCGTCACCTTCGTTTCGCCGCCTGCAGGTTTGATCAGGACCACCTTATTCTCCAGAAGATCCACCACGGAATCCTCTCTGACCAGCCCTTCTTCCATCAGCTCGTCCATCTGTTTCGCCGCGGCAGAAAAGAAAACATCACATCTGGATCCCTCTTCGATCTGAGTCTGGAGAGTTCCGGAACTGTCCGCGTTATACAGAATCTCCACATCCGGATATATTTCATTAAAGTTCTTCTGGATATCCTCCATGGCGTTGCTGAGACTGGCCGCGATAAATACGTAGAGTTCGCCGGCCGGCTCTTCCGCCGCCTGCACATTCCCTGCGGCAAGCGCTGCCGCCGCGATAGCTGTCATAAAAACTGCCGCTTTTTTCTTCATGCCCCTTCTCCTTTGTTCATTTTCATGTATTTTAATTCAGGCTATGATATATTTAATGATACAAAGGGGCAAAAGGTCAGATTTCACAATCGGGTGAAAGACACTGACGCTATCATTTAACGATAAAACAGATAAACAGGAGGAACCGGATATGAAACTGAGCGCCCGCAACCAGTTAAAAGGAAAGGTCATCAACATCAACAAAGGAGCCGTCAATTCTATCGTCACTCTGGATATCGGCGGCGGCAACATTATCGTCGCCACGATCTCCTGCGCCGCCGTGGAGGAACTGGGGCTGGAAGTCGGCTCTGACGCCTACGCTGTGATCAAGGCCACCAGCGTTATGGTGGGTATCGATGAATAAGCTCTACACCGCCCAGGAAGTGGCGGACCGGCTGAAGATCAAAAAAACCACGGTTTATGAACTGATCAAACGGAACGAACTGGAATCCTCGAAAATAGGGAAACAGATCCGGATCAGCGAAGAACAGCTGAACAGATACCTGAAGGGAAACAGCACGACAGAGGAAGAGAGCCCTCTCCGGTTTCCGGATTTTCAGCCGGAAAGTTCTCTTCTGAAGCGGGATTATCTTCTGCATTCCAACGGCCTGATCATCAGCGGACAGGCCTCCCCGGCGCTTGACCTTCTGATCAATCAGATGGCGTTATATCCCGACGCCCTTCCTGTGCTGCAGTCGCACCAGAACACGTACAACGGACTGTACTCCCTCTATTTCAGGAAAGTACACGCCGCCGTCGCCGCGCTGGCGCCGGAACAGATCCCGGCCCTGATCCCCGGGATTCCACTGGCCGCACTGTATCTGTATGAATACGCCATCGGCTTTTATGTAAAAAAAGGCAATCCGAAAAACCTTAACTCCATCCGGGATCTGACTCGTGCGGACGTTATTCTGGCCAACCGGGAAAAAGGCAGCACAAGCCGGATCTGGCTGGACGAAAACCTGAAGAAATCAGGTATCGCCGCGGATTCTGTCAGCGGATACAAAAAAGAAATGGTATCAGATCTCTCCACCGCTGAAGCGGTGATCAGCGGACGGGCGGATATTGCCGTAGGAGGGGAAACATCTGCCGCACAGTCGGGACATCTGGATTTTCTTCCCATGGCGAAGCTCCCCATGTTCCTTGTCATGGAAAAAGAGACACTCCAGAAGCCGGGATTCTCTGTCCTTGCGGACATTGTACGATCCGACGAATTCCGCACCAGTCTCCAGAGCCAGAGCGGATACGATACCGGCCGCACCGGCGAGATATTATATCTGTAAAAAAATATTTTATTTTCAGTACGTAAAAAGGCTGCTCCGCGGATTTTGATATCCGCAGAGCAGCCTTTTTCTGCTGTCGCTGTTATCAC
>CALWGI010000024.1 GCA_944380045.1 uncultured Blautia sp.
CTGATGCTCTGCCATAATTTCGTCCTCCCGATTACAAGAATGTTCAGATTTTGTTCTATGCGTATTTTGTCATTCCGTTTCCGGTTTGTCAACAGAGTTAAATTTTTCTTCACATTTTTCAACGGATTATATAAATATGCCTTTACATTTTCATTTTTTTCTGTACATTAAGCCAAGAAAAAACGGCACATTTTAACAACCAAAAAACAGGCCGGAACACACCTTTCCTGTATTCCGGCCGCATATTTTACAGCTGAGTCATTACAAAAATATCATAGATCGCTTTCACCGCGGTTTCAAAATCCCGGTTCTCCACGCCGATGATGATATTCAGCTCGCTGGATCCCTGATCGATCATCTTCACATTCACATGGGCGTGGGCCAGCGCTGAGAATACACGTCCCGCTGTTCCCCGCTGGGATTTCATTCCCCTTCCCACAACGGCGATCAGAGCCAGATCCGATTCCATCTCAATGAAATCCGGATTGACCGCGCGGTGGATACCTGCGATCACCTGCTGCTCTTTTTCCTCGAACTCATCCTGATGCACATACACCGTCATGGTGTCGATACCGGAAGGAACATGTTCAAAGTTGATGCCCTGTTCCTCAAATACCTGAAGGACCTTACGGCCGAATCCGATCTCGCTGTTCATCATGGATTTCTCGATATTGATGGAACAGAATCCCTTCTTGCCCGCGATACCGGTGATGACATATCTGGGCTTGCGGCAGGTGCTTTCCACGATAAGCGTTCCCTTGTCCTCCGGGCGGTTGGTATTCCTGATATTGATGGGAATGCCTTCTTTCTGTACCGGGAAGATGGCGTCTTCGTGGAGCACGGTGGCTCCCATATAGGAAAGCTCGCGGAGTTCTCTGTATGTGATCGTCTCGATCACTGCCGGATCATCCACGATCCTGGGATCTGTCACAAGAAATCCGGAGACGTCCGTCCAGTTCTCATAGAGATCTGCGTGAACCGCCTTCGCAACAAGTGAACCGGTAATATCAGAACCGCCTCTGGAGAAGGTCTTCACCATCCCGTCCTCCATAGCTCCGTAGAATCCCGGGATCACGGCGCGCTCGCATTTTGCGAGACGTTTCGCAAGAAGGCTGTCCGTCTTATCCGCATCGAAATTTCCGTTTTTATCAAACCGGATCACGGAAGCGGCGTCGATAAACTCGAATCCGAGATAAGCCGCCATGATCTTTCCGTTCAGGAACTCTCCTCTGGACGCGGCGTAATCGGTTCCCGCCTGAGCCTTAAAGTCCTTCTCGATCTGCTGAAACTCCTCTTCCAGAGAAAGGGAAAGTTCCAGTCCGCAGATGATCTCGTAATATCTGTCGCTGATCTCTTTCAGCTCCCTGCTGAAATCTTCTCCCGCAGCCGCCTTATTGTAGCAGGCATACAGAAGATCCGTCACTTTGGTATCCTCGGGGAATCTCTTTCCCGGCGCAGACGGCACCACATAGCGTCTGCTCTCCTCGCTGCGGATGATCTCTCCCACCTTCCGGAACTGATCGGAATTGGCAAGAGAGCTGCCTCCGAATTTCACAACTTTTTTCATAATAATGTTCTCACCCTTCTGTTTTTCTCATTACCGATAAAAATCTGTTTTCTATTTTATTGAAAAACAGAGGATTTTGCAAGTATTTCTTTCTCTCTATAAAGAAAAAGAAACGTCTTGTTTGATTACGCGCAGTACTCCCGGAGAACGTTCTGCAGAGCGGACGCGCTGCTGGAATGGCATCTGCACACAGGAATGGATTTCCTCTTCGCCTCGTCCACGGCGCAGTTTACCATTTTGTGGGAAACCGTGTTTGTAAACAAAATAAGAAGATCCGGATCTCCTATCTTCTTTTTCATGGCGCCTTTTTCCTTCGCGAATACTTTCGCCTTGCACCCGAAACATTTACAGATATCTTCATACTGACAAACCATCCGTTCATTTCCGCCTACGATCACAACACTCATATATGCGCCTCCTTTTTTGTTATATATAACTAACTTA
The DNA here is from genome assembly GCA_944380045.1 of uncultured Blautia sp. Classification (GTDB taxonomy): domain Bacteria; phylum Bacillota; class Clostridia; order Lachnospirales; family Lachnospiraceae; genus Blautia_A. The sequence goes on from CALWGI010000024.1 coordinate 2,012, forward strand.
TGTTGTAAAATTTTAGTTAGCTCTCGCTAACTATTTATCATCATCCTACCATGCCAGACTCCTTTTGTCAAACCTTTTCTCTTATTCTTTCTCTTCCATTTTACGGAAGATCCGCTCCGTTTTCTTTCTGCTCTCTTTGATCCCCGGTTACTTCGCAGACAGTGAGCACCTCTCCCTCCACCCGGAAATGCACGTCCATCCCTCCGTAGGCCAGTCCGTACACCCGCTTGGGATCCGCCTGATATCCCGGCCTCGGATCGTTTGCCAGAACCTCTGTGAGGGCCTCTCTCTTTTCTTCCGGCACCAGAGACAGCCATTCTTCGGGAAATATCACCTTCAGTCTGTGATCCCTGATCCGCTCTGTAAAGCCGCCGGAAGCTTCCGGATGACTGTCTGTGGGAATATAGGGTTTTATGTCAAAGATCGGCGTTCCGTCCATCAGATCGGCTCCCGAAACATGAAGGACCGGTCCCAGTTCTCTGTGAAATTCCACCCGTTCCAGACGGACAGAAGAAAGGCCCAGACTGTTCGGGCGGAAAGGCGACCTGGTGGCAAACACCCCCTTGCGCACGTTTCCACCCAGCCTGGGCGGTCTGACTGTGGGAGACCATGTGTCCCTCACATTCTCAGAGAACTGCCAGATCAGCCAGATATGCGTATATTCCTCCAGACCCCGGAACGCCTCCGGCACACGGTACTCCGGTTCGAAGACGATCAGAGCCTTCTGGCGGTTCAGTCTTCCGCTCTGATGAGGAATCCCGAATTTCTCGGTGAAATCATTGTGAATCCGGGCGATCACTTTCAGTTCTGCTTTATTCTTCTCATTTTTCATCATTATCTGTCCAGCACGTCCACTTTCGTGTCGTCTTTCGCGTCAAGATTGTTGATATATTTCTTCGTCTCCCTCACGATCACGTTGGACAGAAGGAGCACGGCGACCAGGTTGGGGATCGCCATCAGGGCGTTGAGGATATCGGCGATAGTCCACACAAGGTTCAGAGAAACCACCGGAGCGATAGCCGCAACCACGATATACAGGACTCTGTAGGGGATCAGTCCGACCTTGCCGGAGAAATATTCCACGCAGCGCTCTCCGTAATACGCCCATCCAAGAACTGTGGAATAGGCGAAAGAGATGATGCCTACCACGAGGATCACAGGTCCCAGAACGGGGATCTGCTGGAAGGCCAGAGTGGTAAGGATGCCTCCGTCGGTGATATTCCCCATGTCAATGGAAGGATTCTTCATGATACTGGTTACCAGGACAAGGCCTGTCATCAGGCAGACAACAACGGTATCCCAGAATGTTCCCGTACTGGATACCAGAGCCTGGCGGACCGGGTTCCTTGTCTGTGCTGCCGCTGCCGCGATGGGCGCGGAACCCATACCGGACTCATTGGAAAAGAGTCCTCTGGCAATACCGTACTGCATGGCGAGCATGATGCCTCTTCCCACCAGTCCGCCTGCCGCCGCTCCCGGCGTAAACGCCAGACGGCAGATCGTCTTGATCGCGGGAATAATAAAATCATAGTTGATACCAAGGATGATCAGGCATCCCAGCACATAGAAGATTGCCATAAAGGGAACCAGCTTCTCGCATACATTGGCGATGGACTTGATGCCGCCGAAGATCACGAGGGCTGTGAGGGCGGCAACCACTACTCCCACGATTGCCGGTGAAATCCCCATGTTTTCTTCACATACAGCAGCGATAGCGTTTACCTGTGTCGCGCATCCGATTCCGAAGGAGGCGAATCCGCCGAAGAAGGCGAAGATCATTCCCAGCCATTTCATATTCAGGCCGCGCTCCAGAGCGTACATCGCGCCACCCTGCATTCTTCCGTCTTTCGTCTTCACTCTGTACTTCACGGCGATCAGGGATTCGGAATACTTCGTGGCGATTCCGAACACGCCTGTAAGCCAGCACCAGAGAACCGCTCCCGGTCCTCCCAGCGCCACGGCGGTTCCCACGCCGATGATATTGCCCGTACCGATGGTTGAAGCCAGGGCTGTGGTCAGCGCGCCGAACTGGCTGACTTCTCCCTCCGCGTCAGGGTCTTTCGCAACGGAAAGGCGGATTCCGGTAAATATCTTTCTCTGGATAAATCCTGTGCGGATCGTCATGAAAATATGCGTTCCCAGAAGCAGCAGGATCATCCACCATCCCCAGACCAGAGTATCGATCTGAGTGATCACATTCGTAATAGCTTCCATTTTCTCTCTCCTCCATAAAAACAGCCTTAATGGAACTATTATACCGGATTTCCTCCCTCATTGCAACGATTTATTACGTTTTCACTGCATTCAGGTAAAGTTTCCGCTGTTAATCCTCACCCTCTGCCGCTTCCATCCACCGGCAGAGAGCGTCTATATGGTTCTCCGCGTCTTTCCGGCCGATATCGTATACCCTCTGTATCTCCTTCAGATCTTTCTCCATACGGCTGATGGTCAGCTTCTCGCTTGGGCGGATCACAAACGTGTCTCCTGTTTTTTCCATCTCATGGATCTCTTTCAGCGTCTGGTTATAAACCCTGTGCCTGTTCTTCAGGGTTTCCACGAACCGGGGATAACGGCGGTACCGCAGCTCCGCCATCCGGGCGTTCTGCGGTTTCTTTTCGTATCCGTCCTCCCTCGTAAGGACCACCACGTTCCTCCCATATCCCATTTTCTGGAACTCTTTTACCGGGATGCTGTCCGCGCAGCCGCCGTCCAGCAGCTTTTTGCCCTTATAGTCAACGATTTTGGAAACATAGGGCATGGAGGCGGAAGCCCTCATGGCGTCGATCTGGTTCTGCATGTCCGTGATCTGAATATACTCCGCTTCTCCGGTCTTCAGATTCGTGCATACAACATAAAAATCCGTGCCTGATTTTGCAAAAGCTTCATAGTCAAAGGGATCCAGACGTTCCGGGATATCATGATAGCAGAATTTCTCTCCCACGATGTCTCCTGTGCGCAGCAGGCTCTTAAAGCTCATAAAACGCCAGTCATCTCTGTAATTCTTATAATAGCGGATACTTCTGCCCTTCTGCCCGGACACAAAGGAACATCCGTGGAGCGCTCCCGCGGACACGCCGATCACTCCGTCGAAATGCAGCCCGCGCTCCATAAATACGTCCAGCACGCCGGCCGTATAGATCCCCCTCATTGCTCCGCCTTCCAAAACAAGTCCTGTCTTCATATGTGTCTCACCTTTCTCTGTCCCAGCTGTTCTGAATCTGTCTGTACGTTTCCTGAAAGCCAAGTCCCGACTCTGCCGCCAGAGACTGCACGCTTTCATATTCCGGATAGCACACCTCTCTCCCGTCAGGAAGTGTGCAGATCTTCGCTTCCGCCTCTCCGAAAGGCGTCTGTATGTTCTGCTGTCTTCTCTTTAGAACGGTACGCTCCATGGGAATCCTGCGGACGCCTATGGTGGTGGTCTCTCTGAAAATGACCTCCTCCATCTGCCGGATCTTTTCCTCCGTACAGATCACCGTCAGTTCATAGGCCGGACGGTTTTTCTTCATGTAAACCGGCGTATAATGCACTTCCCGCGCTCCAGCGGCAAAAAGCTTCTCCATCGTCAGGCCCAGAGCTTCCCCGGTACAGTCGTCGATATCCGTTTCCAGCCGGTATATCCGGTCTTTCACTGAACTGTTGCCTGTCGCTTCCTGATCTAATTTCCCGTGCGGTTCCTCTGTTTCACAGTGGTATTTCCCGGAAGTGTTCTCCGGCCGGATGATCATGGCGCGCAGGAATCCCGGGCAGGCATACTGCCTTTTTCCCGCTCCCAGACCGGTTTTCTCTATAGTAAATCTGTCGGGAAGGACGTCCGAGGTGCGGACCGCCGCCGCGATTGCCGCCCCGGTAGGCGTTACCAGTTCTCCCTCCACATTGGTGATCCGGAGGTTCAGATGGTTCTGCTCCACGATATTCGCCACCGCCGGAACCGGGACCGGAAGGATCCCGTGCTGGCAGCGCACAGTTCCCGTTCCCTCGCAGAGTTTCGGCACGATCACTTCCGTGACGTCCAGATTATCCAGACAGATGGCTGCCGCGGCCACGTCCACGATGGAATCCACAGCTCCCACCTCGTGAAAATGCACCTGATCCGCAGGTACGCCGTGGGCTTTGGCCTCCGCGGCGGTCAGGATCTCAAAAACAGACAGGGCGATCTCCTTCGCTCTGTCTGTCATGGAAGAAGACAGAAGGATCTCCCGGATCTCTTTCATTCCCCTGTGTTCATGGTGATGCACATGAGGCTCCTCTCCATGACGATGCTCATGAGCATGATGATGTTCCGCTCCGTGAAGATATTCCATGTCATGATCGTGATTTTCGTGGGCTTCATCCAGGATCACAGCGAAGTCGCAGGCGTCCAGCCCCGATTTCTTCACCCTGGTAATTTCCGTCCGGAAGCCGTCTACGCCCAGGCTCCCGAGAGTTTTTTCCAGCACTTCCCGGTCCGCTCCCAGGTCAAGAAGGGCGGCCACCGTCATATCCCCGCTGATCCCGGAATAACATTCCAGATATAAAGTCTTTCCCATCGTCTTCCCCCTTACTCTTCTCTGTCCCGGATACCCAGCCGGTTGATCTGCGTGGCGATATAGCCCGCGCCGTATCCGTTGTCAATATTGACCACAGCGATCCCGTTGGCGCAGGAATTGATCATTGTCAGAAGAGCGGATAACCCGTTCATGCTGGCGCCGTATCCCACGGATGTGGGAACCGCGATCACCGGCTTGTCCACCAGTCCTCCCAGGACGCTGGCCAGAGCCCCCTCCATGCCGGCCACCGCAATCACGCAGTTTGCCTCCTGGATCGCGTCCAGTCTGGACAGAAGCCTGTGGATCCCGCTGACCCCCACGTCATAGATCCGCTCTACTCTGGAGCCGAAATATTCCGCCGTCTGAGCGGCTTCTTCCGCCACGGAGATGTCCGCTGTTCCCGCGGTACAGACCGCGATCAGTCCTTTCTTCTCTTTCCCTTTTTGCTCCACCTTGATAATGTGGGAGAGGTCGTCGTATTCCACTCCCGGCACAAGGTCCTTCACCAGCTCGTACTGATGGCGGGAGGCTCTTGTCCCCAGGACTTCCCCGTTATCCTCATACAGTCTCCTGAAGATCTGCACAAAATGCTCGTCCGCTTTCCTGCTGCAGAAAATAACTTCCGGAAATCCGTTCCGTATTTCTCTGTGAGAATCCAGCTTCGCGTACTCTCCCATTTCTTCAAAGGGTTCCTTCCGGAAGTAGTGTTCCGCCTCTTCCAGGCTGATCTCGTTATTTTTGAATTTCGTCAGGATTTCTCTCGCTTCCATAATAAGATTATACACCTCTCTGTGAAAAAAGGAAGGAGCCTGCCCTCCGTACGCCTGCGCATACATCCTGCATTCTCCCTCCGTCAGTCGCGTCTTCCTACATACGGTACAGAATCATACCGCCTTTTCTCTCATAACCGGTGTCCCAGAGTTCCTCAAGAGACAGCCATTTGCTCTCCCCGTATGTAACGGCTTTCACCTGAAAGCCCTCTTCCGTCTCCCTATATCCTGTCAGCATGAACCAGTGCCACACATAGTCGTCCAGTTCCAGGTTCTTATGCTTCAGAAGAAGGTACGGGATCGGACATGAATGGTCGATCTGGCCCCGGATCGCCTCGGCAGCTTCCTGCCATGTATGCTCTCCGTGAAAAGGCTTCATCTCCAGATCTGTATCTCCCACGTCGTGAAGATATCCCTCGAATCCTTCCATAAACATCTCCAGCGTATCGATGCCGTTGGGTCTCGGACAAAGATACGGCTTCATCTCATAAGCAAAACGGATGTATTCATCCTTGTCGATCTCTTTCGTTCCGTAAGGATAGAGATCCGTCTTACCCGCCTCGCTGGCAAAGTAAATACAACTTTCGCAGGCCGCTACCGCGCCGCAGCCGCCGTCTCTCATAGAAGATTCCGGAAACCAGTCCTGGTTCCCCCCGCAAGATCCGTCCACCTGAAAATAATTCAGTTCATTTCTCTGCATTTTTTCCAAGTTCTCTCCCGTTCCTCTCTGTTAAAAATTTCTCTTTTATCGTATAAATACGCAAGGAATACTATAGCATATTTCCCGTGGAAATTAAATACTGTTTTTACAGATTTTTGAAAAAATCACCTGTCCAGGGCAGCCAGGATCTCCCGTTTATAATTCAGGAATTCTTCCGTGAGATTAAAATCTTTTCTCCTGGGCTTCGGCTCCCGGATAACGATCTCCTCCGTGATCTCTCCCGGCCTTCCGGTAAGCAGGCAGATCCTGTCCGAGAGGAGGATCGCCTCGTCGATATCATGCGTGATAAAAAGCGTGGACATCCTGATTTTTTCCATGATATTCAGATACCAGCCGTGCATGCTGCTTTTTGTGATCGTATCCAGCGCGGAAAAAGGTTCGTCCAGAAGCGCCACATTCTGTGAAAACATGTAAGTCCGCATCAGGGCCGCTCTCTGACGCATTCCTCCGGAAAGCTGGGCGGGATACTGTTTCTGGGTGCCCTCCAGCCCGAACTCTTCGAAGTAAGGCCTCACCTGCTCCCGGGCGGCCTTTTTCTTTTCGCCCCGCAGAAGAAGGGGAAGCGCCACATTATCTTCCACCGTGCGGTAAGGCAGCAGCAGGTCCTTCTGGAGCATGTAGCTGATACGGCCCGGTTTTCCTGTGATATCCTCCCCGTCCAGGAATACCCGCCCCTCATCCGGCTCCGTGAGACCTGAGATCACGTTAAAAAGCGTAGTCTTGCCGCCGCCGCTGACTCCAAGGATACTTACCAGTTCTCCCTCGTGAAGGGTCAGGCTGATATTCTTTATGATCTTCCGTCCGTCATAGGACTTGCTTACATTCTCAACAATCAGTTCCGACATAACCCGCTTCCTTCCTACTCCGGAAGATAATCATTGGAAAATCCAGCGTTTTCCGGGATCTCCGCCTCTGTAAGACCGTTTTCGTTCAGCCACTCATAAAATGCGTTCCATCTTTCCGGATCGATATAGCCCCACTGGCTTACCTCCGCCTTGTACTGGTCTTTCAGGTATTCCTGGCTTGCAAGCACAAGCTCCGGATCCAGTTCCGGCGCGGCCTCGCAGAGAATGTCCGCCGCCTCCTCAGGGTTCTCAATGGCGTACTCATATCCGTCCCTGAGAGCCGTAAGGAATTTCTTTGCTGTTTCCGGTTCCTCTTCCAGGAATTCATTGTTGGCGATCACAACCGGAGTGTAGTAATCAAACACCGGATTGATATCCTTAAAGGCAAAATAATCTGTCTCCACCCCGGTAAGCTCGAACTTCACGCCCGCCCAGGCGTAGAAGATCCAGATCGCGTCCACGGATCCGGATTCCAGAGCGGATACCTCGTCCGTCACCGTGCTGGGGATCATCTCCACTTTGCTGAAATCTCCCCCGTCCTGTTCCACCACATTCTGTATCATGGCCACTTCAATGGGACCGTCCCAGGTGGCGTATTTCTTTCCCTCCATTCCTTTGGGAGTGTCCATCCCCTCGCCTTTGCGGGAAATGATCCCGGAGGTATTGTGCTGGATCAGCGCCGCCACCGCCGTAGTAGGCAGGGCGTTGTCTCCCGCCACTCCGGGGGCCATGGAGTCCTGGAAGGAAACGCCGAACTGCGCTCTCCCGGAAGCAACCAGGGCATCGGCTCCGCCTTCCGGCGGCTGCACGATCTCCACTTCCAGTCCCTGATCCTCAAAATATCCCAGACTTTCGGCCACATAAAGACCAGTGTGATTGGTATTGGGCGTCCAGTCCAGAACGAAAGTGATCTTTTCTGTCTCATTATCAGCAGCGGAAACCGTCATGCTTCCCGCCGCGCTAACCGTCATAACGGCAGCCAGTCCGACTGCCAGCATCTTTTTATGATTCATGCGCATCCTCCCACGGCATACATTTTTTCTGAATAAAATCCACCAGTTTCATAAGAAGCAGGCTGATCACCGAGATCAGAAAGATCACCGCGAACATTTTGTCAAAGGCAAACGCCTGCTTCACTCTTGTCATATAAACGCCCAGGCCGTTAAAACCGCCCAGCCACTCCGAGATCACGGCTCCCACCACAGAATAGGCCGCCGAGATCCTGAGGCTTGAAAAGAACTGTCCCATCGCTCCCGGAAGCTTCACATACCGGAATATCTGAAAACTGCCGGCGCCCATGGATCTCAGAAGATTCATGGTATCCCGGTCCGCGCTGCGAAGGCCGGTCAGCACTCCCACTGTGACAGGAAAGAAGGTAGTGATGACGATCAGGATGATCTTGGGCATCATCTCATATCCGAACCACAGCACCAGAAGAGGCGCCACAGCCACGGCGGGGACTGTCTGGGTCAGCACCACCAGCGGGTAAAAAGCCTTATAAAGCCGGTCGAATCTGTCCATCAGCACCGCCATCACGAACCCGAAGGCCACGCCGCAGAAAAGTCCGGCAAACGCTTCCGTAAGCGTCACCCTGAGATGCGACATCAGAAGGGGAAAATCCCCGGCAAAAGCGCGCGCCACCTGCACCGGCGACGGCAGCATGAAGCCCGGCACGATTCCCATGACGCACACGATCTGCCACAGGATAAGCAGCGCCGCGAGGGCAGCCAGGGTATTAATCGCCGACGTGATATTTTGCAGTCTTTTTCTCAATGGAAAGCACCTCTCCCTCCGGGCGGTAGGAAACCTTGATATAAGAAGCGACGGAAGCCGCACCCGCGCGGGCGGCGATCAGATGACACTCTTTGATGAGATCCATCAGCTGGTCAAAATCCCCCTCTACCGTGGTTTCAAAAGGCCCTACGAAATAATTAAGGCCGGTATTCTGAATGCAGGCGATCACCTCGTCCACGATCCGGAGCATATCCTCCTCGTTTTTCGCTTCAGGACGCACCTGGATAGCTATACTTGCGTTCATCTTACTTTTCCTCCTTCTTAAATCTGATAAATATAATTTTGCCAAGACCTGGGGGCCGGCATCACACAGGACGGATTTTTCATAAAAAAATCCCGCAGGGAACCTGCGGGAGTCAATCTTCGGTCAGACGTGACGATCCTTTATATTCCCTACGCTGGCATTATCCAGGTCAGGTCAACGGGTCCGATACGAACACGGTATCCATCTCAGCCGGGCTTGCCCCAGCACCCCTTTGTATTACTGATTTCATCTAAAAGTTTATCATGAAATGACAAAATGTCAAGATTTTTCAGATTGCATGTATCCGTTCCCTTCCACCCTGTCCGCAGCCGGTTCTTCGCCGAAAATGTTGACATTTTTATGAAAATATGATATCTTTTTTCGATAAGAGAAAGGATGTGAGATTTGCGTGGAAGATTCATCTGACGAATGCCATACTACTGATTCCCGCATAAAAATCATGAATATATAGAGGTATAGCTTGTGAGCGCGGCTTACAGGCTATACCTTTTTGTGTTTTTTTGCAAATAATATTATTACGGAAAACAGGAGGATTTTAAGAAACAAAACCATGTTAGGCTCAATTATCTTAATTATTGTTTTCACATTTTTAAACGCGATCTTCGCAAGCGCCGAGATCGCAGTGATCTCCATGAATGAGACGAAACTGAAATGTCTCGTGGACGACGGCAACAAGAGGGCTAAGAAACTGTCCGTCCTCACCGAACAGCCGGCCCGTTTCCTGGCCACCATCCAGGTTGCCATCACCCTGTCGGGATTCCTGAACAGTGCGTTCGCTTCCGACAACTTCGCCGGGATCATCGTGGACGCCCTTGTCTCCGCAGGGGTTCCCGTACCGGTTAAGACACTGAATTCCATCGCCATGGTACTGATCACAGTGATCCTTTCCTATATCAGTATCGTCTTCGGCGAACTGGTGCCGAAACGGATCGCCATGAAGAATTCAGAGTCTCTTTCCCTTGGCCTGGCTCCCACCCTTTACGGAGTTGCCAAGATCTTCTCGCCCCTGGTGTCCCTGCTGACGGTATCCACCAACCTGATCCTCAGACTGATCGGCATCAATCCGGCCGAGAACGACGACCAGGTGACCAAGGAAGAGATCCAGATGATGCTCATGGAAGGAAACGCCCAGGGAGTCATCGACACACAGGAAAACGAGTTCATCCAGAATATTTTTGAGTTCCACGATATCTCCACGGAACAGGTCTGCACCCACCGTACGGACGTGATCGTTCTGGATACCGAAGATTCCATGGACGAATGGAAAGAAACCATTTACCGCAACCGCCACAGCTACTATCCGGTATGTCAGGAGACCAAGGACAATATCATCGGAATCCTGGATACCAAGGATTATTTCCGTCTGGACGATTTTTCCAGAGAGAACGTCCTCGCCAAAGCGGTAAAACCGGCCCACTTCATTCCTGAAAGCATGAAAGCGGCCAAACTGTTCGACCATATGAAGCAGACCCGGAATTATTTCGCCGTCCTTCTCAACGAATACGGTGAGATGGCCGGCATCGCCACTCTCCACGATCTTCTGGAGGAGCTGGTGGGCGATATCTATGAAGAAAACGAAGAAAATCCGGAGAAGATCCAGAAGCTTTCCGCCACATCCTGGCTGGTTCGGGGCGACGTGGAACTGGACGACGTGGCGGAGGCCCTTCACGTCACACTTCCCGAGGGAGACTACGATACCTTCAACGGTTTCATCTACAGCATTATCGACTGCATCCCCGAGGACGGAAGCCAGTTCACCTGCGAGAGCAGCGGCATGATCATCCACGTCAAATCCGTGGCGAGACACAAGATCGTGGAGGCCATTGTGGAAGTTCCGGAAACAAAAGCTAAAGACGAAGAATAACCGGCGGTATCCCACCGGCCGGGAATAAATCACCAGGAGGTATGCATATGGTTCACACACTGGAAAACGAGGCGCTCCGCATAAAGATCGACGATCACGGAGCAGAGCTGTCAGAGATCTACGACAAAGAAAAGGACCGTCAGGTTCTCTGGAACGCGGATCCCGCCCACTGGAAGCGCCATGCGCCCGTGCTTTTCCCCAATGTGGGAAGATATTATCAGGATCAGTGCCTGATCGGCGGGCAGACATACAGCTGCGGCCAGCACGGATTCGCCCGGGACATGGAATTTACCTGCACGACAGAAACTCCGGACTCTGTCACCCACCTTCTCACCTCGACAGAGGAGACACAGAAGAAGTATCCTTTCCGCTTTGAGCTTTATATTACCCACCGCCTTCAGGGAAGAGATATCCTGGTCTCCTGGAAGGTAGTCAACAGGGACAGCGAGACCATGTATTTTACCATAGGCGGCCATCCGGCGTTTCGTGTGCCGGTGCTTCCGGGAACCACACGCGATCAGTACCTTCTCACCTTCAGCGGCCAGAAGGAACTGACCTACTGCCTTCTGGATCTGTCCACAGGCACAGCCCTTCCGGATCAGACCCGCACGCTGCGTCTGGAGAACGGGACCTGCCCCATTGACCCCCACATGTTCGACAGAGACGCCCTCGTCTTCGACAACGGTCAGGTCACAAAGGCAGGGATCGCCCTGCCGGACGGAACGCCTTATGTGGAGCTTACCTGCGAAGGTTTCCCCAACTTCGGCGTATGGTCCTCTTCCGCGGAAGCGCCTTTCGTCTGCCTGGAACCCTGGATGGGGCGCTGCGATAATTCCGGCTTCCGGGAGGAACTGAGCCAGAAGCCCGGTATCAACAGACTGGACAGCGAAGAAACATTCGAAAAGAGCTATACGATCTCCATCAGATAATTCTCATCTCCTTTCTCCGCCCAGTCCGAGGCTCCCGCCACGGACACCGCCTTCGCGCCGCATCTGTTCCCGTATTCCGCGCATTCCCTGAGGGATCTTCCCCTGGAAAGCGCATAAAGGAAACCGGCGGCGAAACTGTCTCCCGCTCCTGTGGTGTCGACGCACTTTACGTTTTTCTCCGCCGGGATCCAGCACTTCCCGTCTGCACTGTCCAGATAGCAGCCTCTGGCCCCGCACTTGATCACTACGGCTCCGGCTCCGGCCTCTCTCAGCCTGCCGGCAGCCGCTTCCACGCTCTCCTCTCCGGTGAGAAGCATGGCTTCCTCATCATTGGGGATCAGATAGTCCACATATTTCAGCGCGCCGGCAAGGTCTTCCACCGTTTCATTTTTCTTTCTTTTTGTCATATCCGCGCATACTGTTTTTCCCTGTTCCTTCGCCGTCCGGAAGATCACTTCCAGTTCTTTTGGCCCTATCTCCGGAAAAACAAAGATACTGGCGAAGCACACGATCTTCGCGCTTTGCGGAAAAGGCATATGGATATCCTGCAGTGTCAGCCTTCTCAGGGATCCGTGAGGATTGGTGAGAAAATGTCTGGAACCGTCGCGGCTTACAAGCACCACGTTGATCCCCGTGGAAAAATCTTTCCTGACACAGTCCGCCGGCAGAAGGATCCCGCAGTCCCTGCAGTGATCCAGGATGAACTTCCCCGCTTTCCCGGAACCGATCACTGTCTCCAGCAGCACTTTCATTCCCAGCCGCGCCAGTACCGTGGCCTCGTTGAGCGCGTCTCCGCCCACAGACAGCCGGATATCCTCCGCAGGGGAGGAGCCGGTACGGAAAACCTCCTCATCTGCCGGATACGCCAGCACGTCCAGGATCGAAGCTCCGATGATCACAATTTCCGGCTCTTCTTTTTTTCTACATTCATCTTTCATTTCTGTTCTCCCTTTTGTTCCCTATGATCCGATTCCCTGCGCAGCCCCGGTATCTGTCAGTATCTTCATTCTTCATTTGCCAGATCATAAAGCTTCTGGATCTCTTCCGGGAGATGATCCGGGAGAAGAGCACGCACGCCGTCCTCATTTCCGTCTTTCATTGCCTGTTCATAGTACCAGCGTTTGTAGCGGATCATTGCCAGAGTTTTCTCAAGCCTGCGCATTTCCTCCCGGACCGCCTCCTCCTGGCGTACAAACAGCTCCAGTCTCCGGGGATACGTACTGCTGCCCATCGAGCACCATTCCATGAAAACCTTGATATCCCTGATTTCCAGTCCTGATTTTTTCAGACATTCGATCACCCGGAGGGTTTCTATTTCCCTGTCCGTAAATCTGCGGGCTCCGCCGGATCTCTGAAGATTGGGAAAAAGCCCCTCCCGGTCGTAATAACGAAGGGTGGATATGGGAAGATGGAACATCTCCGAAATCTGTCCTATGGTATACATCCTCTCTCTCCTTTCACCGGTTCCAGCCGGTATCTTTCTCTCATGTTTTTCACAGAAAAATCACAAAGCATCTATTGACCTTAAGTCAGGTTTATGCCTTACACTGATTCTAACACAAATAATTTGTGTTGTCACAAAAAACTCCGGTTTCCTGACAAAAGCTCCGCCGCGCGGATGTATGCCACAACATCCACATGGCGGAGCTTTCTTTTATATTTCACAGAAAAACAATACACTATACAGAATAGATATATTCTCCGTTCTCTTTCACATCGTAGAAATCCGCGAAGCTGAGAGAAAAGATCTCCTCTTCCCGTCCGGCAAGGTCGATCCCGTTCTTGATGAGATACTGATAAATGCCGTCGTGGGAGATATCGCCCTGCTGCAGGAATCCCACAAGACGGTGATTCCTGAAAATCGCTCTCTCATACTGGTATCGGCTCTCCCGGGCGATCACCTGGTCTCCTTCTTCCGGATTCAGGACTCCCACGCAGAGAGACACCAGCCCGAAGAAGTTAATGGTATTTTTCGCCGCGAAACGATCCACATACATAAACTTATTTCCAAGGACCATATTCTGGGCGGCGATCCTGCCCTGTTTCTGAGCGTTGGGCCAGATGCCGGAAAGGCCTGTCACGTCTCCCGCCGCGTACACGTCCTGTTCGCTGGTCTGCATATAATCGTTGACCCTGATTCCCCGGTCGATCACAAGACCGCTGTCCTCAAAGCCTGCCACAGCGCTTCTCACTCCGGCAGCCACGATCACCATGTCGCATTCCAGTTTCTCGCCGTTATCCAGGACCACATGGGTGATCTCGCCCTTTTCATTGGTGACGGTGTCCGCGCCTTTTCTTCCCAGGCAGAAACGGCAGCCGGCTTTTTCAAAGCGCTTCTGATATTCCGCCGCGCCCTTTTCATCCAGCTGGATGGGAAGGATCCTCTCCGCCATCTCCACAACGGTGATCTCTTTTTTCTGCTCAAGGAGGCCGTAAGCCGCATCCAGGCCTACGAGGCCGGAACCGATGATCACAACCTTCTTCGCTGTCCGGGCTTTCTCATCGATGGCTTTCGCGTCGCTTAAATGACGGAGACCGAACACATTGGGAGCGGTCCTAAGATCCCCTACCGGCGGGATAAAGCTCTCCGCCCCTGTGGCGATAAGCAGTTTATCATAATCACAGGCGTACCCTTCTGTTCCGTAATACACCTTCTTCGCCCGGGTATCCAGTTTCGTCACTCTCTGTCCCGGGATCTGCCAGATATTGTTCTCCGTGAAGAAATCATCCGGAACGAAATTCAGCCCGTCCGCGTCGCGCTCATGGCTTAAATACTTGTGCAGCATACAGCGGGAATGGGGTTTCTCATCCACGGAGAGCATCACGATCTCATCCTGAGGCGCCAGTTCCCGGAGAGTTCTGGCGGCAGTCATTCCCGCCGCTCCGATTCCGATAATCACATACTTCATCTCCGTCACACCTCCTCTACATGGATCGCCTGCTTGGGACAGGCCTTCACACAGCTTGGCTCTCCGCCCAGATCCCTGCAGAAATCACATTTGATCACAACGCTGTGTGTCTCGTCGTCCGGCTTGAGAACGCCGTAGGGACAGTTCATGACACACATAAAGCAGGAACCGCATTTTTCTCTGTCATAATAGACATGACCGTCCCGGGGATCCTTCGTCAGCGCCCCGCTCATGCAGGAAAGCACGCACTCCGGCTCGTCGCAGTGGCGGCAGAATACCGGTTTGTAGCCGTCCGCCGTCTTGTAGATGAAATTGCGGCTCTCGTTCGCCGGATCGCCGAGATCCAGCGTATAGATATCGCCCGCATCCTTCCGGTGAGCCTGCATGCACGCCAGGCTGCAGCTTTTGCAGCCGTCGCATTTATCCGCTTCTATGATAATTCTTCTCATGGTCACGTCCCCCTATCAGATATTCAGTCCGGCACGTTTTTCCATAATGATCTTTTCCAGAATATCCGCGCTCTCTTTCGCGTCGCCGTTGATGATCACCTGTCCGCCGGTAAGCTGCTTCATATCTTCTGTGAGAAGCTTCACTGCCAGGCCGCTTCCGGTAACGAAAGGCGGAAGTCCCAGATGCAGGGGAAGTCCCAGAGCCAGTCCGAAGCATCCGTCCGCAAGGGCCTGCTCCTCAAGCCACTGCGCGGCGGAGAGAACCAGAGGAAGCTGCGGAAGATCCACGCCAACCTCTTTCGCCAGTTCCGTAGCCACGATCTCCAGACGTCCGATGGCAAGACAGGGACCGAAATTCAGCACAGGCGGGATTCCCAGTTTCTCGCAGACCGCGCGCAGCTTCGGGCCCGCAAGCTCGGCCGCTTTGGGCTCCATCAGGCCGCAGTTCTCGATTCCGCCTGAAGAACAGCCTGCAGTCAGAACCAGAATATCCTTCGCGATCAGTTCTTTGGTAAGCTCTACGGAGAGCACGTCGTGTCCGCCCGCAGTCAGGTTGGAGCAGCCTACCACGCCGGCAATACCCTTGATATCTCCGGATACAAGAAGATCGATCAGCGGCTTCCAGGAATCTCCCAGGAACTTCTTCAGAGAGCCTTCGCTTACGCCGGTAAGAGTATCGTCGTTACCATGTTCCGGGAAGAGGTTCATGGGAACGTTTCCTCTTCTCGCCTTATATGCTTCCACGATCTCGTCGATGATCTCCATGCTCTGCTGTTCCCTGTTCTCAAACACGAAAGGTTTCAGCTCGGCGTTGGCCTTTTTCGCCACGTCATCCAGACAGATCTGTTTGATCTTCAGCTCGTCGCAGATAGGTTCGATACCCGGAAGCGTACAGTTAAACTCAGAGAGTACCGCGTCGATGGCTCCTGTGGCCAGCACCGCCTCGCTGGTATAGTTATTTCCCGCATGTCCCTCGAACACTTCTGTATAATGAGCGCCGCGGAGCTGCAGATCCTGGCCTACGCAGGTACATCCGACCAGCTTGAAGCCTTTCGCTCCCGCCGCTTTCGCCTTCGCCACTGCCTCGTCGCTTTTCAGTCTCTCCTGAAGGTCCACGAAGATGGTGTGCTGATGTCCTGTGATCATAATGTTGATATAATCCGGATCCACCACACGGAGGCCTACGGGCGCCATACGGAGCTCCGGCTCTCCCAGAAGCACGTCGTTGAGAAGGTTCGTAAGAGTCAGGCCGTAAAGTCCGGTGGAAATACCGAGCTTCAGACAGTCTGTGTACATGTCCACCGGGTCGGAATTCAGGTTGGTGGAACATTTCACAACGCCGTGGAACACTTCACCCTTGGCTCCGCCGGGAAGGATTCCCAGTTCTTTCCACTTCTCGAAGCGGGGAGCGTACGCAAGCTTCTCCACCAGTTCCATTTTCACATACTCCGGCTTGTACAGGTCGTCCAGCACTTTCTGAGCAACCTTCTCCGCCTTCTCATATTTATCCTCTGTCTCGATCCCAAAAACTTCCGCCAGGTGATTCAGAGCGTTCTCGCCCTTGATCTCTCCTTTTGTCTGAGCGGTCTTCAGCACATTAAGCGCCGTGTTCTCCACGATATGGATATAACAGCCGGATCCGGCCGCCACTGCTCTTAAGAAATTCCGGGCAACGATCACGTCCGCCGTCGCTCCGCAGATACCTCTGGGCGCTTTCGGGGTAATACGGCAGGGGCCGTTGGAACAGAGACGGCAACAGACGCCCTGCAGGCCGAAACCGCACTTCGTACTCTGACTCTCCACTCTGTGGTGGGAAGTTTCCATGGGAAGGCCCGCGATATATTTCTCCAGGGGCTTGTCCGCGCTCTTACATGTGGAACATCCAAAACATTCGTTCATTCACTGATCCTCCTTGGTGTATACATTAACACTGTCCTGATTTGTAACAGCATCAGTATATCAAATCTGGATTATATTAGTCAATATTAACTTAAGCAAAATAAATGCCCCATAAGGCCGGTTTTGCGCCGCCTTATGAAGCATTTTGGTATCTTATCTTTCGTATATTGATCTTCTTTTCCGGAGTAATTACAGAATTCCTCCGCTTCTCATTTTCTGCCGGCTACCGCAGTGCTGTTATTTCCCCAGCGATTCTGCGATTGCCCGCCTGAAGTCGACCGGCGTCTCTGCACAGACTGCGCGATTGAACCAGACTCTCAACACTTCCGAATCATCCTCATCCATTACGGCCTGACGGATATCATCCACCGGCATGTCGTTACATTCCGACAAATGATCCAGAATCGCCAGTATCGCCTCTTTCAGTGTCTCCACAGTTGCCTGCCGGCCCGCCTGCTTGGCAGCTTCTTCTCTTTCTTCTTTGATCAGCTCTTCCAACAACATAAACTGCTCCTCCATTTCGCGGCTTGCCTTTACATTCCTGACCGCGTCCTGAATCCGCTTTACAAACTCATCTTTGAAATCTTCCGTGCTTTCTTCCAGGCCCGCTCTGACATATCTCAGAAACTTCACCAGTTCTGCGGGCACTTCTTCCTCATTTTCCCCGCAGGTGCTCAAAAATACTGTATGACTTCCGTCCTCCAGTGGAATCCCCGCGTCTTCCCGGCATACCATATCGAATGTATATCGGTATTTTTTCTTATGGAACGGATCAAAATCACATATAAAGATTACATATGAATCCGGCAGTGCCGCGTATTCCTGTCCGGCCCGAAGCAGCTCCATATCAATCTGGCTGTGATAATATCTGCTTCTTTTCCCCGGCTTTGCCTTGCGCGACACCTGCATCTCCACATTATAATGAGTGCTGTTTTCGTCCGCTGCAACAACATCCAGACGGACTCCTTTGTATTCAGGGTGGTAAACAAAGCATTTCTCCCTGCTTACCGTTACTTTCGCGATCTGAAACCCAAGTACAAGCTCCAGAAGCTCTCTGCAGATTTCCTCATCCACCATTACCGCTCCAAACATAAAGTTGTCCTTGATGGTAAGATCCTGCAGTGTTTTCTGTTTTGCCATTTTCATTCCTCCTCTTAAGATATCGTCTCCGGAGGAATTCCATATCTGGCTATCCACAGTCTGCGGTCAGTGCAGACGAATGGATACATTTTTATTATAAAGAATCAGTCTCTGCTTTGCAACATAAAGCAAAAAATGTTTTAGAAATACAAAGCAAGAAATGTTTTAGAAATCCATTGCCATACGGCTGGATTCTTCTTCGCTCAGCTCCGTCACCTGAGTCTCCACCGCCCGGTAGACTCTCTGGCAGAGATTCAGCACGCTTGGGCGGTGCGTGGTCACAATACAGGTCTTATTCGGTCTCTGCTGAACGATATTCCGCAGGACCTGCCGTTCCGTGGCCACGTCAAGAGCGGAAGTCGCCTCATCCAGAAGCAGTACCGGAGCGTCCCTTAGGATCGCACGGGAGATGGCGATCCGCTGCGCCTGCCCTTCCGAAAGGCCTCTTCCCTTCTCACGCACGACGGAATTGATCCCTTCCGGCAGTTTTTCTACAAAATCCCAGGCGCATCCGAT
>CALWGI010000025.1 GCA_944380045.1 uncultured Blautia sp.
CATACTTTCCATCTTATGTCAACAACTTTTTTCAATTTTTATAATTGTTTAAATTGTATGTTCATAAGATGTTTTTTTGACAGCCTGGTTAGGATACCACTCTTTCTCCAGGCTGTCAACTGTTTTTTACATTTAAATTATTTAAATTCCAAATCCTTCTGCCCAGGCTTTTAATTCTTTCTCCGTTGCATTTGACGGAAATCTTTTGCCTTCTTTTAATACAGCTCCCGGACAGGACGGCACAAGTTCCTTATTAGTACCGCCCATTCCGCTGCTGCCGGAGGTCGCGAAGGGAATAATCGTCTTGCCCGAAAGATCATATTTCTCAAGGAAAGTGTTTACTATTGTAGGCGCCACATACCACCAGATGGGAAATCCCAGGAAAATTGTGTCGTACTGGTCCATGTTTTCCACCTTATCCGAAATAGCCGGACGGAATGTTTTATCATTCATTTCCACACTGCTGCGGCTCTTCTTATCCATCCAATTCAGATCCGCGTCGGTATAAGGGATTTCCGGACAGATCTCGTGAATATCTGCTCCCATGGTTTTTGCCAGACGTTCCGCCAGCTGTTTTGTTGTTCCGCTGGCGCTGAAATATACTACCAGTATTTTACTCATCTTACCATTCCTCCTTGTACTGTATACGCTCTTTATTCTGACACAGTGTCATTATACTCAATATACCATCATTCTGACGCAACGTCAATCCGCCTATTCCACGGACAAATAAATTTTGAAAAAAACGGAAAAAGAGTTATAATAAAATCATAAAGAAAACATCACAACAACATGACAGGAGGTTTTGGCATGAAAGTATTAATGTTGAACGGAAGTCCGCGCAAGAATGGAAACACCTCGATTGCGCTGAAAGAAATGGAAAAGATCTTCAACCAGGAAGGAATTGAAACCGAGATCATACATGTTGGAAACAAAGGCATCCGAAGCTGTATCGCCTGCGGCGCCTGTTCAGAAAAAGGCAAATGTGTATTCGATGACATTGTCAATGAAATTGCGCCGAAATTCGAGGAATGCGACGGTCTGGTCGTGGGAAGCCCCGTATATTACGCTTCCGCCAACGCCACTCTGGTCGCCCTTCTCACAAGGCTGTTCTACAGCACCTCTTTTGACAAGACCATGAAAGTAGGCGCAAGTGTTGTCTGTGCGAGAAGAGGCGGGTTATCGGCAACCTTCGACGAACTGAACAAATTCTTTACCATCAGCGGAATGCCGGTGGCGTCCAGCCGTTACTGGAACAGCATACACGGAAGGCTGGAGGGCGAGGCCGCCCAGGATGAAGAGGGACTTCTGACCATGCGTGTTCTTGCGCGTAATATGTCTTTCCTTATGAAGAGTATCGCACTTGGAAAAGAAAAATACGGACTGCCTGAAAAAGAGGCGGTCACAATGACAAATTTCATCCGCTGATTTCCCATGAAATTAAAAGACTGTCCGGCGAACTGTTTTTCTCAGTTCCCGGGCAGTCTTTTTTCAATCATTTAATCATATGGAATCCGGTATCATTCTACCGTAACACTCTTCGCCAGGTTTCTCGGCTTGTCTACATCCAGGCCTCTCGCCACACTGACATAATACCCCATCAACTGACGGGGGATCACCGCCAGGGACGTGGCAAAATGGGGATCTGTCTTCGGGATGTAAACCGTAAAATCAGCGGTATCTTCAATATTATAATTGCCAAATGTGGTAAGGCCCATGAGATATGCGCCGCGGCTCTTACATTCCACCATATTGCTGACCGTTTTTTCATAGAGTTCCGGCTGTGTCAGTACTCCTATCACCAGCGTACCGTCCTCAAGAAGAGAAATTGTTCCGTGTTTCAGTTCTCCGGCGGCATATGCTTCTGAATGAATGTAGCTGATCTCTTTCATCTTCAGGCTGCCCTCCATACAGATAGCATAATCGATCCCTCTTCCGATAAAGAAAATATCCCGGGCATTGGCCTGCTTCGCGGCAAACCACTGCAGCCTTTCCTTATCCTCAATGATCCTCTCGATCTTTTCCGGAATTTTCTGAAGTTCGTCAATATATACGCCGTACTCTTCTTCCGCGATTTCTTCTCTCACCTTCGCGAACTGGACAGCGAGCACATAAGCCGCGATCAGCTGGGTACTGTAGGCCTTGGTAGTTGCGACAGAGATCTCCGGTCCCGCCAGAGTATAGAACACTTTGTCGGCCTCTCTGGCAATGGAGGATCCAACCACGTTCACGATGCCCAGAGTGCGGATCCCTTTCGTCTTTGCTTCTCTGAGGGCAGCCAGACTGTCTGCCGTCTCCCCGGACTGGCTGATCACGATCACCAGACCGTCCTTATCCAGAAGCGGTTTTCTGTATCGGAACTCTGACGCAAGTTCTACGCGGACAGGTATCTTCGCCATGTCTTCAAACACATACTGCGCCGCCATCCCCACATGATAGGCAGAACCGCAGGCGACGATATAAATCTGACTAATTTCTCTGATCTCCTCATCAGAAAGCCCCACGTCGGAGAGATCGATCGTTCCGCCTTTCACAACGGAATTCAGGGTATCCGCCACAGCTTTGGGCTGCTCATGGATCTCCTTCATCATGAAATGCTCGAATCCCGCTTTCTCCGCAGCTTCCGCATCCCATTCAATGGTCTTCATCTCTTTCTGGATCTCATCGCCATCCAGATTATAGAAGATGATCTCGCCTTTTTTGACACAGGCCATCTCCATATTTCCGATATAGTATACATTTCTTGTATATTTCAGGATTGCCGGAACGTCGGAGGCAATATAAGATTCCCCGTCCGCCACTCCAAGGATCATGGGACTGTCTTTTCTTGCCACGAAAATCTCTTCCGGATATTCCCGGAACATCAGCGCCATAGCGTAGGAGCCCCTGATGCGGACCATTGCGTGATTGATGGCGTCCACCGGCGTTCCTTCGTATTTTTTGTAATAATAATCCACCAGTTTTACCGCGATTTCTGTATCCGTAGAGGAATAGAACTTATATCCCTTGCGCAGAAGTTTGTCTTTCAGTTCCTGGTAATTTTCGATGATGCCGTTGTGAACCGCCACAACGTTCCCGTCGTCGCTCACATGGGGATGTGCGTTTGTCTCGGAAGGCTCGCCGTGGGTAGCCCAGCGTGTATGACCGATTCCGCATGTTCCCGGAACAGATTCTCCGTTGTTGGTCTTTTCTTTCAGAACCTTCAGTCTGCCCTTGGCTTTGATCACCTCAACGTCTTTTTCCCCGTCGCGGATTGCCAGACCGGCAGAATCATAGCCTCTGTATTCCAGCTTGGAAAGGCCGTCCAGCAGAATCGGCGCCGCCTGATGATTTCCTGTAAATCCTACTATACCACACATATCATAACTCCTCTTAAAAATACAATACTGTTATCATAAATCGAAAGGGAAAACCACTTCCCGTAAACCTTTTCTATAATAGCACAGTATTTTATCAGAGTAAAGTGATAAATCCCCGGTTTTATTCCTCAGGATAGAGAACAGGGTTTTTAACGGCATCTGCCGAATCCCCCAGACGGTACAGACTGTATCGGCCCGCGCTTCCCACTTCCTGATAGCCAAATCTTTCCATTTCTTTTTTCTGATCCATATTGGGATTTTTCACCACAAGATAATTGCAGTAGGTTCTTTTCCCCACCGCCGCAATGTTCAGATAGTTCAGCACCGGCGCGTTGATCTCCAGGTAAAGTCTTTTCGGCCCCACTCCGTATCCGCCCCTGCCCTCACGGTTAAACATCATATGGATGGACGGATCATAAACACGGACGTACGGGCCGATATAATTATCCGCAGCCAGAAAATAGAGGCTGTCGCCGGCGTCTTTTTTCACCAGCTCGCAGATTCCCGCAACTTCTTCCGGAACCTTCTGATAATTGCGCACCATCCGGTAATTTCCCGCCTGATAGATCCCTTTCCCGCCGAGCACGATCAAAACCGCGCAGGCTGCCAGAGCCAGCGGTTTCCATAGTTTTTTCCTTTCCCGCAGAAATTCGGTCATGGCATAGGCGATCACCGGCGAGGACGGAACCAGCCAAAGCACACGCCAGTATACAGTTGTTCCGATACATGCCTGGATAATTTTCGCTGTAAACGGACAGAAAAAAATGAAAAGGGATACCGCCAGATACAGCAGCATGTATTTTGTGGTTTCTTTTTTACGCCGGAACAGCAATAGCCAGATTACCGCCGCCAACAGAAACCAGGCGATCAGGCTCTCGCCCCAGTAATTATTCCAGAAAGCAATCATCTGCTCCATCAATTCTTTCATTTTCATCCTCCGTCAAAAACAGATATACGCAATTCCCAGAAACACCGACGGAAGGCAGCTTGCGCCGCCCATAACCGCCCGTTTCCATCCTCCTGTCCTTGTCAGGCATATCACCATGAAACACCCTGTCATCAAAGGCGCCAGAATGATTCCCATGGAGGATAAAAGGCAGCAGCTGATATTCGCCAGCAACAAAAAGTACCATGGATACTCCGGTTTCTTTTCAAGAAGGACCGAGATGCACAGATAGAAAAGGAGGGGCAGCATAGCCGCCGCAAGAAGCGCTTTTCCCTGCCAGATACGAACCATCTGGAAATTCCCCGCATTGTAAACCGAGTAACCGGAAAATCCCGCGAGAAGCGCTACAAGGAAAAGATAAATCCACCTTGCATGGCTGTCTTCTCCGAACCATTTCCTGCCCAGCATGTACTGTACCAGGTATGCGCCCGGGAGAAATACAAGAGGAAAGAACATATGCGCCATGATCGCCGGATGCAGTCCGTTCGCAAGCTGGCTGACCACTGCCAGGAACACAGGGAACGGAGAAAGGATATATCTTCTGGGAAGGCCGATATACTCACGTCCGGTATATGGATTTATCTCGAAGATGGTATCTGTATATACGTCTGTGGTCGCCGCTCCCACATAAAAACAGTCGTCTGCATCCATGTGCGCAAGGACCGTGCACATTACCACCTGAAGAATTATAAGCAGGATTGCCAGACAAAAATAAAAATTAAAATGGATTTTTATCTTTGGCAGCGGAGACAGTTTCTTCTGCTTTGCCAGACAGAAAGCCCCCCATACGGCAAGGGCCGCTCCTGCCAGGCCGAAACTTATCGTCAGCACATGAAGCGGGGCTTTCAGCCATGTCATCGGGAGCGTAAGAAGCTCCATAATGGAAAAAAGAGCCAGATATCCCGCAAGAAACATTTCGCCTATGCTCATTGTCTGTTTTTTCTTTAAAAACGGAACGCCGGCAAAGGCCGGTATCACTACCAGCCAGAATATTGCCAGCCCTCCTTTGATCATCATTCCCATATTATTTCTCCAGCCTGTTTTTCAGCATCCCCATGGCGATCTTTTCCGCCGTTGCCGGAAGTTCCCTTACCCTCACGCCTGTGGCATTGTAGATCGCCTCCGTAATTGCCGGACAGGGCGTGTCGATCACAAGCTCGCCTACCGATTTGGCGCCGAACGGCCCTGAAGGCTCATAGCTTCCTTTTATTTCCACACAGATATCACCGATATCGAGACGGGTGGGGATTTTGTACTGCATAAAAGAATTATTACGGATCACGCCTTTTTTGCTGTACTGGATATCTTCATACAGCGCCATTCCGATTCCCTGTGCAATACCGCCCTCCGCCTGCACACGCACAAGATTGGGATTGATAGGCGTGCCGCAGTCCACAACCGCCACATAATCCACAACTTTCGCGCTGCCTGTTTCTTTATCTATCTCCACTTCAGCCATACCTACCATAAAAGGCGGCGGGGAGATGGGAGACGAATACGTCTGCGTCACCTGAAGTTCCTGCGTATTGCCGCAGGTCCCCCTGACCGCGATATCCCTGAGCGAAACCTTATTCTCTCCGGCATATACATATTCTCCGTCAAAGTCCACGTTCGCAGGATCCGACTCCAGCATCAGCGCTCCAAGGGAACAGATCTTTTCGCGCAGTTCCCGGCAGGCGTTCACAACCGCCGTACCTGTGGCATAAGTAGTGGCAGATGCATAGGAGCCGGAATCATAAGGAGAAATATCCGTATCCACGCCGAAGACCACAATATTATCCAGCGGAGTCTCCAGGCAGTCCGCAGCCATCTGGGCCAGGATCGTATCACAGCCTGTACCCATATCCGCACAGCCAAGGCCGAGAGTATAAGAACCGTCCTCGTTCAGCTTCACACTGGCTCCTCCCACGTCTATTCCCGCGATGGAAGATCCCTGCATGGCCATGGCGACACCAACGCCCCGCACTTTGCCGTTTCCCATATCGCGGCAGGGATACTTCTCATCCCAGTTCATCATTTCCTTTGCCCGCTCCATACACTGATCCATTGTACAGCTTGCCGCGGTTTTGCACACTCCGTCATACGCCGGCAGCGGTCCTCCCTGAACAGGCATGTTCAGTTCTCTTATTTTCACCGGATCCATTCCCATCTTATGGGCAAGTTCATTGACTGCGGATTCCACGGCATAAATTCCCTGCGTAGCTCCGTATCCTCTGTAGGCTCCCGCGGACTGTACATTGGTGTAAACCACGTCATAGGCAAAGCGGTACGCCTCCGTATGGCGGTAAAGAGCGATCGCTTTATGGCCGCTCAGTCCCACGGTTGTAGGACCGTGTTCCCCGTAAGCGCCGCCGTTGGAAAGGGTATAAACATCCAGGGCCCGGACAATTCCATTCTCATCAGCTCCCGCTCTCACCCGGATCTCCATCTCGTGGCGGGGAGACCCGCTGATCTGGGATTCGTACCGGCTGAAAAGGATCTTGGAAGGCCGGCCGGTTTTCCAGGTGACAAACGCAGGATAGATCTCGCTGATCGAGGTCTGCTTCGCGCCGAAGCCGCCGCCGATCCTGGGCTTGATCACGCGGACTTTGGAAGAAGGGATATCCAGGGCCGTACCCAGGATCCTTCTCACATGAAACGGGATCTGTGTGGAGGACACTACATTCAGGCGGCCGAAATAATCCATATAGCAGTATGTGCGGAATGTTTCCATCATCGTCTGCTGGTTCGCTTTTGTGTGATATGTCTGGTCCACAGTATATGCGCACTCTGAAAGGATCTTATCCACATCTCCGGATTCCTCCACCGCGGAAGCGCACAGATTCCTCCGGTTGTCCGCCCCTACGGGGACTTTGGCTTCCCAGTTATCCTCCGGATGGACCAGGATCGGGCCGTCCTTCGCCTTATGCATGTCCAGTACCGGTTCTTCCACACGATACTTCACCTTTATCCTCTTCAGGGCTTTGTCTACCGCGTCTTCCGTCTCTCCCGCCACGATCGCCACTGTGTCTCCCACATATCTTAAATGAGGATCCATGATGAGACGGTCGTAGGGACTCAGTTCGGGATAGGTCTGTCCCGCAAGGGTAAACCTGTTCTGCGGCACGTCTTTATAGGTAAATACCGCCGCGATCCCCTCCACCCGGCTCGCATTATCCGTCCGGATCTCCTCCACCCAGGCGTTCGCGTAGGGACTGCGGAGCAGTTTGACGATCAGACAGTCTTTCGGCGCCAGATCGTTTGTATACACCGGTTTTCCTGTCACCAGCGCCATAGCGTCTTTTTTTCTCACCGGTCTGCTGACGTAATTCACTCTCTGATCCCCTCCTTTTTCTGTGATTCTTTATATGCAAGATATTTACGGATACTTCTCGTCTGCCCCACGAAACCGGAGCATCTGCAGAGATTTCCCGCCAGATATTCCTGAATTTCTTCTTCCGTGGGATCTGTAAGTTCTCTTTCCATAGCGAAAATATTCATGATAAAACCGGGATTGCAGAATCCGCACTGTTCCGCTCCCTCATCTGCCAGAAAGCTTCCAAACTCCTCCGCTTCCTTCTGCATTCCCTCCATTGTGACAATCTTCTTTCCCTCGGCCCGAAGCGCGGGAACGCTGCAGGACAGAACCGGCCTATCGTCCATCAGGACGGTACAGAGTCCGCAGTTGGAGGTTTCGCAACCGCATTTCACGCTGTAGCATCCTTTTGTCCGCAGAAGTTCCAGAAGCATCATTCCCGGCTCCACTTCATCATTACAAAGCTTCCCGTTCAGCCAAAAACTCAGATTCATCTCTTCATTCCTCCCAGTGTTTCCCATGCTCTTCTCACCAGTACCTCTGCCAGAAGTTTTCTGTATTCCTCTGAAGCGCGCATATTGCTTCCGAACGTCGTATGCTCCGCGGCATACTCTGCAAACTTCTGAACAGCCCCGGTCCTCTCCGTTTCCGGCATTTCCGTAAGACCGTTCAGGATACCGTCCGGATCCTCCACGATCTTCGCCCTGCCGGGTCTGGCTCCGATCACCGTCCTTGCCCTGCCCCCGCAAAGAGACACGGCGCAGGTCAGCACCGGAAAATCGGTTTCCGTATTTCTCTGGCTGAGGTAAACGGACTGCTGCGGCGTTTTTTTCACGATCACCGCTTCCAGAATATCTCTGTCTTTTTTCATTTGCGCAAATTCCGCAAGAGGGATCCTTCCCGCATGATGCAGTTCCACCCAGGTATCCAGGGCGAGGAGCATGGTGAGCACGTCTGAGAATCCATATCTTCCGAAAATACTTCCTCCCACTGTTGCGCAGTTGCGGAACTGCACGCCCACAATATGGCGCAGGCTTTCCCTCACCGCCCCCTGTGTAAATTCATTGAGAGCGGCGTTTGTCTCCAGATCCCGGAGAGAGGTCATACAGCCGATATGAAATTCATCCTCCCGTTCCTGCACAGTATCCAGGCCCAGCCCGGAGAGGTCGATCGCGGTGGAAACATTCCGGTTCCCCATTTTCAGCCAGATCATCCCGCCCAGGACGCAGGCCGACTTTTTCTGATTCAGTTCATAGGCCTCTGCAATGCTTTTTACTTTTACATAATTTTTGATCTTCAGCATCTGCGATATCCTTTCTTCCCGTTTATAACGAATATCATTTGTCAGCGCAGACTCCGTCCCAAAACAGACAAAGGCTGCATTATATTTAAGTTTAACAGGTATCTTCCAAAAAATCCACCGGAAAGTAAAAAGCAGCAGCCGAAAAAAAAATCCGGAAGGATCCTCTTTCCCGGGATCCCTCCGGATTTTATATAAATAAATTATCTGTCAGTTTATCAGCACCGTTCAGATTCTGTTATTGATGGCTGTCACAAGAGCGTCGATGGAAGCACGGATGATATCCGGATCAACGCCGGCGCCCCAGAAAAGATTTCCGTTGGGGCTCTCGATTCCGACATATGCGATCGCCTTGGAGCTGGAGCTTCTTTCAAGCGCGTGTTCCTGATAGGTAACAAGGTTGTACTTGAAGTCATAGGCTTTCTTAAGCGCGTTGCTCACCGCATTCAGACGTCCGTTTCCGACAGCCTCTGTAGTGATCGTTCTTCCGTTAAAGGTTGAGGTAACCTGGGTGATGATATTGCTGTCTTTCTGCTGGAAATGCACTTCATTGATGCTCAGCGGCTCAACCACATTTTCAAAGGTCTTCTTAAACAGGTTGAAGATTTCATCCGGATGCAGCTCTTTGTGTTTGTGGTCGGAGACCGCCTTGGCTGTGTATCCCATGGCCTCGCGCATTTTCGGCGGAAGGTTCAGGCCGTATTTGGTCTCCAGGATATATCCTACGCCGCCTTTGCCTGACTGGCTGTTGATACGGATAACATCCGCGTCGTAATTGCGGCCCACATCGGTGGGATCGATGGGCAGATAGGGAACTGTCCAGCGGCTGGGATCCTTTTCGTCTCTCCAGTGCATACCTTTGGCGATAGCGTCCTGATGTGATCCGGAGAAGGCGGCGAATACAAGCGCGCCGCTGTAGGGGCTTCTCTCATCCACTTTCATACCCGTACATTCCTCATAAACCTCGCAGATATGAGGCATGTCGGAAAGGTCAAGCTTCGGGTCCACGCCCTGGGAATACATATTCATGGCAAGTGTGATGATATCCACGTTACCTGTACGCTCTCCGTTTCCGAAAAGAGTGCCTTCAATCCTGTCCGCGCCTGCCAGCAGTCCCATTTCGGAATCCGCCACGCCGCAGCCCCTGTCATTGTGGGGATGCTGGGAAAGGATCACATTCTCGCGGTATTTCATGTTTTCACTCATATATTCAATCTGGCTCGCATATACATGGGGCATGGAATGCTGCACCGTCACAGGAAGATTGATGATACATTTGTTTTCCGGCGTTGGCTGCCATACGTCAAGAACGGCGTTGCACACTTCCAGAGCGTATTCCGGCTCTGTGCCGGTAAAACTCTCCGGGCTGTACTCGAACTGGAAGTTTCCTTCTGTCTCCTCCGCCAGCTCTTTCAGAAGCTTCGCTCCGTCTACGGCGATCTGTTTGATCTCTTCTTTTGATTTTCTGAACACCTGCTCGCGCTGGGCCACAGAAGTAGAGTTATATACATGGATGATCGCTTTGGGCGCTCCTTTTACAGCCTCGAAGGTTCTGCGGATAATATGCTCTCTCGCCTGGGTCAGTACCTGGATCGTCACGTCGTCAGGGATCAGATTCTGCTCGATCAAGGTCCGCAGGAAAGTGTATTCCGTCTCGGATGCGGCAGGAAAGCCCACCTCGATCTCCTTAAACCCGATCTGCACAAGGAGTTTAAAGAACTCCACCTTCTGTTCAAGACTCATAGGGATCACCAGGGCCTGGTTTCCGTCGCGGAGATCCACGCTGCACCAGATAGGAGCTTTGTCCACATATTCCTTCTCCGCCCATTTCATGCATTTAACAGGCGGCATATAATACTGTCTCTGATATTTCTTCGCATTCATCATAAATTTTCCCTCCAGTTTTCCGAAATGCCATTATGAAAGACTTTCCTGTGAAATAAAAAAATCTTCCATCTCTACAGATTGTCTGTAAGAGACGAAAGATCACTTCCTTCGCGGTACCACTCTTATTTATGAACAGCTTCATACACTCAGGGATACGGGATCCATCCAGAATCCTTATATCCTCTCCCTTTAACGGCGGACACCGTCTGCGCCTACTTTCCTCGCGGAGTTCGGACAGCTGCTCCGGGGCGAGTTCCATGGTTCCCTTCCGCTGCCTCGCACCACCCGGCAGCTCTCTGCGCTCCAGTCCGCATGTACTATTCCTCATCATCGCATTTCAATCATATTCACTATGGATATAGGCTACCATGTTCACATGGCTTTTGTCAAGTGTAATTTGATCGAACCAGGACTTTGACCCAGCGCCGGTAAATATCCGCTCCTACAGGCATGGCGGCTGCCTGCCGGGCGCACCCGCACAAAAAAAGTGCCTGATCTGAAATCAGGCACCTGTCAATCGGGGCAACAGGATTTGAACCTGCGACCTCACGGCCCCCAGCCGTGCGCGCTACCAAGCTACGCCATACCCCGGTGATGAATATTATAGCAAGGTGTATCTTTTTTTGCAAGTGTTTTTTGCGTATTTTTCTTGCGATTTTATCATGTTTTTGATGTAATTTTCAGATAATTTCTCTTTTATTATTAAAATCAGGTACAGAACAGACATTTTATCCATATCTGTTCTGTACCTTCTTCCTCACCTGCGGCGTCCTGCCGCAGGATCTCAGAACTCGATCTGCATTTCTTTTCCCTCATAGACAAAGGATTTCATCTGTCCGCTTCCCTCCAGGATCACATGACAGGTTCTTCCCTTCAGACCCTGGGCAAAAACATGGTCCGCGCCGCTGATACACAGCGTCTTTTCCTGTTCCTTCCACTTCAGGGAAATGCTGTTGTATCCGCCTTTTTCGTAACCATATCCGTCTCCCTCGTCTTCATAAAGAGCAAAGGATGCGTCCGCGCCCGGATAAATATGTATCTCAAAAGGCGTATCCACACATTCGTCCGCATAGGTCAGTCTCTGCTCCATGGGGATCACAGAGCCGGCCTTTACGAATACAGGGATCCTGTCGATGGGAGTATCTGCAATCATCTCCTGTCCGCCGTCAAACCTTTCGCCCGTGTGGAAATCATACCAGTCCGCTCCGGCCGGAAGATAACATGCCCATTTCTTTTCACGGTCGATCTTCTCACTGTTCTTCTCATAATACATAGGTTCCGTTACCGGACAGATCAGAAGGCTGTCGCCGAACATAAATTCATCTCCCAGGACCGCCGCTTTTTTATCCTCCGCAAAATCAAACAGCAGGCTTCTGAGCATCGTATAGTCCTCAGACCAGACTCTGGCCGCGCTGGAATAAATATAAGGCATCAGCCGGTATCTCAGCTCAATCGTCTTTACCAGGGCGTCATAGAAAGGCTCCCCTTTCTTTCCGAAATTCCACACCTCTCTGGGCGTGTCTGTCCCGTGAGAGCGGAACATGGGCAGAAAAGCGCCGTACTCAAACCAGCGTACATAGAGTTCCCGGTATCCATAGTCGTCCACGCCGGTCTCATAATCTCCGCTCCAGAACCATTTGGGCGTGGGATCTTCGTTGCAGGAGCAGCCTCTGTGCCGCCAGTTCTCGTTCACGGTAAAAAATCCGCCGATATCAAGAGTCCAGTACGGCATTCCGCTCATGCACATATTCAGACCTTCGTGGATCTGTTTTCTCAGAGTATCCCAGGACGCATAGATATCTCCTGACCAGAGCACTGTTCCGTATTTCTGGCTGGAGGCGTAACCGGAACGGGTCAGATTCAGCACACGCTTGTCCGGCGCGGCTTTCCGCTGATTCTCATATATACCTTTCGCATGGGCGGCGGCGTACAGGTTCGCCCTGCCGGCGCCCAGGAATTTACGATGCTCGTCGCCTACCAGCCGGAAGCGTTCCCATGGTTCTCTTTTGAATTCTCCGTTCCAGTCCGGTCCGGAAAAAGGCTCCGTGGAATCGCACCACCAGGAATCAAAACCGCCGGAGAACAGTTCCCGCTCCGCCTGCTTCCAGTAAATTTCTCTTCCTTTTTCTGAAAAGGCGTCGTAGGTGGCGTAATCGTTCAGAAGAAGTTCCGCGTCTTTCATTTCCTCGTAGTCTTCCGTGCCGGCGTTCATATTGGGCCACACAGAGACCATGGTATGGATGTGCATGTCGTGAAGTTTCCGGTTCATGGCCGCCAGATCCGGATACCGTTTTTTATCCACTCTCTTGTTGCCCCATTTTCCCGGTTCCCAGGTGTTCCAGTCCTGTACCAGACAGTCAATGGGAATATCAAGGCTTCGGTATTTCTCCGCGGTTTCCAGCATTTCATCCTGGGTCCGGTAGGCCTCTTTGGACTGCACGTACCCGAACGCCCATTTGGGAAGCATTACCGCTTTGCCTGTCAGGAACCGGTATCCCGCAATGATCTCGTCCAGACTGTCGCCTTTAATAAAGTAATAATCCAGCTGCTCCACCATATCCAGATAAATCCAGGAGCCTCTGCAGTCGTCGTTAAATGTCATCAGGGAACCGCAGTCCACAAGAACGCCGTAGCCCTTATCCGATACAAAGAACGGCACCGGGATCCTCATATTATGCTGATAGAGATACTGAATATTCCCCCGATAGTCGTAAATACCTTCTTCTCCCTGTCCCAGACCGTGGATGTGCTCGTCCGGCGCCCACTGAAAGCTGAGCTTCGCATGATAGGCTTTGTGATCTTCCACGGCGCGGAGATTTTTTACAAAATTCCTCTCTCCGTCCACAGTCTGTACTCTGTGGATCACCGGTTTTTCGCCGCCTGTATTGTAAACCATATAAGGCGCTTCCGTCAGTTCTTTTCTCCCTTCCCGGAGAAGGACATGTCCGTCTGCGGCGTCCATCCAGCAAAAGCTTCCGGCCCTTTGGTCCGCTTCCAGAAGGATCTCTCCTGTCCGGGCTCTCACTTTCCCGCCGTCTTCCTCTACAGTAAAATCTCCCTTTGCGGTGCAGCAGATCCCTACAGGGGATTCCTCGCTCCATTCCTCTTTTTTTGTAAAAGAACATCTGATAATATTGTCGCGGACTGCCTGCAGTCTGCACTTTCCGTCCTTTAAGCGAAATTCCAGTTCTCTTTTTTCTGTGATACCCATGTTGTCGTTCCTTTCCTCAGCCTTTTACCGCGCCCGCGGTCTGTCCGCCCACAATGTGTTTCTGACAGAGCAGATACATGATGATAACCGGCAGACAGGTAAGAAGAATGTCCGCGCAGATCAGGTTCCAGCTCTTGGAATACTGTCCGAAGAAATTATACACAGCCAGCGTCATAGGCCATTTCTCGGAAGAATTCAGGAAATACAGGGGCATTACGAATTCGTTCCAGGTATTCAGAAAACACAGGACCGCCGCTGTCACCATACTGGATTTCATCATGGGCATTACAATGTTGAAAAACAGTTTCCAGGGACCGCAGCCGTCCAGTACAGCGGCCTCGTCCAGATCCACCGGAACCTTGGATACAAATCCATACAGCAGGAAAACAGAAAACGGAAGCTGCATGGCCACATAGAGAAGGATGATTCCAAGTCTTGTGTCGTTTAACTGTGTTACCTGCATTACTTTCATCAGGGAAACATAGTTTACCGGGATGACGATACCCAGAACCATGTACATATAAAGCGCGTTGTCTTTTTTGCCACGCCTTCTGGCAAGAACATAGGCTGCCATGGCGGCAAGGATAACGGTGATCACTGTGGCGCAGCCTGCATAGAGGAGACTGTTCAGAAAGCTTACCGCCAGTTTTCCTTTTTCGATTACCACAGCAAAGTTGCTGAACTCCCATACCTCCGGAAGCTTCAGGGAAAGCGTCATTGCCTCGGAATCCGGCTTAAACGCGTTGATAACGATCAGGAGCAGAGGGATCAGCATGATCAGAGAAATGATCCATGCCAGAACATTTTTCAGTATTGTCAGTACAAGCTTTTTCGTCTTTGCATTCATTACTCGATCACCTCATCTTTCGTCAGAATCTTAATCATAAAGAAGCCTACGATCACCATGAATATGAACATGACGGAACTGATCGTGGTACCCGCCGCATACAGGCCCTGGGAGAACTGTTTGAACACTGCGGTGTACATAACCTCTGTACGGTGTCCCGGACCTCCGTTGGTCAGAGCGTATACCATATCGAATACTTTCAGACCGTACAGTACGTTCAGAACGATCGTCACTGCCAGCGTCTGCTTCAGCATGGGCAGAGTGACATAAACAAATTTGTGGAAACCGTTGGCACCGTCGATTCCCGCCGCCTCATAATACACATTGGGGATCGCCAGGATACCTACGATCAGAATGGTCATGATATAACCGGTTCCTCTCCAGATATCAACTCCCATTACAGACCAGAAAGCGATCTGGGGATCCGTGAGCCATTTCTGAGTAAAGGCGTCCAGTCCCACCAGACGAAGTCCTTCGTTGAGAAGACCGTTCTTGGGATTCAGGATTGACGTAAATACAAGGCCGATGATCAGAATGGAAAGTACAGAGGGCATATACATTACGCCTCTGTGGAAATTCTTGGCCTTGATATTCCGGCTGAGCGCCAGGGCAAACAGAAGGCCCAGCCCCGTCTTCGCCACGGTAGTCACAACGGTAAACAGCAGCGTATTCAGAATATACTGCAGATAATCCTGGTCTCCGCTGAACACGTCTATAAAATTCTGTAATCCTACGAAGTGCAGCTCACTGGAGTACGCCGACCAGTCCGTAAAGGAATAGCCGATACCGATGATCCCCGGAACCACGGACAGCGCGGTATAGATAAGAAGGGCGCCGGCGGCGAAATACCAGGGATAAATTTTTGATTTTTTCACGAAAACCTCCTCCATTTCCTCTTTTTTCTTATATTTTATGGCAGGCTACACAATTTTCACATGCACCCTCCCGTCACATTTATGTATTTTTTTAACCGGATGGAGATTTTTTCTGTGAGATATGTTATACTTGGAAAACACGGAGGTGAAGATCTATGTTCCGCAGAAAAGAAAAAAAGAATCTGCAGACGCTCCTTTTTTGCCGCTTCCTTTCGGTTACCGGAGCCCTGCTGCTTATCATATCCGTGATCGTTTATATGATCCAGTATTCAGAGCTGTACAAGAATATGGCCAATGACATTCTCCGCACCAGCGTTTCCATTGGAGATGCCGTTGACCTTCAGATCAGCCAGATGGACACGGTCTGTCTCAATGTGATCAATTCCACTTCTGTTAAGGACACCTTTAAACGCTGGAGCCAGGACGAAGACATTACACCCTATGAGCGGGTAATATACCAGAACACCCTCAGCGACGCCCTGGTGTCCATCCGGGGCGTGGACACCTCTATCCGGCAGCTGAACATCTATCCTCTGGAAGGCGAGGGATACGGGATCGGGAATTATTACGGCCGTTTTACCGCAGAGACAGAAACACTTCCCTGGTATCAGTCCGCGAAAGAGAAAGACGGCTACCGGTATGTAACCACGGGAACAAGCCGGCTGCTCTCCAGTTATACAGGCACTGGTTCGGACAGACTGTGTGTATCCCTGTACCGTATGTATTTTGATAATTACCGCAACCCTCTCGGTTTCGTGGAGGTGCAGAAATATTACGATGAACTGTTTGCAGCCGCTATCTCTCCCCTCACCGCCGCCAACATGGATATCACTGTTTACGACAGCGACGGGGTACAGATCTATCCGTATCTGGAAGAAGATACATCCGACAGCTTTGACTATTATTCCGCGCTGAGTGATATCAGCTCTGAGTCAGGAAACACCAGGCTATATAATAATGTAGAAAATCAGCGGGAATATATCGCTTTTTCCCGTCTGGACTACAGCGGCTTTACTGTAGTTGGTTCCATCCGCAATATTGATTTCTTCCTTCCCATACTGAAGAGTCTGATGTGGATCCCCCTGCTGGCCATCAGCCTTTTTGCCGTCTGCTATTTTGTATCGCGTTTTCTCAGCAGACGTATCGCGTATCCCCTTACGGAGATGCATCAGTTCCTTGCGCGCAAGGATTCCGGAAGCGAATTTCAGCTGATCCATCTGGATGATTCCGACGTTCTGGAGATCGACAGTCTCCGGGATTCCCTGAACACCTTCATTGAGGCCAAAAAAGCTGCCACGGAATCCCTCCTGGTCATGAAAGAGCAGGAGATCCAGGCTCAGATGCTGGCGCTGCAGGCACAGATGAATCCGCATTTTCTCTATAATTCCCTGAACACCATCAGCGCCATGGCCGAGGAGGGGATGACTGAGGAAGTCAGCAGCATGTGCCAGGACATCACCTCCATCCTGCGCTATATTTCTTCCGACAGAGAGTCAGAATCCACGGTGGAGGAGGAGCTGGAGCACTGTGATCTTTACCTGCAGTGCATGAAAAAGCGCTTCAAGGATTCCTTTACATATGAATTTGACATAGCGGACGATCTTCTGGATATGAAAATTCCCAAGCTCTGTATCCAGCTCCTGATCGAAAACTCCGTAAAATTCACCTCAAAAACCGCCCCGCCCTGGCATATCCGTATCGAGGGCTATATCGACGCCGGGCAGTGGCTTATCTCCGTTAAGGATAACGGTCCGGGATTCGATCCGGAAGTGGACCGGCATCTCCGGGCTCAGATGGACGAGATCCTGAAATACAGCAAGCTTCCCAGCCTGGAGTTGGACGGCATGGGAATTCTGAACATTTTCATACGTTTTTATCTGCTCTTCGGGAAAGCCTTTCTGTTCCAGTTCGGCAATCTCCCGGATAAGGGCGGCGCATTTGTCATCGTAGGAGGACGTTTCCATGAAGAAGATTGAACATTACAATATTATGCTGGTTGAAGACGAGTTTCTTCTCCGGCAGTCCCTGGCCCGGCATATCGAAGCGCTGGACTCCGGATACAAAGTAGTCTGTCAGGTGCCTGACGGATGCGCCGCTCTGGAAGCCCTGAAGAGCGAAGATATCCATCTGATCATCACAGATATCCGCATGCCTGTAATGGACGGCCTGACTCTTGCCAAAAACGTCCACGAACGTTACCCGCATATTCTCACCATCGTCCTTTCCGGATACGCTGATTTCGAATACGCTCAGGAAGCTCTGCGCCAGGGCGTGTTTGATTATCTTCTGAAACCTGTTTCCAGAGAAAATCTGGAGAACGCCCTGAGTAAGGCCAGCCTCCTCCTGGAAAAGCATTTTCAGCTTGAGGAAGACTCTTCCATGACAGGGAAGGATTCCCAGGAGATCGTGGATTACGTTGTGCTCTATATCCGAAGCCACTACATGGACGACGTGGACTTTTCGGAACTTTCCTCCCGTCTGGGGTTCAGTTCCGCCTACCTGACAAAACTGTTCAACAAATACGTGGGTACCACTCCTCTGAAATATCTTACGGATATACGTATCCATGAAGCCAAGCATCTGCTTCTGAACACCACGCTTCCCATCCGCGAAGTGGGGGAAAAGGTAGGATATCCCGATCAGTTTCATTTCAGCAAAACCTTCCGCAAACTCACCGGGATGAATCCAACAGCCTACCGTCAGGATCCGCAGGCAGAGAGTTAAAACCGACTCCTGTCATCCGGGATTCCTTTCCTGCGGCGGGCCTCTTCAGCGTCGTCTGCCTTTGAAGCAAAAACATCCCCGGCGGTGCATTGCTGCTCCGCCGGGGATGTTTTTATTTTATAAAGGAATCTGTCATTGCAGATTTACTGCCAGTTCTCGTCGCCTACTGCCTCTGCCTGTGTTGCTCTTCTCTCGTCGATAGCGTTAAGAACATCTTCAGATGTCATATCTCCGATGAACATGGATACGATATCCTGAGTCAGCTCTGTCCACTGGGGATTCAGATATTTGATGCTGTCCTGGAATACGGTTCCCTCTTTCTCTGCAGCGTCCAGGAAGGTCTGGGTTGCTTCGCTGTAGCTGGGAGTCTGTCCAACGTCAAAGGGAAGGTTCTCGATCTTGTCGCAGTTGTCGATCATGTACTGTACG
This sequence comes from uncultured Blautia sp., assembly GCA_944380045.1. GTDB lineage: Bacteria > Bacillota > Clostridia > Lachnospirales > Lachnospiraceae > Blautia_A. The sequence goes on from CALWGI010000025.1 coordinate 18,874, forward strand.
CTGTCGGCAGATGCGATGTACTCAAGATACTGTTTTGCTTCTTCCTGATGCTCGGATCCGGAATAAACAAATCTGGACGGTCCGCAGGGATGCTGCGGGTATACGTCGTTGTCCAGAAGCGGAATTACAAACATTCCGAAATCATCTTCTGTGTAGGTTCCGTCAGAAGCTTCTACGATTGCGGCGATCTGACCCGGTTTCTCCAGTGCCATAGCGTACTCGCCGGTTCCCAGATACATCAGAAGGTCTGTGTACTCGTCAGAGAGATAGTTGTCTCCGAAATATCCCTTCTGCGCCATATCGTTCAGCTGATCCAGCGCTTCTTTCAGTTCCGGAACATCTGCGAATTTAATCTTGTTGTTGTTCAGGTCGTCTACGATTCCGGGAACAAGTTCCTCATATTTACCGCCGATCTCGGTGAACCACATGGTCTGATGCCATCCGTCTGCACAGGGCTCGTAGATCGGAGTAACGCCGTTGTCAAGAAGTGTCTGGCATACTTCTTCAAATTCCGCATATGTAGTGGGAACTTCAAGTCCATTTTCCTCGAAGATCTTCTTGTTGTAGACAACATAGTAGTCTGTGGACACGTCATAGTAAGTCATTCTGTAAACCTTGTCGCCTACAGATGTCTGAGCCTTTGCGAACTCATCATAGGTGGAAACCCACGCCTGATCGGAAAGATCGACTGCATTCTCCTCAACATTATACTGGGAAACAATGTCAAAGCTTCCGGACTGTCCTCCGAAGATATCCGGACCTTCGCCGCTGTTCAGCTTTGTCATCAGCATATTGTAATACTGATCAGCCGGAACGATCTGATAGTCCACTTTGATACCAGTCTCTTCTTCGAACTGTTTGCCGAGTTCCATCTCTGCGTCATAAACCCAGTCCTGGCTTGCCATAACTGTGATCGTGGTTCCTTCGGAAGCCTGTACCGCGCCTGCAGGAACTGTCACTGCGCCTACTGTCATGATTCCGCATAACAGTGAAGCCACTAATTTTTTCTTCATACTGATAAACCCTCCTGTATTATTTTTGATAGTCTTATCTTATCAGCACAATATACAATATAACATGGAAATAGCGCTGCAGTTTTTGTCAATTTTTAACTTCCACAAAAAGCACATAACAAAAAAGACATGCGCGGGGATTCAGCACGCATGTCTTTTTTGTTAAATTTATACAGGTTATCTTCCAAGTGACTCGCAGAAAGTTCCTTTTATATCACTCCAGTTCTTTTCCGCATAATCAAGAAGGTAAACCGCCTGTTCCATGGACATTTCCGGGAAAAGAAGGAAGAGGCTGTGAGATCCGTATTTCTTAACGATACGATCCACGTTTCTGATCCAGTCTTCAAATTCTCCGGAATATACCTTAACCCAGATGGATTTGCCCGCCGCAATAGCCTTGTCGTAGATCACATCCCAGTCCGGAAGGGTTCCGTCCGGGCC
>CALWGI010000026.1 GCA_944380045.1 uncultured Blautia sp.
ATCCCATGTCGGATGATTTTTCCGCTTTTGTATTCAAAATTCAGGCGAATATGAACAAGGCCCACAGAGACAGGATTGCTTTCATGCGTATCTGTTCCGGTAAATTTGACGCGTCTCAGGAAGTGTATCACGTGCAGGGGGATAAGAAGATGCGCCTTCTTCAGCCCCAGCAGATGATGGCGGAGAGCCGCCATGTGGTGGACGAGGCCTATGCGGGAGACATCATCGGCGTGTTTGATCCGGGTATCTTTTCCATCGGAGACACGATCTGCGCTCCGGGACAGAAATTTGCTTTCGAGGGGATCCCCACTTTCGCGCCGGAACATTTCGCAAGGGTGCGTCAGCTTGATACCATGAAGCGGAAGCAGTTCGTGAAGGGGATCAATCAGATCGCCCAGGAGGGAGCCATCCAGATCTTCCAGGAGTTCAATACAGGTATGGAAGAGATCATCGTAGGCGTTGTGGGCGTCCTGCAGTTTGACGTGCTGAAATACCGTCTGGAAAATGAATACAATGTGGATATCCGTCTGGAAAATCTTCCGTATGAACATATCCGCTGGATCGCGAACAAGGATGAAGTGGATGTGGCGAAGATCAGCGGAACATCAGATATGAAGAAAGTTACGGATCTCAAGGGAAATCCGCTGCTTTTATTTGTCAATGCCTGGAGCGTGGGCATGACAGAGGACAGGAATCCGGATCTGGTGCTGACAGAATTCAGTAAATAAAGCCTTTTATTTTCTGTACGGTTTTGTTATAATAACGCTATAAGAATATTATCAGATTCGTGAATCCTTAGGAGGAGTTGGAATGGCAGAGAAAAGAACAACTTATAAATTACAGGATGTTGGAGGGATCGGTGAAGTTAAGATAGCCGATGAAGTTGTGACTATTATCGCGGGACTCGCAGCCACAGATGTCGAGGGAGTCGCTTCCATGGGCGGCAATATTACCAACGAACTGGTAGGCAAGCTCGGAATGAAGAATCTGTCCAAGGGCGTGAAGGTCACAGTCCTGGAGGGTGTTGTAACCGTGGACCTGACGCTGAATATCGAATTCGGGAAAAATGTACTTGAAGTCAGCAGGAAGGTACAGGACAAGGTGAAAACATCCATTGAAAATATGACAGGCCTGGAAGTTGCGGATGTGAACATCCGGATTGCAGGCGTAGATATGGAGAATGAAAAAGGAAAGTAACCCTTTCCTTTTTTCTATATGTAGGAGGAACCATGCGAAGAAGGGAACAGAGAGAACATATTTTTAAACTGCTCTTCATGACACAGTTTAATACAGAGGGAGATATGCCGGAGCAGCTTTCCCTTTATTTTGACAGTCTTGGAGACCTGGCCGGAGAGGATCAGGAAAAAATCCAGGAGAAATATGACCGTATACTGGAGCATCTGGAGGAAATCGACCGTCAGCTGAATGAATACAGCTTCGGATGGAAAACTGCCCGAATGAACAGGGTGGATCTCACCGCGCTGAGACTTGCGGTATACGAGATGAGATTTGACGACGATGTCCCGGTAGGCGTAGCCATCAACGAAGCCGTGGAACTGGCAAAGAAGTTCGGCGGCGAGGATTCAGGATCATTTGTCAACGGAGTCCTGGGCAAGATCGCCAGCGGGAGGAAGGAAGGCGGCGAGATCCACAGAGCCCACCGCCAGACCCATCAGGCGAAGATTATTATCCGTTCCAGTAAAAAAACGGCTGACACTCAGGAAGAAAGCAAAAACGCAGAATGAAAACAATCTACTCGGTAGGACAGATCAACCGTTATGTGAAAAATATGTTTGTACAGGATTTCGTCCTGCGCAAAGTTTATGTAAAGGGAGAGGTCTCCAACTGCAAGTACCATCCCAGCGGACATATTTATTTTTCCCTGAAGGATGAGACAGGAGTCCTGTCCTGTGTCATGTTTGCCGGACAGAGGAGAGGACTCGCCTTCCGGATGAAGGACGGGGACCGTGTCGTGGCGGGAGGAACGGTGGACGTCTATGAGCGGGACGGACGCTACCAGCTCTACGCCAGAGAGATATCTCTGGAAGGAGCCGGGGTTCTTTACGAACGTTTTCTGGCGCTGAAAGCGGAGCTGGAAGAGATGGGGATGTTCGCGGCTGAATACAAGCAGTCCATTCCTCCGTACATCAGACGGCTGGGAGTGGTGACTGCTCCCACGGGAGCTGCCGTTCAGGATATCCGGAACATATCCTTAAGGAGGAATCCGTATCTTCAGATCATTCTGTATCCGGCCCTTGTCCAGGGAGAGGGAGCTGCGGACAGCATTGTCCGCGGGATCCGTATGCTGGATCAGGCGGGAGTTGATGTGATCATCGTGGGCCGGGGAGGCGGATCGATAGAAGATCTCTGGGCTTTTAATGAGGAAAAGGTGGCCCGCGCGATCTTTGAATGCCGTACTCCTGTGATTTCGGCTGTGGGACATGAGACCGATTTTACCATTGCGGATTTCGTGGCGGATCTAAGAGCGCCAACACCCTCTGCGGCAGCGGAGCTGGCGGTGGCGGATTTTGCCGGTATACTTGAAAATCTCCGTGCATACCGGGAGCGTCTGGAAAGAGGGATCTCAGGAAAAATATCTCTTGGCAGGGCGAGACTTGCGCAGTACCAGACCCGCTTCCAGTATTTAAGCCCGCAGAGCCGCCTCAGGGATAACCGGGAGACGCTGGTCAGGCTGGAGGACGCACTGCGGAACGCTATGGAAGGTAAAATACAGTCATACCGGCACACTTTGGGAATATATCTGGAACGGTTCCGAGGTCTTTCGCCTCTGGGAAAACTGAACCAGGGATATTCTTTTGTAACAGACGCCAGAGGACAGGCGGTGACAAGCATTGCCGGCGTACACTCAAAAGACCGTCTGGAGATAGCGGTTACAGACGGAGTGATAGAGACCGAGGTAACAGGATGCAGGAAGGAAAACCGGGACAGATGACAGATGTACAGGAAAAGAACACGCAGAACAATGAGGAAAAATCCCTGGATGAAGTTTTCGCGCAGCTTGACGCGCTGGCGCAGAAACTGGAAAACAGCGAAACTTCTCTGGAGGACTCTTTCCGCTATTATAAAAAAGGAATGGAGCTTCTGAAATACTGCAGCCAGAGACTGGACACAGTAGAAAAAAAGATGCTTCAGATGGATGAAGATGGAACATTACGGGAATTTTAAAGATGAACTGAATAAAAGGACAGAGAGGGCGGAAGAGGTGATCCGCCGCTGGCTTCCGGAGGAAAAGGGATTTGCAAAAACCATGGCGGAGGCAATGAATTACAGTATGTGCGCGGGAGGAAAGCGCCTGCGGCCAATACTTCTTCTGGAAACCTGCAGGCTGTTCGGCGGAGACGAGAAACTTGCCGAACCGTTCATGGCGGCGATCGAGATGATCCACACCCATTCTCTGATCCATGACGATCTCCCGGCCATTGACAATGACGATTACCGGAGAGGGCGTCTTACCACGCATAAAGTGTACGGGGAGGCAATGGGCGTCTTAAGCGGGGTTTGTCTTCTGAATTATGCCTATGAGACGATGTTCCGCGCTTTTTCTGAAGCGCCGGGAGACGACCGTGTGATACGCGCGGTGCGGATCATGGCGGAGAAGACGGGAATATACGGAATGCTGGGCGGACAGAGTGTGGACGTGGAGAACGACGGCAAGCCCATAACGAAAGATATGCTGGATTACATTTATGAGCATAAGACTTCAGCGCTGATCGAGGCTTCCATGATGACCGGGGCGGTTCTGGCAGGCGCGGATGAAAATGAGACGGCAGCGGTGGAGAAAGCCGCTTCCTACATAGGGCTGGCCTTTCAGATCCGCGACGATATCCTCGATGTGACCAGTACAAGCCAGGAACTGGGAAAGCCGGTTCACAGTGACGAGAAAAACAGCAAGATCACCTATGTAACGCTGTTCGGCACGGAGGAAGCTTCCCGTCAGGTTTCGGAATTATCGGAAAAGGCGGTTTCTTTGCTGGACGGGCTGAACAGGAAAAATGAATTTCTGACGGATCTGATCCGGGAAATGGTCAGCCGCAGGAAGTGAAAGAAGGATACGAAGGATGTTGGAAAAGATAAAAAAGCCAAATGACATTCATAAGATCGCCCTGGCTGATTTTCCTGCTCTGGCAGACGAGATCAGGCAGTTCCTGATAGAGTCCGTAAGCCGGACAGGAGGGCATCTGGCGTCGAATCTTGGTGTGGTAGAGCTGACGATCGCTCTTCACAATGTCCTGGATCTCCCGAAAGACAAGATCATCTGGGATGTGGGACATCAGGCTTATACCCACAAGATACTTACCGGACGAAAAGAAGGTTTTGCCCGCCTTCGCATGGAAGGAGGCATGAGCGGGTTCCCAAAGAGAAAAGAGAGTCCATGCGACGCGTTTGACGCCGGGCACAGCTCCGATTCTATTTCCGCGGGACTGGGTTATGTCAGGGCAAGAGACCTTTCGGGAGAAAATTATTATGTGGTTTCCGTGATCGGCGACGGAGCGCTCACAGGGGGCATGGCTTATGAAGCGCTGAATAACGCGGCTGAACTGAAAACAAATTTTATCATTATCCTGAATGACAACAATATGTCCATATCCCGGAACGTGGGAGGAATGTCTTCCTATCTCAGCGCTCTGAGAACGGCGGAAACCTATACGGGAATGAAGATCAGTATGACCAGAGCACTGAAAAAAGTTCCGAAAGTAGGAACGGCCCTGGTAGATACGGTGCGGAAGACCAAGAGCAGTATCAAGCAGCTGATCATTCCCGGAATGCTTTTTGAAAACATGGGTCTGACATATCTGGGACCTGTGGACGGTCATAATATGCGTCAGATGATGAAGCTCTTTAATGAGGCAAAACGCGTGGAAGGACCGGTGATCGTTCACGTCCTTACAGAAAAAGGACGGGGCTACAGACCTGCCAGCCTTCATCCGGACCGTTTCCACGGGACAGGCCCCTTCGATATCCAGACAGGAAAACCTCTTGCGGTCAAAAAAGGCCCCACATACACGGAAGTTTTTTCTGACGCCATGAAAGAGCTGGGCAGAAAAGAGAAGAAGCTTGTGGGGATCACTGCCGCCATGCCGGAAGGCACCGGGCTGAAAGAGTTCGGAAGACTGTTCCCCGACAGATTTTTTGACGTGGGGATCGCGGAGGAACATGCGGTTTCCTTTGCGGCCGGGCTGGCCCTGGGAGGGATGATCCCTGTGGTTGCGATCTATTCATCCTTCCTTCAGAGGGCGGTGGATCAGATGCTGCAGGATGTCTGTATGCAGAACCTTCATGTGATCTTTGCCATTGACAGGGCGGGGATCGTAGGAGCGGACGGAGAGACGCACCATGGATGTTTTGATCTCTCCTATCTCACCATGATGCCGAATATGACAGTTATGGCACCCAAGAACCAGCAGGAACTTAAGGCTATGCTGGAGTTCGCGGTAAAGGCGGAAGGCCCCTGCGCCATCCGTTATCCCAAAGGTCATGCGTACCAGGGACTGGAGGAATTCCAAAGCCCTGTGGTGTACGGAAAAAGCGAAGTCCTTTTCAGGGGGACGGGAACTGCGATACTTTCCGTGGGAAGTATGACGGAAACCTGTGAGAAGGTATATACAGAGCTGAAGGAACGGGGAGATAACCCCACTTTTGTGAATGTAAGATTTGTAAAACCGCTGGATACGTCTCTTCTGGACGAGCTGGCGAAAGACCACAGCCTTTTTGTGACTGTGGAGGAAAATGTGAAGAACGGCGGATTCGGAGAGCATGTGGCGGCCTATATGGAGGCCTGCCATCCGGAGTGCAGAGTACTTCCCATCGCGATCTGGAACCGTTTTATCGGGCACGGGGAAACGGAAAGCCTGCGGGCAGAGGTGGGACTTTCCGCACCGGAGATCCTCGGCGCCATAGAGGAGTATGAGAGACAAGAATGAAGAAGCGGCTTGATATTTTAATGACAGAAAGAGCACTTGCGCCTTCCCGGGAAAAGGCGAAGGCATATATCATGTCCGGAAGCGTTTACGTGGACGGACAGAAAGAAGACAAAGCGGGAACCATGTTCCCGGAGGAAGTCTCCATTGAAGTCAGAGGCAATACCCTGCCCTATGTGAGCAGGGGAGGCCTGAAGCTGGAGAAGGCAATGAAGAATTTCGGCGTTTCTCTGGAAGGAAAGGTATGCATGGACGTAGGCGCTTCCACAGGAGGCTTTACAGACTGTATGCTCCAGAACGGCGCGGTGAAAGTTTATTCCATCGATGTGGGATACGGGCAGCTGGACTGGAAACTGAGAAACGATCCCCGGGTGGTGTGCATGGAGAAGACCAACATCCGTTATGTACTTCCGGAACATCTGGAGGAAAAAGCGGACTTTTCCTCTATTGACGTGTCTTTTATTTCGCTGACAAAGGTGCTGCTTCCTGTAAGAAATCTTCTTACAGACGAGGGAGAGATTGTATGTCTCATCAAACCCCAGTTTGAAGCGGGGAGAGAGAAAGTCGGAAAGAAGGGCGTAGTGCGCGATCCGGCGGTCCATCTCGAGGTGATCGAAAAAGTGATCGACTACGCAGAGACTATTTTTATGGAGCCGCGGCATCTTTCTTTTTCCCCGATCAAAGGACCGGAGGGGAATATTGAATATCTGCTGCATCTGAAAAAATGTCCGGAGGGACAGGAAATCATTTCCCGTCTCGATACGGATCCGGAGACAGTGGTGGGAGAAGCCCATCAGGAACTGGATTGAGGGCGGCGGATATGGATAAGTTTTATATCATCACAAACAGTGACAAGGACAAAAATCTTGAGATCACAAAAAAGATCGAGGATTATTTAAAAGCAAAAGGCAAAGAATGCCAGGTACAGCTTGCTGAGAGAAAGCAGGAAGGAAGTTATCACTATACGAACCCGGACCTGATACCGGAAGGAACGGAGTGCATACTCGTTCTGGGGGGAGACGGAACGCTGCTTCAGGCCGCCAGAGACGTGGTACACAGGGAGATCCCCATGCTGGGAATGAATCTCGGCACTCTCGGCTTTCTGGCTGAAGTGGACCGCCAGTCCATCCTTCCGGCTCTGGATCAGCTGATCATGGACGACTATGAGATTGAAGACCGCATGATGCTTACCGGAACTGTCTGCCGGGGGGACAGCGTCATCGGCCATGACCTGGCGCTGAATGATATTGTGATCTGCCGTGAAGGCCCGCTCCGTGTGGTGGGATTTAAGAATTATGTAAATGACGAGTATCTGAACTCCTATAATGCCGACGGGATCATCATAGCGACGCCCACGGGTTCCACCGGATACAGCCTGTCCTGCGGCGGCCCGATCATATCGCCAAGCGCGTCCATGACGCTGATGACGCCCATAGCGCCTCACACCCTGAATACCAGGAGCATCATTTTCCCGGCGGAGGACGTGATCACTGTGGAGCTGGGAGAAGGCCGGAGACAGAATAAAGAAAAGGGACTGGCGTCCTTTGACGGGGATACAGTGATCCCCATGGTGACGGGGGACAGGATCGTGGTGCGCAAAGCGTCTGTAAGCATACATATCCTGAAGCTGAACCATTTAAGTTTCGTTGAGGTTCTTCGGCAGAAGATGAGGAATATTTGAGATACCGGAGGTTGTACATTGAAGGTAGCAAGACATGAAAAAATAAAAGAACTGATACAGGAATATGAGATCGATACCCAGGAGGAGCTGGCGGCCCGTCTGAATGAAGCCGGATTCCGCGTGACCCAGGCTACTGTGTCCAGAGATATCCGGGCGCTGAAGATGACCAAGGTCGCGGGAAAGAACGGCAGATCCCATTACGCGATACTTAAAGATTTCCCTTCGGAGATGGGAGATAAATATACGAGAGTGCTCCACGACGCCCTTCTGTCCATTGACCAGGGGCAGAATCTGGTGGTGATCCGCACAGTACCGGGAATGGCCATGGGAGTGGCGGCGGCTCTTGACGCGCTGAAATGGGACGAGATACTGGGAAGCATAGCCGGAGACGATACGGTGATGTGCGCGGCGAAGAACGCCGATCAGGCTGCGTCTGTGGTAAAACGGTTGAAGAGTATTCTTCATTAGGAGGTAAAATGTTAGTTCATCTGCATGTGAAAAACCTGGCTCTGATCCAGGATATCGAGGTGGAATTCGGGCCGGGACTGAATATCCTCACCGGCGAGACCGGCGCGGGAAAATCAATCCTTCTGGGTTCCATGCAGCTGATCCTGGGAGGCAGGATCGCAAAAAACATGATCCGCACAGGAGCTCCCTACGCGCTGGTAGAGCTCCTGTTTCAGGTTGAGGACGAGAAGGTGCAAAAAGAACTTGAGGATCTTGAAATTTATCCGGAGGAAGGCCAGGTGCTGCTCTCCAGGAAGATCCTTGAGGGAAGAAGCATTAACAGGATCAACGGCGAGACCTGTACTGTAGGCCAGATGAAGGCGGCGGCCTCCTGCCTTCTGGATATCCACGGGCAGCATGAGCATCAGTCCCTTCTGTATCCGGACAGACAGCTGGAGATCCTTGACGCATATGGAAAAGAGAAAGTCGAGCCTTCGAAAGCGCAGGTCCGCGAGGCTTATCATGAATACAGAAAATGTCTTCAGACCCTGAAAGAACTGGACACAGACGAGGAACAGAGAAACCGTGAGAAGGCTTTTCTGGAATTTGAGATCAGCGAAATTGAAAAAGCGTCTCTCAGCATCGGAGAGGATGAGGAACTGGAAAAACTTTACCGCCGTCTCAGCAACAGCCGTCTGATCATGGAAACACTGCAGACGGTCCACAGCCTTACCGGATATGATCAGGGCGCGGGAGATGCCATCGGGAGCGCCGTGCGTGAGCTTTCCCGGGTGACAGAATACGATACGGAGCTGGAAACGCTGGGGAACGCGCTGGGCGATATCGACGCGCTGCTCAATGATTTTAACAGAGAACTTTCCTCCTACGTGGAGGATATGACCTTTGACGACGAGACCTTCTACGAGACAGAGAAACGTCTGGATCTCCTTAACGGACTGAAGGCAAAATACGGAAAGACGATCGAAGATATCCTGGCATATCAGGCGGAACAGCAGAAAAAGCTGGAAGACATTGACAGATATGAGGAAAGATTCCGGGAAGCGCAGGAAGGCCTTGAAAGATCAAAAGAAAAACTTGAAAAATTTTCGCATGATCTGTCGGAAATCCGGAAAGAATACAGCAGGACGCTTACAGAAAAAATCGTGGAAGGCCTTCGCGATCTGAATTTCCTGGATGTAAAATTCAATATCAGTTTTAAACGGAAAAAAGACTTTTCCGCCAATGGTTATGATGATGTAGAATATGAGATCTCCACCAATCCGGGTGAAGATCTGAAACCGCTTGGAACGATCGTGTCCGGCGGAGAACTTTCCAGGATCATGCTGGCGATCAAGGCGATCCTCGCGGACAGAGACCAGATTGAAACCCTGATCTTTGACGAGATCGATACCGGTATCAGCGGAAGGACCGCCCAGAAGGTATCCGAAAAAATGGCGGTGATCGGACACAGTCATCAGGTATTGTGTATTACGCACCTTCCCCAGATCGCAGCCATGGCGGATACACATTTTGAAATAGAAAAGCACCAGAAAGGGATGGAGACTATCACAGAGATACATCCTCTGGGCGACGAGGAATCGGTAAGGGAACTCGCCAGACTTCTGGGAGGAGCGCAGATCACAGAAGCGGTGCTTCAGAATGCTCTGGAAATGAAAGAATTGGCACAGGTACATAAAACTTCAAGACTGAAATAAAATCATCCGCCACATAATAAGAGAGGGTAATCCGGGAGAGATTATTCTCTCTTTTTTCTTTTTGCAGCGGCGGCGGAGAGACATCGTCTCCTGCCGCTGATTATGAAGAAAGGATGTGGCGGAATGGATATAAAAAAGAAATACCGGCGTTTCCTGTTGTTGTGTCTGTGCCTGGATGCGGCGGCTGTCTGCTGGCTGGGCTGGCGGCAGCTGGACCGAAAGATCCCTGATGAGATCCATGTATCCGGGGATGAAAAACGGGAAATTCAGAAGATCCTGGATAATCCGCTTCTGACCTTTGAAGAGTCGGTGGAAGTATCCGGCGAAGGAAGTTATCTTCTTTCCTGCCGTCTTCTGGGAATTATTCCTTTTAAAAATATCAAGGTGACTCCCTCGGAGAGTTCGTCTGTTTATGTAAGCGGCGATACTGTAGGCATATACATGGAAACAGAAGGCGTACTGATCATAGATACAGGAGAGATCCTGTCAAAGAACGGGGAGACACAGGAACCTGCGAAGGATATTCTGAAACCGGGAGATTATATCGTGGCGTTTAACGAAGAAAAAATATCCGGAAAAAAAGAACTGATGGAAGATCTTCGTTATATTGACGGAGAAGAAGTGACTCTTGATGTGGTAAGGGACGGCGAGACGGTCCCTGTATCCATCACACCGGTCCAGGATGCCGCGGGAGATTATAAGCTGGGGATCTGGGTGCGGGATAACACGCAGGGGATCGGAACGCTTACTTTTATTGACAGTCAGGGGCGCTATGGGGCTTTGGGCCATGGAATCAGCGATGTGGATACCGGAGAGCTTCTGTCGATCAGCGCAGGCGCCCTTTATCAGGCGGAGATTCTGGGAATACAGAAAGGAAGCAGCGGAAGTCCGGGAGAGCTGGCCGGAATGATCCGTTATGAGCCGGAGCGGATCATAGGAAGTATACAGCGCAATACGAAAAACGGGATTTACGGACAATATACCGGAGAAACCGGAACACTCTCCCTTCGGAAAATGGAAGTGGCCTACAAACAGGAGCTGGAAACAGGGCCGGCGTCTATTCTCTGCTGTGCGGACGGCACGGTGAAAGAATATGAGGCGGAGATCACCAGAATAGACATGAATCATGAGGATACCAACAAAAGTTTTGTGATCCGGGTGACGGATCCCGGGCTCCTGGAACTGACAGGAGGGATCGTCCAGGGAATGAGCGGAAGCCCTGTGATCCAGAACGGGAAATTTGCCGGCGCGGTTACTCATGTTTTTGTGAGGGATTCTGCCAGCGGCTACGGTATTTTCGCAGAAACCATGTTGGAAAACTGAAGAAAATTGTTTTATAAACTCGAAAACGGACGAACGAAAGTGCCGTATTTCAGCCAGTTTCAGCTTGATTTCGCAACATCTGTTTTCTATAATATCTTTGATGTTAGAAGTTAGGAGGAAACTGGCCTCATGGAAAAATTAAATGTGGCAATCGCAGACGATAATGAGAAAATGCTGGATATACTGAGTCGTATGATCGACGGAGATAAAGACCTGACGCTGGTCGGGAAAGCGCACAACGGAGAGGAAATTTTAAATATTATCAGAGAAAAGGAACCTGATGTCGTTATTCTGGATATTATCATGCCGAAAATGGACGGACTTACCGTGATGGAGAGATTCAGTCATGACAATACAGGAAAAAAAATCCCTTCTTTTATCGTAGTATCCGCAGTAGGCCAGGAGCGTATTACAGAGGACGCCTTCAGCCTGGGAGCCGACTATTATATGCTGAAACCCTTTGACAATCAGGTGCTCCTGAACAGGATCAAGCACCTGCGCCGTCCGGGCGAGAGGAGGAACAGGGAGCCGGTCCGCCAGGCGGTAAGAGAGAACGCCGCCCCTTACGGAACCAGAAATCTGGAAGCGGATGTGACGAATGTGATACATGAGATCGGAGTCCCCGCGCATATAAAGGGCTACCAGTACCTGAGGGACGCCATTATCCTTGTGATCAACGATATGGAAATGCTGAATTCCATAACCAAGATCCTCTACCCGACCATAGCCAAGAAGCACCAGACTTCGCCCAGCAGAGTGGAAAGGGCTATCCGGCACGCCATAGAGGTGGCCTGGAGCAGAGGAAAAATGGACACGATCGATTCACTGTTCGGCTATACTGTCAGCACAGGAAAAGGGAAACCCACAAATTCAGAATTTATCGCCCTGATCGCAGATAAGATCCGCCTGGAATACAAAAATCACTCTTTCCAATAGAAATGATTTAAGGTATAATAAATATATATATGTATTAGTTACCAAGGAGGGGTATTTACAGATGAAAAGGATTTTATTTGCAACCTCAGAGGCAGTACCTTTTATCAAAACAGGCGGACTTGCGGACGTAGCAGGCGCACTTCCCAAATGCTTTGACAAACGTTACTTTGATATCCGCGTCATCCTTCCGAAATACGCCTGCATGAAGCAGGAATGGAAGGATAAAATGCAGTATATTACTCATTTCTATATGGATCTGGGTTACAAGAACTGTTATGTGGGAATCATGCAGATGGAGTATGACGGCATCCAGTTCTACTTCATTGACAACGAATATTACTTCAGCGGTCCGAAGCCCTATGACAGCGCTCCCTGGGATCTGGAGAAATTTGCGTTCTTCTCCAAAGCGGTGCTTTCTGTGCTCCCGGTGATCGGATTCCGTCCGGATATCATCCACTGCCATGACTGGCAGACGGGACTTGTGCCGGTATATCTTCATGACACATTCCAGCAGAATGAGTTCTTCCGGGGGATCAAGACGGTCATGACGATCCATAACCTGAAATTCCAGGGCGTATGGGATGTGAAGACAGTAAAGGCCATTACAGGACTTTCCGATTATTATTTTGCGCCGGACAAGCTGGAGGCGTATAAGGACGCCAACTTCCTGAAAGGCGGTATTGTTTTTGCGGACGCGGTGACTACCGTAAGCAACACTTACGCCGAGGAGATCAAGACGCCTTTCTACGGCGAGCGTCTTGACGGACTTCTCTGCGCGCGCTCCAACAGCCTGAGAGGTATTGTGAACGGAATCGACTACGATGTATTCAATCCGGAAACAGACCAGTACATTACCAAACAATACAGCGCCAAAACATTCCGTAAGGAAAAAGTAAAAAACAAGATCCAGCTCCAGAGAGATTTCGGACTGAACGAAGATCCGAAGGCAATGCTGATCGGTATCGTATCCCGTCTGACAGACCAGAAAGGATTCGACCTGATCGCCTATGTTATGGACGAACTCTGCCAGGATGCGGTGCAGATCATTGTTCTGGGAACCGGCGACGAGCGATATGAGAATATGTTCCGTCACTTTGACTGGAAATACCATGGCAAAGTGTCTGCGCAGATTTATTATGATGAACCGCTGTCTCACAGGATCTATGCGGCTTCCGACGCGTTCCTGATGCCCTCCCTCTTCGAGCCCTGCGGCCTGAGCCAGCTGATGAGCCTGCGTTACGGCACGCTGCCCATCGTGCGCGAGACAGGCGGACTGAAGGATACCGTCCAGCCTTATAACGAATTTGAGGGAACCGGAACAGGATTCAGTTTCCGTAATTATAACGCGCATGAAATGCTTGCGACCGTACGTTTTGCGGAGAGAGTATTCTACGATAATAAGCGTGAGTGGAACAAGATGGTGGACCGCGCAATGGCGGCGGATTTCTCCTGGAACAACTCTGCGAAGCAGTACGAAGAGATGTACAACTGGCTGATCGGTGAATGAGATCCGGTCCACAGAAAACAGGCGGTATGAAATAACACCGTAAGAATGCGGCTTCTGCACGCGGCGCCCGGCGGGCGTCCTGCAGAAGCTTTTTCTGTGCGGAAAAATGCTGTCGAAAATTTTTACTTGACATTAAGGGGAAATTATAATAGCTTATAAAGAGAAAACACGAACATAGGTTTGACTATAATAAAATTAAGGAGAACAGTTATATGATAAACGGAGAGAAACAGAAGGCCCTGGAAGCGGCGTTGAGCCATATTGAGAAACAGTACGGCAAGGGTTCTGTAATGAAGCTGGGAGAACCCGGCGCCCATATGAAGGTCGAGGCTGTGCCGACAGGTTCCCTGGGCCTGGATATTGCGCTGGGAGTAGGAGGAATTCCCAAGGGACGTATTGTGGAGATTTACGGACCGGAATCCAGCGGTAAGACGACCGTTGCCCTGCATATGGTAGCGGAAGTACAGAAAAGAGGCGGTATTGCGGGATTTATAGACGCCGAACATGCGCTGGATCCTGTTTATGCGAAGAATATAGGCGTGGATATTGATAATCTCTACATATCTCAGCCCGACAACGGGGAACAGGCACTGGAGATCACAGAGACAATGGTACGTTCCGGAGCGGTGGATATTGTGATCGTGGACTCCGTGGCGGCCCTTGTGCCCAAGGCGGAGATCGAGGGCGATATGGGGGACAGCCATGTGGGACTTCACGCCCGTCTGATGTCTCAGGCGCTCCGTAAGCTGACGGCAGTGATCAGCCGTTCCAACTGCGTCGTGATCTTTATCAACCAGCTGCGTGAGAAGGTAGGCGTGATGTTCGGCAACCCGGAGACTACCACCGGCGGCCGGGCGCTGAAGTTCTATGCTTCTGTCCGTCTGGACGTGAGAAAAGGCGAAACTCTGAAGCAGGGCGGGGAAATCGTCGGCAGCCATACCAAAGTGAAAGTAGTGAAGAATAAGGTTGCGCCTCCCTTCAAACAGGCGGAATTTGATATTATGTTCGGCACCGGTATTTCAAGGGAAGGAGAGATCCTGGATCTGGCGTCAGACTGTTCCGTTGTAAACAAGAGCGGAGCATGGTATTCCTACAATGGCGAGAAGATCGGACAGGGACGGGAAAATGCCAAAGTATTCCTGAAAGACAATCCGGAAATCTGCCTTGAGATTGAAAATAAGGTAAGAGCTTATTACAATCTGATCCAGGGAGACGAGGAGACCGGCGCCGCTGCCGGAGCAGAAGAGGCCGCAGAGGGAATAACGGAAGAATAAGATGGCGGCGGAAGAACTGAGAGAAGAATACAGACAGGCCAGGAAGAAAGCCCTGCGCCTTCTGGAACACATGGACCGTACGGAAAGAGGACTGACAGAAAGGCTGATCCGGGGAGGATTTTCCGCGGATGCGGCTTCCGACGCAGTATCCTGGGTAAAAGAACTTGGTTATGTGAACGACACCAGATATGCCGAGAACTATATTTCCGCACGGATCCATGGCAGGAGCAGACAGAAGATCTTTCAGGAACTGTACCGTAAGGGCGTTGACAGGACGTCCGCAGCCGCCGCATGGGAGGAGGTATCATCCCTGGAGCAGCCGGACGAAAGGGAAATGATCCGGACGGAGATACTGAAAAAATATGACCCGGGGGCGGAGCTAAGCGAGAAGGAAATGCGAAGGCTTCTGGGCCGGTTCGCCAGACGCGGATTCCGCGCGGAGGATATTTCCGCGGTACTGGATGAACTGGATATCACAACGGTGTTTCATTGAAAATAATAGCAACAAAAATAATAGAAAAACTTGACAGAATTATTAAAAACAGCTAAACTTGTATTGTTGTAATTGTACAATGAAAACTAAATAAGGAGGTGCTCCTGTGGCAATCATAATTATAAGTGTTATTGTCGCTGTGGTGGTCGCACTGCTTATTGCGGTTCCAGTTACTTGCAAGGTTGCTGTCAACAATAAGGCGAAAAAAGACGCCGAAGTTGTGGGCACAGCAGAAGACAGAGCAAGAAGCATCATAGATGAAGCTTTAAAAACTGCTGAAACGAAAAAAAGAGAAGCTTTGCTGGAAGTGAAGGAGGAATCTCTCAGGACAAAAAATGAACTGGAGAAAGAAACCAAGGAACGCAGAAATGAGCTGCAGAAATTCGAGCGTCGTGTTTTAGCCAAAGAGGAATCTGTGGATAAGAAAGCCGACGTCGTAGAGAAACGTGAGACCGAGTGCGCGGCGAAAGCTGCCGAGCTGCAGAAAAGAGAGAAAAAGGTAGAGGAACTTGAGCAGAAAGGAGTACAGGAACTGGAAAGAATTTCCGGTCTGACCTCCGAACAGGCAAAAGACGAGCTGCTTAAAACGGTAGAAGACGATGTCAAAGTAGATGTTGCCAGACTTTACAAAGAACTGGAGAACCGTGCGAAAGAAGACGCCGCCAAGAAAGCGAAAGAATATGTGGTTAACGCCATTCAGAAATGCGCGGTGGACCATGTGGCGGAGACAACGATTTCTGTTGTACAGCTTCCCAGTGATGAGATGAAGGGCAGAATCATCGGACGAGAAGGACGTAATATCCGTACTCTGGAAACCCTGACAGGTGTGGATCTGATCATAGACGACACCCCGGAAGCCGTGGTTTTATCTGCGTTTGATCCCATCCGTCGTGAAGTCGCGAGAGTTGCACTTGAGAAGCTGATCGTGGACGGGCGTATTCATCCCGCAAGAATTGAAGAGATGGTGGAAAAGGCTCAGAAAGAAGTGGAAGCGCAGATCCGTGAAGACGGTGAGAACGCTGCCATGGATGTAGGCGTTCACGGTATCCATCCGGAACTTCTGAAACTTCTGGGACGCATGAAATTCCGCTCCAGCTACGGACAGAACGCGCTTAAGCATTCTATAGAAGTGGCGCAGCTTTCCGGTATTCTTGCAGGGGAGATAGGCGTGGACGTGCGTATGGCGAAACGCGCCGGTCTGCTTCATGATATCGGCAAGTCCATTGACCACGAAGTGGAAGGATCCCATATTCAGATTGGCGTTGATCTCTGTAAGAAGTACAAAGAATCTGCTGTTGTTATTAATGCAGTGGCATCCCATCATGGAGATGTTGAGCCGGAATCTCTTATCGCATGTATCGTTCAGGCTGCAGATGCGATTTCCGCAGCAAGACCGGGCGCGAGAAGAGAAACCCTGGAAACATATACCAACCGGCTGCAGCAGCTTGAAGACATCACCAACAGCTTTAAAGGTGTGGACAAGTCCTTTGCTATTCAGGCAGGCAGGGAAATCCGCGTGATGGTAGTTCCGGAGCATGTAAACGATGCTGATATGGTTCTGCTGGCCAGAGATATAGCCAAACAGATTGAGGCAGAACTGGAATATCCCGGACAGATTAAAGTCAATGTCATCCGCGAGAGCAGGGCAATAGACTATGCGAAATAGTCGTATCGTGCTGAAGTTCATATATCAGTAAATATAAGAGTCGTGTGGAAATATCCACACGACTTTTTGCGTGTTCGGGGAATAAATTGCAAAACCAAACAGTAGACTGGTACAGGGTGGAGATATGAAAAACAGAAAGAAATCATATCACAATAGAAGAGGTTTTCCGGCTTTTGGGATATTCCTGGCCGGATTTCTGGCCGGAGTACTGATCCCGAATTTAATGTGGAAAATGGAATGGCGCCAGAAAACAGCGTCCTCCCTCTATCTGATCGGAATTTACGCAGACAGTGCGGGGAAGGGAACTGAATATTTGCGCCAGGTGTTCAGAATGAGAGGCAGTCTTTTTCTACTGTCAGCTTTTTCCGGAATCTCTGTTTTTGGCGTGCCGCTTGCAGTCGCCGCGCTTTTAACAGCCGGAGTACTGACAGGACTTCTTCTCGCCGTATCTGTACTGCAGTTTGGGCTGCAGGGCGGATTGGTAGGGGCGGCTCTTATGTTTCCTCAGTACCTGATTTATGTGCCGTGCCTGTTTTATTTCATGTCTCTGGTATACCGGCAGTCCCTGGAAATCTGGCGGAGCCGCGGCCTGATCCCGGATAAAATGTCCGGATATGCTGTTCATGTGTTTTTCTGCGGCGTTGCCTATACTCTGGGGATTGTTCTTGAGATTTTTGTGAACCCTAAAGTTGTTGAGATCGTGCTGACAACCCTGAAATTGTTTTAAATTTTTTTTTACAATATTTTGCGGGGGGAGGTGGTAAAACTGAAACACAATATATGGTATTTTTCAGAAAAAACGAAGGTTTTACGCGGAAATGCGGGAAAAAAACAAGTTGACACAGATGTCGAAATTTGTAACAATATATTAAATAGATGTTAAATGTGGCGTACAGGGACGGACATTTTCAGTGATTTGCATCCACATAAAATTCTGTAGATTACAGGAAGTAAATGAAAATGGAAAAAATTATAGATGATTTTATCGAGTATCTGCATGGTAAAAAGAATACCTCTTATAATACGGAAATATCCTATCAGAGAGATTTAAAAAAACTGGGAGGATACTTTGATAAATGCGGTATCGAAAGTCTGGAGAACGTACAGGAGTCAGACCTTTTAGGTTATTTAAAGGAACTGAAGAATGAAAATTATGCGGCCGCGACGATATCGAGGAATACCGCTACGATTAGAGCTTTTTTTCAATATCTCATAAAATGCGGAATAGTAAAAACAGACCCGTCTGAAAATCTGAAACCTCCCCGAATAGAAAAGAAAATACCCAAAGTCCTTTCGTTGGAGGAAGTAGACCGGCTTTTGAGCATGCCGTCTGTATCAAGCGCCAAAGGGCTCAGAGACAAAGCAATGCTGGAAGTGCTTTATGCCACCGGAATGCGCGTAAGCGAGCTGATCCGTCTGGAGACTGACGATGTGAATCTTCAGATGGGTTATATTGTATGCCGCAGCGAGCGTAAAGAAAGAATTATCCCTATTGGAAATACATGCCGGGATCTGCTTAAAGAATATATGGATCAGGCCAGAAACCGTTTCGTAAAAGACAGTAAAGAAAAAATCCTGTTCACCAACTGTCAGGGCAGAAAAATGAGCCGTCAGGGCTTCTGGAAGATCCTGAAAGGCTATACTTCCGCCGCGGGAATTGAGGAAGATATCACGCCGCACACACTGAGACATTCTTTTGCGGTACATATGCTCCAGAACGGGGCGGATGTGAAAAGCGTCCAGGAAATGCTGGGACATTCGGATATTTCATCCACGCAGATGTATCTGGATGCGAAAACAGCCAAAATGCGCGATGTTTACATGAAATCACACCCCAGATATTAATAAAAAGGAGGAGCCCCCGGAAAGCGTTTTTATGCTTTCCGGGGACTCCTTCTTTTGTGTTGAAAAAATATTTTGATGAACAAAAACCCGAAAATACTGTCAGCACATCTCGGCGATAGTGTAAAGAAGTTTTTCTGATTCATCCCAGCCAAGGCAGGCGTCTGTAATAGACTTTCCATAAACCAGATTTCCGCTGATCTTCTGATTGCCGGGCTCAATATAACTTTCGATCATCAGACCTTTTACCAGCTTATGCAGATCCGGATCCACCTGGCGGCTGTGAAGCACTTCCTTCGCTATGCGGACCTGCTGTTCATATTTCTTGTTGGAATTGGAGTGGTTTGTATCTACGATCACCGCAGGATTCAGGAGATTTTTCTCCTGATACTTTTCCCAAAGAAGACGGAGATCTTCATAATGATAGTTGGGGAGAGCCTCTCCGTGTTTATTCACCGCTCCTCTTAAGATGGTGTGGGCAAGCGGGTTGCCGCTGGTCTCCACCTCCCAGCTCCGATAGATAAACCGGTGGGATCCCTG
>CALWGI010000027.1 GCA_944380045.1 uncultured Blautia sp.
CCCTCGCTTGTGACCGCCCTGCGGGCGAAAATATCCAGAATAAGCAGAGTACGGTCCATAACCTTGCACTCCAGCTCTCTTTCCAGATTATTCATCTGCGCCGGCGAAAGCTCGTCGTCGCAGATCACGCCGTTGGCGTCCAGAGCGTCGAGGAGAGTTCTCACTTCCTGTATCTTCCCCTTACCGATATAGGTTCCCGGATGGATGACCTCCCGGTTCTGGATCACTTTGGCCGCGGTTTCCGCGCCGGCAGTCTGCGCCAGCTCCTCCAGCTCGTCCAGGGAAGCTTCCACATCCTCCTCCGGCGCCGTCTGTACGCCGATAAGGATCACCCGTTCCTGAACTTCCTTAAAATCATAAAACTGCATACTTTACTCCTGTCAGCCGACCCTGGACTGAAGAAAAACAAGTTCTCTTGCCGCAGCCTCGTCGTCGGGATACAGTTCCGTATACGTCTGCGCCTTTGTCAGAGCCGTGGCAAAATCCAGCTGTCTCTCATAAACCGCGATTTCGTTGAAAAGGAGGTTCTGCATATCTTCGCCGGAAGCGTTCTCAAGTCCGGCGGCAATATTGCCAAGGGCGCTGTCATAGTTTCCGTCCGCCAGATCGCAGAGCACGAGGCCGTTATATCCTTTTGCCGGAACACAGTCTTCTGAATCCAGGTAATCCTGGTACATCGCTCTGGCATTTTCCGTATCCTCCTGAGCGAGATATACCATGCCTGTCAGCAGCTTCGCCTCCGTGCTCCCCTGTTCCATGGCGTCCGAAAGTTCACTGTGCGCGTTCTCGTAATCCTGCATATAATAATATATCCGTCCCCGGGCGCAGTGATCTTCCGCGTTTTTCGGGCCCGAAGCGAGCACGGCTTCCAGATACCTGGTGCCGTCCGCCTCCATATCCTGATTCAGATACGCCTCGTAAATGCTGATCGCCATTTCATAGCCCGAATCCTCTGCATAGGCCTTCTCAAAATTAGAGGAAGCCTCATCATAGGAGTCCATGGCAAGCGCCACACATCCTGTCAGATAATAGGTGTCGGCAGACATGGAATAGTCTTCCGCCAGCGTCTGGCAGTCCGCCATGGCGTCGTCCAGAAAACCGCCTTTCAGCTCCGCTGTGGCCCGGTAGGAAAGAACGTCCTGTTTCAGCGACTTTCCACCCTCGTCTCCCTCCAGAACGCCGGTAAAATTATCGATCGCTTCCTGCCAGTTCCCCATATGGAGCGCGGCTATCCCTGCGCCCCTCAGGGATTGTGCAGTCTTGTGTCCCTGCTCGGCAGCCGCGGAAAAGCCTTCATAGGCAGCCTCGTAATTCCCCTGTTCCAGATCCGCTTCCGCCTGGCTGAATATTTTCTGCTGTTCCCCTCCGCAGCCGGTCATGAAGAATATACCCATACAGGCCGCGAAGATCCCTAATGTTTTTCTTCTTTTCATCTATATCCTTTATTCTACGATCAGCCCTTCGGCTTCCATCACTTTCACGACATTCGTCACATGTTCCGCGCAGATCTCTTCTGTTCCGGCTTCCACCATCACCCTGATGAGGGGTTCTGTTCCGCTTTCCCTTACCAGGATACGGCCCTCTGTTCCCAGAGCTCTGGCAGCGGCCTCGACAGCCTCCTGCACCTTCGGATTCTCTCTGGCCGTCTTTTTGTCCGCCACCCGGACGTTGCGCAGGATCTGCGGGTAAACCTTCATCTCCTTGGCAAGATCGCAGAGAGTCGCTTTCTTTTCCACGCAGGCTTCCATCACCATAAGGGAAGTGAGGATTCCGTCGCCGGTTGTCGCGTAGCGGCTGAAAATGATATGGCCGGACTGCTCTCCGCCGATACTGTAATTATTTTCCATCATGTTTTCCGCCACATATTTATCTCCCACGGCGGTCTGCTCATACTGGATATCCTCGCGATCCAGCGCTTTGTAAAGTCCCAGATTGGACATTACCGTTGTGACCACGGTATTTCCGTTCAGCCTTCCCTGTTCTTTCAGATATTTACCGCAGACATACATGATCTTATCGCCGTTGATGATGTTTCCCTTGTGATCCACCGCGATACAGCGGTCAGCGTCGCCGTCGTAGGCAAATCCGATATCCAGTCCCTTATCCACCACAAATCTCTGGAGGACCTCAATATGGGTGGAACCGCAGTTGGTATTGATGTTTGTGCCGTCCGGATCATTGTTGATCACATAGGTCTTCGCCTGCAGAGCGTCGAATACGCTCTTGGCAATGGCGGAAGAACTTCCGTTGGCACAGTCCAGTCCCACCTTGATATTCTTGAAATCACGGCAGGGAATGGAGATCAGATATCCGATATAACGGTTCCTTCCGGAAGCATAATCCACAGTACGGCCGATGTCCTCTCCCGTCGCCAGAGGAAGCTCCTCAATACCGCCGTCAAGATACGCTTCGATCCGGGCTTCAACCTCCGGCTCGATCTTCTGGCCGTTTCCGTTCAGGAGCTTGATCCCGTTGTCATAGAAAGGATTATGGCTTGCGGAGATCATAATACCGCAGTCAAAATTCTCTGTACGTACCACATAGGAAACGCTGGGGGTAGTAGTCACATGGAGAAGATAAGCGTCCGCGCCTGACGCCGTAATTCCGGCCACCAGTGCGTATTCAAACATATAGCTGCTTCTTCTTGTGTCTTTTCCGATGACGATCTTCGCCTTGTGGTCTCTTCCGTAATACCATCCCACATAACGTCCCACCTGAAAGGCATGATTAACTGTAAGCTGTACATTGGCTTCACCGCGAAATCCGTCGGTTCCGAAATATTTGCCCATAATAAGAGTCCTCCTCTATTATTTATAAAGATTTTCCGGGTATACGCCCTCTTTTACAAGATTCTCAAAAGCCGCCGTTACAGAGGCTTTATCTTCCTGATACGTCACTCCAAACCAGGTGTCCTTTGTTTCCAGTACGTCAACCTTGGCTGTGCCCGCCTTGATCAGACGGTCGATGATATCCGGAAGAAGGTATTCTTTCTTGATGTCTTCCCCGTCAAGTCCCGCGAGGAACTCCCGGAATCCTTTCTCCAGGATCTCCATGAATTCCGGGGTCAGACCCCACATGTTCATGGAAACAAGGCTCTTCACATCCAGCGGTACCGCCGTGCCGTCCTCTCTGCGTTCTTCCGCGCCGTTTCCGGCCTTGTAGATATTGTGGGTTTCGTCCACTCCTTTCAGAGCCCCGTCTTCAATATCACAGATCCCCCTGGTCACGCCGCCGTTCTCGCTGAGAGTGTTGCCCAGACGGAATCCCGCCATGCAGATGTGCATCACTCCGTCTTCCGGATGGTCCTCAACAAGGTAATCATGAACCTTCACATATGCTTCCTTGCCATAGTAATCATCCGCATTGATCACCACGAACGGCTCGTCCAGCACCTTCTTCGCCGCCAGCACCGCCTGGCCTGTTCCCCAGGGTTTCGTCCTGTCCGCCGGTTTCTCAAAGCCATCCGGCAGATCCTCCAGAGACTGGAACGCGTATTCCACTTCCGTGATCTTCTCGATCCTGTCGCCGATCACGCTGCGGAACTCCTCTTCGATATCTTTGCGGATAATAAAGACCACTTTATTAAATCCCGCCTCCAGAGCGTCGTGAATAGAATAGTCCATGATGATCTCGCCTGCCGGCCCTACCGGCGCCAGCTGCTTGATTCCTTTTCCAAAACGGCTTCCGATCCCGGCCGCCATGATCACCAGTGCTGTTTTCTTCATAATACAAATATCCTCCGTTTATTTCATATATTCATGTTTTATCCACAGCGCACTGTGGTATGTGAGATTCCGCTTTATCCTTCCTTTTATTCCTCTTCGCTGAGCCTGCTCAGTTTCGCGGCCTGATCCGCCGCAATAAGGCTGTCGATGATCTCGTCCAGATCTCCGCCGAGGATATTGTCCAGGCGGTGCAGCGTAAGCTTGATCCTGTGGTCTGTAACGCGCCCCTGAGGAAAATTATAGGTTCGTATTTTTTCCGATCGGTCGCCGGTTCCGATCTGGCTTCTTCTTGCTTCCGCTTCCGCGTCGTGCTGTTTTGCCAGCTCCATCTCATACAGGCGGGAACGGAGTACTTTAAGAGCCTTTTCTTTATTTTTCAGCTGGGATTTCTCATCCTGGCAGGAGATAACGATCCCTGTGGGTATATGAGTCAGTCTTACCGCAGAATCTGTGGTATTGACGCACTGTCCGCCGTTTCCGGAAGCACGGAAAACGTCGAATTTGCAGTCGTTCATATCCAGATGGAAATCGATCTCTTCCGCCTCCGGCATGATCGCCACCGTACAGGTGGACGTATGGATACGTCCGCCGGACTCCGTCTCCGGCACGCGCTGTACACGATGTACGCCGCTTTCGTATTTCAGTCTTGAATACGCTCCGCTGCCATGGATCATAAAAGTAACTTCCTTGAAGCCGCCGATCCCGTTTTCATTCAGACTGAGCATCTCCGTCTTCCAGCGTCTGCTCTCCGCGTACTTCACATACATTCTGTAGATCTCCGCAGCAAAAAGAGCGGCCTCGTCTCCACCGGCCCCGGCACGGATCTCCACGATAACATTCTTGTTGTCGTTGGGATCTTTGGGCAGAAGCAGGATCTTAAGCTCCCGCTCCAGTTCCTCCACGCGCTTTCTGGCCTCGGACAGCTCCTCCTTCAGCATCTCCCGCATTTCCTCGTCTTTTTCTTCATCCAGCATGGAAAGGCTGTCCTGAATGGTTTCCTGATTTTTTTTGTATTCTTTATAAGTATCCACGATCGGCTGAAGTTCGCTCTGTTCCTTCATAAGCTTCTGGAAACGTTCCTGGTTATCTGTCACCCCAGGTTCGCCCAGCTCGTTCAGGATTTCTTCAAAGCGGATCAGCAGATCCTCCAGTTTATCAAACATGTTGTTCCTCCTGCATCGTCCTGTTGCTTCGCTGTCCCAGCACTACTCTGTCCAGACCGGAAAGATCCTTCACGGTACGCACATTGACAAATCCGGCGTTTCTCAGGATATCCTCCACCTGAGTCCCCTGGCTGCAGCCGATCTCATACAGAAGCCAGCCGTTCTCTTTCAGCCGGGAAGGCGCCGCCTCTGTTATCTTTCTGTAAAACCAGAGACCGTCTTCTCTTCCGTCCAGAGCCAGAACAGGATCATGAAAACGCACTTCGTCCATCAGTTCCCGGATTTCCGCCGTGGGAATATACGGCGGATTCGAGATAAGCATATCATATTTGCCCCCGTCTGTTCCACTTTTTTGTTGAAAATATTCTCCCGAAAACAGATCGCTTTTTGCAAATACAGCCCGGTCCTCCACGCCCAAACGGTCCGCGTTCTTCCTGGCAATATCAAGCGCCGCGGCGGAAATATCCGCTCCGGTTCCCCGGGCTTCGGGTATTTCCAGAAGAATACTGATGAGAATACAGCCGGATCCGGTACACATATCAAGAATTCGGGGAGAATCCATGGAGTTCAGGATCTTTAGGGCTTCCTCAACAAGAATCTCTGTGTCCTGTCTTGGAACCAGGACATTTTCATTTACACAGAAATCATATCCCATAAAATTCACACTGCCGGTCAGATGCTGCAGGGGAATATGTTCCGCTCTTTTCCTGCACAGATTGAAGTATCTTTCTTCCGTCTCCCCGTCCGTCTCCTCCTCCGGATGAGCGTAATAATACGCCCTGGATTTCCCGGAAGTATATTCCAGAAGGAGCCAGGCGTCAAGCCTGGCTTCTTCTATGTCTGCCGTCTCAAGAAGCCGGACTCCTTCTCTCAAAAGTTCCTCAAGAGTTTTCATTGGTTTCCTCTTCCGGTTCCCGGCCGAATTCTTCTTTCAGATAAGCCTTCCAGTCAAAGACAGCCTCCACCGCGCTGATCGCCACCTCCACCATATCCGGCGTAGGTTCTTTTGTCGTCAGTTTCTGCATGGCCAGTCCCGGTTTGCTGAGCAGAGCCGCCAGCCTGCTGTCTGTACGGCCGGCCCACTGGATCATCTCAAAAGATATCCCCGCCACAACGGGAACCATCAAAAGCCGTCCCAGAAGCCTTACCCAGAAAAAGGGCACCAGCACAAAAACAAAATGAAGGCAGATACTTACCAGCATTACCAGAAACAGAAAGCTGGTTCCGCATCGCTTATGCTGTCTGGAGCTTCCCATCACATTATCCACCGTGAGGGGAAGTCCGTGCTCAATACAGTTGATACACTTATGTTCCGCGCCGTGATACATAAATGTCCTCTGGATATCCTTCATCCTGGAGATCAGGAACATGTATCCGAGAAACAGCGCCATTTTTACAAATGCTTCCACAACCGTGACCAGAAACTCCGATGCTCCCGCCCGGCGGATCAGACTTGCCAGCGCATATGGGAGCAGCATAAACGCAGCTACGGACAGTACGATGGATACCGCCACCGTACCGTACAGAAGCCATTTAAACTGCCTGTCCTCTTTTTCTTTCTGCGCGACCCGTTCCTCTTCTGAAAGAGCGGCCTTTTTCTCCGCCTCTTCCTCGTCCTCCTCATCGCCGGCGATCTCCGCGGAATACATAAGGCACTTCGTTCCGATCACAAGACCGTCCACAAAACTTACAACGCCCCGGATGATCGGTTTCTTCAGAAAGCCGGATCTTCCCAGCACACATTTATAATCTTCTATCTTCAGTTCAATCCCGCCGTCAGGGCGCCGCACTCCTACGGAGTACTTATCTTTATGGCGCATCATGATGCCTTCCATTACCGCCTGTCCGCCGATATTTGATGACCTTGCTTCCATTCTGTTCTCCACTTGTCAATAAGCAAAGAAAGGTTGAGATCTCCCAACCTCAACCTGTTCTCTCATTCCAATATTCTGTCTGATTATTTGTTTAAGCCGTACTTCTTGTTGAACTTATCGATACGTCCGCGAGCCTGAGCTGCTTTCTGCTGTCCTGTATAGAAGGGATGGCACTTGGAACAGATTTCCACGTGGATGTCCTTCTTCACAGATCCTGTTACAAATGTATTTCCGCAGTTACAGGTTACGGTTGCCTGCTGATAGTTCGGATGGATTCCTTCACGCATGATTTTCACCTCTCTATAATTCTTCTTTTATCTTCGTATATATAGACGAATCTATTATTTTACAGCTTACTGATTATAGCATACCGATTCTTTAAATGCAAGATGTTTATAAAAATTTCTGTTTTTTCGCCATCTGCACAAATTCCGCGTTGTTCCGGGTCCGCGAGAACATATTCAGGATCTGCTCCACAGCCTCGTCCGCCTTAAGGCTGTTCAGCGCTCTGCGCATGATATATACAGCCTCCTGCTCCTCTCTTGTAAGAAGCAGATCCTCGCGGCGTGTTCCTGATTTCTGGATATCGATCGCCGGGAACACTCTCTTCTCCTGCAGCCTGCGGTCCAGAACAAGCTCCATATTGCCGGTTCCCTTAAATTCCTCGTAGATCACGTCGTCCATCTTGCTTCCCGTGTCCACAAGAGCGGTTGCCAGGATCGTCAGGCTTCCGCCTTCGCGCATATTCCTGGCGGCGCCGAAAAAGCGCTTCGGCATATGCAGGGCCGCAGGATCAAGACCGCCTGACAGCGTTCTTCCGCTTGGCGGCACACAGAGATTATAGGCTCTGGCAAGTCTGGTGATAGAATCCAGAAGAATCGTCACGTCTTTCTTATGTTCCACAAGACGACGGGCGCGCTCGATCACCATTTCGGACACTCTTTTATGATGTTCCGGAAGTTCGTCAAAAGTGGAGTAGATCACTTCCACATTGGAGCCCTGGATCGCCTCTTTAATATCTGTCACTTCCTCAGGACGCTCATCGATGAGCAGAATGATCAGATGCATGTCCGGACAGTTTCTGAGGATGGATTTCGCCACATCTTTAAGGAGCGTGGTCTTACCTGCTTTCGGCGGGGATACGATCATTCCTCTCTGTCCCTTGCCGATGGGGCTGATCAGATCCACGATCCGCATGGCGACCGTTCCTCCCGGCCGCTCCATCTTAAGCCGCTCGTTCGGAAATACAGGCGTCATGTCTTCAAAGTTATATCGTTTCTGCGCCTCATTGGGATGAAAACCGTTAATAGACGTCACATACAGGAGAGCGCTGAACTTCTCTCCCTGGGTCTTGATGCGGATGCTTCCCTGAAGGATATCTCCTGTCTTCAGATTAAATCTGCGGATCTGGGAAGGCGAAACGTAAATATCGTTTTCGCCGGGCAGATAATTCTCGCAGCGGATGAACCCGTAGCCGTCCGGCAGGACTTCCAGGATTCCGTTGGCCTTCTCGCCGCTGTCGAGCTGCGCCGTTTCCGCAGGCATTCTGCCGTCGTCCTGCTGCTGGAAAGATTTCCTGTTTTCATCCTGGCCGGCATAATTCCGTCTGTTCTCTTCCTGCGCGCCGTGGTTCCTTCTGTTCTCTTCATGAGAAAACCTTCTTCTCCCTTCGTAAGGCGCGCGGCCCTCCTCGGCATGAGATACAGTATTCTCTTTTTTCTCCGCAGCATCTGATCCCTGCTGCGCGTTCTTCTGCGCATCCCTTTCATCTTCCTCGAGCATGCGCTCGATCAGTTCCGGCTTCCGGAGAGTCGAAATCCCTTTCAGACCTCTCGCTTTCGCCAGATCTTTTAATGTTGCCAATGACAACGATTCGTATTTTTCTCTCATAAAAAACCTCAGTCTTTTCTAAAATAATTATCTGTTTTGCTGTTTACGGGATAATGACTCTGTCTGAACTGACATGAATTCCAGAATACCGGCAGAAAGACAATTCCGTCCGCCATGCAAACTGTCTTTATCTGTGATATAGAGTTCTGTATTTCAAAGACTTTATCCGGTCTGCGGCTTCTCTTTTGCAGACCTCTGTGTTCATTACTCTTGTGTGGTATCTTATCACATTTGTTCTTATATGTCTATAAGGGAAACAGACGAAAAAAATCTGTTTCCCTATCTTTTCAGATATTCTTTTAAAAACATCACGAACTTTTTCATTTCTTCCCGGGTCCCTATCGTAATCCGCAGGAAGTTGTCCGTCCTTCCTCCCGGGAAGTACCTTACATATATGTGTTTCTCGCGAAGAGCCCCGAAAAGCTCCGCCGCAGGACATGTTTCATGGGTGGCAAAGATAAAATTCGCTTTGGAATCCTCGAAGGAAAATCCCAGCGCTTTCAGTTCTCTCTTGGTCCACTCCCTTGTCTCAATAATTTTATTACAGGTATCTTCAAAATATTCCCTGTCCTTCACCGCCGCCGCGCCTGCCGCCAGGGCCGTCCGGTCCATGGTATAGGAGTTAAAGGAATATTTGGCGTCGTTGAGATAACGGATCAGTTCCGGACTTCCGCAGGCAAAGCCGATCCTCATCCCGGCCATGGAACGGGATTTGCTGAAAGTCTGCACAACCAGAAGGTTGTCGTATTTTTTCAGAAGGGGCAGCGCGGACTGCGCGCCGAAATCCACATAGGCCTCGTCCACGATCACCACCACATCCCGGTTGCGGCTGACGATCTCCTCCACATCGGCAAGGGGCAGTTCCACGCCGGTGGGCGCGTTGGGATTGGGAAAGACAATTCCGCCGTTTTCCCGGAAATAATCCTCCTTACGGATGTGAAAATCCTCATCCAGCGCCGGCCGTTCATAGGGGATCCGGAAAAGATCCGCCCACACGTCATAAAACGAGTATGTGATATCAGGAAAGAGTATGGGCCTGTCGCTGTTAAAAAACGTCAGGAAACTCATGGCGAGCACGTCGTCTGATCCCACGCCCACAAATACCTGGTCTTTTTCCAGCCCATAGTTCTCCGCTATAGCGGAAACCAGTTCTCCCGCCGTGGGATCCGGATACAGACGCATAGCGTCCGTATCCATCTCCTTCAGCACCTTCGCCACTCCCGGCGCGGGAGGGTAGGGATTCTCATTGGTATTCAGTTTGATCATATCCGGCTGATTGGGCTGTTCTCCCGGAGTATAGGGCGTCACCCTGCGGACATTCGCTTCCCAGTTTTTCATAATCTGGCAACTCCTGTTTCTCTGGCTGCATCGGCAACCGCTTTGGCAACTGCCGGTCCCACTCTCTTGTCAAACGCCTTGGGAATAATATAATCCGCGGAAAGCTCCTCGTCGGTG
Organism: uncultured Blautia sp.; assembly: GCA_944380045.1. Lineage (GTDB taxonomy): Bacteria > Bacillota > Clostridia > Lachnospirales > Lachnospiraceae > Blautia_A. The sequence goes on from CALWGI010000027.1 coordinate 10,108, forward strand.
ATCAGTCCCGCCAGCGCCTTCGCGGCGGCGATCTTCATCTCATCGTTGATATCTTTCGCTCTTACGTCAAACGCGCCGCGGAAAACTCCCGGGAAGGCAAGAACGTTATTGATCTGGTTGGGGAAGTCGCTTCTTCCTGTGGCGATCACTCTGGCGCCGCCGGCTTTCGCGTCGTCCGGGAAAATCTCCGGAGTCGGGTTTGCGCAGGCAAAGATCACGGCGTCCTTCGCCATGGTCTTAACCATCTCTGTTGTAACCGCGCCGGGTGCGGAAACCCCGATAAACACGTCCGCGCCCACAAGCATATCCGCCAGTGATCCTGCTCTCTTCTCTCTGTTGGTGATCCTGCTCATCTCTTCCTTCACAGGATTCATGCCTTCCTGGCGTCCCTCGTAAATAGCGCCTTTTCTGTCGCAGAGAGTCACGTCCGCATATCCCGCTTTCAGAAGCAGCCTTGCGATGGAGATCGCCGCCGCGCCGGCTCCGTTCATGACAATGCGCACGTCTTCTTTTTTCTTTCCTACCACGCGCAGGGCGTTGGTCAGACCCGCAAGAGTGATGATGGCCGTTCCGTGCTGGTCGTCATGGAAAATGGGGATATCACATTTTTCTTTCAGTTTTCTCTCGATCTCAAAACATCTGGGAGCAGAAATATCCTCCAGGTTCACGCCGCCGAAAGATCCGGAGATCAGATAGATCGTGTTGACGATCTCGTCCACGTCATGGCTCTTAATGCACAGCGGGAAAGCGTCCACGTCGCCGAAAGCCTTAAAAAGAACGCATTTGCCTTCCATTACCGGCATTCCGGCTTCCGGTCCGATATCTCCCAGTCCCAGAACAGCGGAGCCGTCTGTTACTACAAGACACATGTTCCATCTTCTTGTAAGTTCATAGGATTTGTCAACGTCCTTCTGGATTTCCAGACAGGGCTGGGCGACTCCCGGGGTGTATGCCAGAGACAGGTCGTCTTTTGTTTCCACCGGAACTCTTGTCACTACCTCGATCTTACCCTTCCATTCTCCGTGAAGCCTCAGTGATTCTTTTGCGTAATCCATTCTTGTGCCCTCCTTGGGATCTTTATATTATTTATTAATAATTTCCCGTAAAGAACCCGCTGTTCCCGGGAAGTTTATAACCCTCAAAATATTTATGAAAATCAAGATTCAGATAACCGCACAGGTCCGCAAGTTCAACCATGGTGTTATCGTTTACGGGAATACCGTTCTTCCTTCTCTCCTGCTCCGCGAAGACTTCTTTTTCACCGTGTGTGTAAATGCGGTCCTGTCCGTCCGCTTTCGGACTTTCTCTCAGTTCTTCCAGATACTGCGACAAATGATCCCGGATAGCCTGCGGGTCTCCGAACACAGCGGGATCCACAGCCATAAACCCATGGCAGATTCCTGTTCTGTCCGGGAAAGTACAGCATTTGTCCGATGTGACGCCAAGTGAAAAAATGGAGCTGAACAGTTCGCAGATCATACCGTATCCATATCCTTTATGGCTTCCGCTCACTTCGCTGCTGCCGCCCAGGGGCATGATCCCGCCGCCGTTCTTGGCGACAATATTCGCAAGCACGTCAGGAGCGTCTGTGGAAGGATGACCGTTCTTATCCAGCGCCCAGCCTTCGGGAAGCGGTTTTCCCATTTTATTGTACATTTCCAGTTTACCGCGTGTCACCACAGTAGTGGAACAGTCAAAGAAAAACGGATAGGGATCCGCCGGCATAGCCACCGCTATGGGATTGGAACCCAGCATTGCTTTTCTGCCGAAAGTCGGCACCATGATCGCCTCGGAGTTTGTGCACGCCATGCCCAGAAGGCCTTCATCCGCAGCCATCTTCGCATAGTATCCGGCAATTCCGAAATGATTGGACTCTCTGACTGTGACAATACCAACACCTGTTGTTTTCGCCTTTTCAATAGCTTTTTTCATTGCGAAGATGCTGATCAGCTGTCCCATCCCGCTGTGACCGTCGATCACTGCGGAAACCGGAGTCTCAAATACAACCTCCGGTCTGGCTTCGGGATGGATGGTTCCTTTTTCAATCCCTTTGTGATACCGTACCATCCGCTGCATCCCGTGGCTTTCGATCCCATAGAGATCCGCCTTCAGAAGCACGTCTGTGATCTCTCCGCTTTCCTCTTCGCTGAAGCCGAAAGCCCCGAAAGCGTCCCTGCAAAACCTGTTCAGAGTTTCAAATGACCATGTTACATATCCCATAATTTCGCCCTTCTTTCCGGTTTAACCAATTAATAATATTGGTGTAACCAATTTATAAATTGATTGTACCACTGGTCCGACCAAAGTTCAAGGCAAATTCTGTCAAAAATCCCGTGATTTTCCGGGTCTGGTTACTCTTCACCGCCCGCCGGAATATGCTCCCCGTCTGTCTGACGGTTCTGCAGCTCTTCCATGTATTCTTCCACTGTATCCATGTGTTCCGACATGCATTTCTCCGCCTCGGCGGCGTCTCCGCTGATGATCGCTTCCACCAGGCGGCGGTGCTGCTCGTCCACCATGTCTGAAGACTGATTTTTCTTCATCACATACTCCCGCGCTCCGGAAATGATGTTTTCCGTAAGCTGATCCGCTGCCGCCAGGACACTGTTGATCATGGGGTTGTCAGCGATCCTGCCGATCTTCATGTGAAGCTCCTTGTCCAGAACTCCTCTGTCCTTCTCATTCTCGGCGGCGTCGATCCTCGCAAGTATCATAAGGAGCTCCGCCGAGTCCAGCGGCGTGCACTTCTTCGCCGCCAGGATGGCGTTCTGCCTCTCCAGGGCCGCTCGGAGCTGCTGGTTCTGTCTCATGTAGCCGTGGTTCAGCCTGAAAAGTATAGTCAGCGGGCCGATCAGCCATGTGTCCAGGTTGTCCGTGATGTAGTTCCCGCCGCCGGGCACCGCCTCTATGATCCCCAGAAGCTCCAGGGCCCGGAGGGCCTCCCGCACTGCGGAACGGGACACCTTCATGGTTTCCGCCATGTTCCGCTCCGCGGGCAGGGCGTCGCCCGCTTTCAGGCTTCCGTTCTGTATATTCTCAATGATCTGTTCAAGTATACCGTTAAATGCTCTCTCTTCTCCTATTTCTCTAAACATGCTTCTCCTTTAATATTCATAATGCCGCAGCCGGCAGAAACGCCCGGCTCCGGCGCCATATTCTTTCTCTGGCGTCAGTGTACGCACTGACGCTAAATAATATCTGACATTAAATAATTAAGCGCCGGCAGACAATGGAAAGTGCTTCCACAGTCCGCTGACGCTAACATCATACTATATTTGGGAAGGCGTTGCAAGTTTAACCCTGCGCAAAAACGCCGGCAGGTATAGATTCCCGCCGGCGTTCCATCTCAGACAATTCTGCCCGAACTCTTTTATATCCATTTCTTTTCTGTGATCACTGCGTCATATCCGTGTATTTTAATATGATCGCCCACGTTAAGTTTGTCTTTTTTCGCCAGTATGTAGCCGTTATTCACTTCTTTCACATAGGAATAGACCATCTTTGACACGCGCCCTACCTCTTCTTCCTCGCCGTCAATATATACGGCTTCGCCAGGTCCTCCGTACTGCTTTGACCGGATATAAATATCCGCCTCCGGAACCTCGAAACCGACCATTTCTTTCTCCGGCCCGTTTTCCTTTACTTTCAGAAGAGCTTCTTTTCCGATAAAATCTTTTTCCCAGTCAATATTTCCGTCCAGCCCCACTTCCATCGGATTCGTATGGGCCAGATCTCTCATATAATAAAACCCGCTTTCTGTCGGAAGGGTCCAGGCCATTACCTGGAACTCCGTCACCTGTTTGCCTTCAAATCCGGGCGCCGTATCTTTCAGAATCTTTTCCAGTTCATCTGTCCTGTCTTTACGGCAGTATATTTCATAGCCGAATTTCTCTCCGGTAAAACCGCCCCGGTTGATCAGCACTTCCATATCGCCGATTTTATTTGGCTCATGACTGAAGAATTTCAGTCCGTCTACCGGATTCTCCACAATGGAATTGACCATTTCTTTTGATCTTGGCCCCTGTACCGCAAACATATCCCACTCATCGGTGATATCGCTCCAGTCCACGTCATATCCTTCGGAGTGATAATAGATCCAGTCATCTGTATAAGTCAAAAACAGTGTGGAAATCCAGAACCTGTCTTCTGCCATTCTCATGATCACTACGTCGTCGATGATCTCCCCGTTTTCATTCAGCATGGTAGTGTAACGATCCCGTCCCACCTTGATATTTCCAATATCATTAGGATACAGATATTCCAGGAGTTTCACCACATCTGGGCCGCTGATCTCGATCAGCTGATGAGTCCAGTAATACCATCCCACTGTCTGGCGGACAGCCATATGTTCCGATCTTTTCATTTCATCATATTTAAATATGTTTTTATACATCCGCTTGCCCCTCCCATCAACAGAATTTATCGATTTTCTTTGCGATCCTGATACGAAGTTTGCCTGCGGGAGAATCTTCTTCCCACAGAGACCACTGTGCGTTGACCAGGGTTTTCACCATACCATACCAGAAGTCTACATGTACCTGGGGCAGTTCTTTACATCCGGTAATCTCCAGACCGGAGCGGTCGATCACATAGATGCATTCCTTCTCGTTAAACGCTTCCACTTCATAATTACACAGAATGGACTGAAGCTGCATTTCCACAAGGCCGCCCATCACCCGGCCGTCTTCTCCAATCTCAGGAGGAACTCCCAGCCAGTCTCTGGCCGCCTTAATGGCATAACGCTCTCCAAACATTGCTTTTCCCGCCGCTTCGCAGACACAGTGCAAAATATGATCCGCCATCTCACGTGTGACAATTCCTCTCCTCACTGCCTCATTGATTGCCGGCAGCACATACAGAGAAGCGGAAGTAGACAGCGTTACCATATTCGCACTGGAAGAATCCTGTTCCAGATGAGTGCCGTTTGTAAAAGTATAATTACACTCTTCCCGAAATACCATAGATTCTTTTACACAGTCCTCTTCTTCTGTATATTTGATCTGATCTGCCGTGGCAACCGGTCCGAAGCTCTCCCACAGTTCATGCTCCGGCATCGGATATTTGTCACGGTTTTCCGCGACGATCCGACAATGCCTGTCGCCGCAGCCTTTTGCCTCTACCATGCAGTATTCCATTGAGGGACCCGGACGGCGCCGTTCCGCTGAACCGATGGCAGAACCCTGCAGTGACATGGTAGTCGCACGGCAGAGTTCAGAACCTACGATATCCCAGTCACAGACGTCCAGTTCTTTTTCCGCGCGATATGTACCAAAGTCCTGACACCTCCCGCACATCAGAAGAGCGTCGTCTCCCTGATCTCCAATCAGAGCGCCCACAAACTGTCCGCACATAAAAGGATGCATATTGTTCATGTCGTCTCCGTTCTCTCCGTACATCCGGTTTGTGGCAACCAGGCGGGCAAGCGCGTCTTCACACATCAACTGTGCCCGCTCCCGGTAATCCGGTATCATGATCCTGTATGCCTGCATACAGGCGGCGCCGATCACCTGCTCAAAACGGTTGGAATAATGCATGGCGTCACGATAACAGTACATTTTTTCCCATGGCGATTTAATCGCATAATATTCTTTCAGTCCAGATCCTTTTCCGCTGTTCTGCGGCAGTCTTTCATCTATTTTTTTACTCATTCCTGTTTTCATTCCTTTCGTTTTTCCGAACAGAATCCTCTGCTGTCCGGACAGATTTTTATTCTTCCGGCGGATATGCTTCGATCGCCACCTGATGATGTACAATATTGTGGGACGCGCCTGCGTCAGCTACTACCACTTCCCCTGTGATTCCGTCTGAAACCGCCGTGGACAGCATATAGGCTACGATCGCAACAGAGTCTACGGTCTGCGTGCTGTCGATGGACCATACCATCAGTTCGTCATAAAATTCATCCGACTGCTCTTCTGTCAGATTCTTCGCCGTCAGATTGCTGGACGCTCCCGGCGTGGCCATTCCGCCCGGAGCCACAGCGTTTACCATTATGTCATATCGTTTCAGTTCTTTCGCCGCCTCTACGATCAGCGCGTTTACCGCTCCCTTTGAGGCCGCGTAATGAGGATAGCCTCCGAATACCGGATAGGGCATCCACGGACAGTTGGAGGAAACTGCCGTGATCTTTCCGGCGATCTTATGATCGATCATATACCTGGAAACATGTTTGATACAAAGAAAAAGTCCGGTGACGTTCACTTCCATGATATGGTTAAAATCTTCTTTCGCCATATGGTAAATATGGGCGTAATTCCAGATCCCCACAGAATTTACCAGGATATCCACCGACCCGAACGCCTTATCCGCAAAATCCACAAGACGGATCACATCCTCTTCCCGGGAAACATCTGTTTTACAGTACTTCACCCGGTCTTCTCCGTATCCTTCTTCCCGAAATAACGAAATCGCCGTTTCGCCTTTTTTCTCCGATCCGGACGCGATCACCACGTTCGCCCCTCCCTGGAGAAGTCTGAGCGCAATATTAAATCCCAGTCCGGACGTGCCCCCCGTTACAATGGCAGTCCTGCCCTCCACCATGAGCATATCGTGAAGAGGACGTGCCTGTCTGATGTATCCCGCCATCATCTGGCGCATCGCTTCGTTTGCATCATAAGCCATAATAAAAACCCCTTTCTGTAAATCGAATCCTTCTCCTGTCCGCATTATTTCGCGGTTGCTGCATATATGCATTATAGAAAAAGACAATATTTTTGGAAACAGACAGAGCAAATGGTATTTCTGTTTTTTCCCCTACAGAATAACGGGTGATATTTTTCATTGAAATCATAGAAAAACCAAACTATAATAAAGAAAACCAACAGATTATCGGTTATCTGTTCCAGGAGAGGAGGAGTCCGTCAGTGAAACTGAACGCAGATATTATATTTGATAAACTGAAAGAGCAGTATCCCGCGGAAATGTACGGAATAAAGGAAACAGCTCTGGCTCTGTCCCGACCGGAGTTTCACATGGACGACGATACCCGTTTTCTGGCCGGGCATCTGTATCTGGCCACAGCCGAACACCTTCCTTCCAGACCGTATCTTGAAAAGGGAGCCGTGCTGATCTGTATCGGGGAACCGGTCCGCATGAAATATTATACCGACAGGATCACCCTGATCCTGATCCGGGCACGAAAAGACTTTTTTACTGTTTATCACAGCGTACAGAAAATCTATGACTACTATGAACAATGGAATGAAGAACTTTTTCAGGTATTTCAGCAAGATGCGGATATTCAAAGAATAACCGAGCTCAGCGCCTCGTATATGGGCCATTCTGTCTGGGTCCTGGACTCCAGCTTCCATATCGTATCTGTCGGATACAAAAATAACTCCGGTCATATCCGGAGTCTCGGTGACGCCGGCGACTCTCTCGCCCCGGCAGATCTGGCTGAATTTCTTAATTACGGTGAAATGTCTACCGATATTCACGATCCCCTTCTTCTGAACATCGGCGGCAACCAGTCACTGGCCGTAAATCTTTTTGACAGATCCGGACAGTATGCCGGCTGCTTCTTCATGCCTGAGGATGGACAGCCTTTTCTCCCCGGAGACACTGCTCTTGCCGCTTATCTGGGAACTCTCCTGGAGAAATCTCTGGCTCGCAATCCTTCTTTCTTTTCCAGCGAGCAGAATACGATCAGACAGATTTTAAGGGAGATCATCGAAGAACGCCCCATACGCCCCATTCATAAATCAATACTGCAGGCCATCCAGATGAAAACACGTTATGTCTGCGTCAGCGCTCATATTGTCAGCAGATATTCCCAGATCCCCGTCAACTATATCTGCAGTCTGTTTGAGAAAAATTTCCCCGGCTCTGCCGCCTTTTCTCACAATCAGTCTGTTGCGGCTTTCATTGATCTGAAAACACTCTATGACAAAGACGGAAAATATCAGGACAATTTAAACGCGCGACTTGATCCCATGCTTGCGACCCTGAAACTCTATGCGGGCATCAGCAATGATTTCTCCAATCTGTACGACGCCAGGATGCACTACCTCCAGGCGGAAATTGCAGTGGAAAACGGCCAGCTCACTATGGGAACCTCCTCCCGGTTTTATTTTTCCAGTTTTGTGTTGATGGAAATGATCACCAATTCTACCGGAGGAATGCCTGTGGAAATGTTTTATTCCAATGGTCTAAAAAATCTGTTCCGCCACGACGCCCATTCACCGATAAGTTATTTTGATACATTAAAAGTATTTCTGGAAGAAAACATGAATTATACCAGCACAGCCGAAACTCTGTATATTCACAGAAGCACGCTGGTCGACCGTATCAGCAGAATTGAAAAAGAACTGGGTATCGATCTGAAAGATTATAATGAACGGCTCCATCTTCAGATTATCATCAAAGCATTGGAGCTTAGAGAAATTCTGAAAAATACCGGGAAATAGCAGATTTTTTCCTGCATTGTGAAACAGCGGCAGGCTGCGGAATTTTATCTCCGCAGTCGGCCGCTGTTTCTTTTTCGTCTATCTGGAACATTTCTTCAGATCTTCATCTATCTGATCCGCAAACTTTGCCACTTCCGCAGATTCCGGATAAGACAGAAGCTTTCTGTAAGTCATTGCTCCCACCAGTTTCATAGACGGATTACTCGTTGAGCCAGGAGCATATTTCTCCATAACCGCCTTTCCTTCCGGCGAACGTAAGATATCTTTGATTTTACTGTCCAGTGATAAAGCCATAATCATAACCTCCCAAATAGAATTTTCTGTAATTCTATTTTAGAGAAACTATCTGTTCTTTTTAAGCCGGAAAATGTAGGCTTTTTCAGGCAAAAATCCGACGGATTACCGGTTTCTCAGAAGTTCCGTATGTGCCTGGTCGATCTCTTTCACCAGAACGTCCAAAAGATCCAGATGCTCATAGGCGTCGCTGAGGACCGTAAGCACATAGGGATGTTCTCCCTTCATCACGATCCCCGCGT
>CALWGI010000028.1 GCA_944380045.1 uncultured Blautia sp.
CGGAGAAGGATATTTCCGCCTCACTGCTTTCGGCTCCTACGAGAATACACAGGAAGCCATCCGCAGGATCCAGGCGTTGTAAGTAAATAGAAAAAGTCCGCTGCATCTGTGCAGCGGACTTTTTACATTTTGTATATGTATACTCTGATATGTCAGAATTTCGTTGCCTTGAGAAAAAATATAACGTATAATAAACAGGAACAGTTTCCATAATAACGAAAAATGGAAACAGACTGATTTTAAGGAAAGACAGACGAGGAAACATGAGGAAAAAAGCAGTATTTTTTGATGCGGACGGAACTGTCTGCGATATAAAAAAAGGAGTTCCGGAAAGCGCGCTGGAAGCGATCCGCCGGCTGGTGGAGAACGGTCATGAGGCGTGGCTGTGCACCGGGCGGAGCCGGGCGTTCGTACCCTGGTATCTGGAGCAGATCCCTTTTACAGGGATGATCAGCGCCTGCGGTGCGACGATAGAAAAGAACGGACAGAGACTTTTTAACAAAGAGATGCCGGAAGACGTAGCGGAGAAATCCGTGCAGATCCTCCGCAGATACGGTCTGGTTCCCGTTATGGAAGGCGCGGATTTTATGTACTACGATATGGACGAGTACACCACGGAGGTGAACTGGTACAGGGATCTGATCACGGAGGCCCTGGGAGAAAAGTGGCGTCCCATCCGCGGAAACGAGTCGCAGATGCATATCAACAAGATCAGCGCCAAAATGCGGGAAGGATGCAATGACGGGCAGGCCTGCAGGGAACTTTCGGAATATTACGATGTGATCCGCCACGAAAACAATTCTTTTGTGGGAACGACCATAGAGTTTGTCCCCAAAGGATACAACAAGGCGGTGGGTATAGCCGCGGTCTGCAGGATCTTTGATATACCCCGTGAGGATACGGTCGTATTCGGGGACAGCAACAACGATCTGTCCATGTTTGAATACGCCGCTACGAAAGTGGCCATGGGGAACGCTTCGAAAGCCATCATGGATCTGGCGGATCATGTGACGGACGACATGTTCCATGACGGGATACAGAAGGGCCTGGAGATGCTTGGGCTGATCTGAAGCGACTCCGGCGCGGATGTGATACAAATATCAGAAAGAGAGGGAAGGCTATGAAAACACTGGAACTGAGAGACGGATTTTACTGGGCGGGTATTGTGGACGACAATCTTCGTGTATTTGATATTATCATGTATACAGAATTCGGAACCACATATAATTCTTATGTATGGAAAGCCGGAGATAAGATCGTCCTTTTTGAGACGGCAAAAGAGAAATTTTTTGACGAGTATCTGGATAAGCTGAAAGAGATCATCGACGTGACGAAAATCGATTACCTGATCGTAGATCATACGGAACCGGATCATGCGGGAAGTATCGGGAAACTTCTGGAATACAGCCCGCAGATGAAAATCGTGGCTACAGGATGCGCCGTCGGTTTTCTGAAAGAAATCGTCAACGGGGATTTTACCGCTATCGCCGTGCAGGATAATCAGACTATGGAGATCGGCGGGAAGACGCTCCGGTTCCTTGTGGTGCCCAATCTTCACTGGCCGGATACCATGTATACCTATATTGAGGAGGAGCAGATCCTGGTGACCTGTGATTCCTTCGGCTCCCATTATGGATTTCACGATGTGCTTGCGAGCAGAGTGACGGACCATGAGGGATATATGCGGGCAACAAAATATTATTTCGACTGTATCATTGGTCCTTTTAAATCCTTTATGCTGGATGCGCTTGCGCGTGTGCGTGAACTGGATGTCACCATGATCTGTCCCGGACACGGCCCTGTGATCGATGAGAAGATCGATTTTATGTACAACACATACGAGGACTGGTGTACCGTTGTCAATCCCAATAAGAAAAAAACAGTCATCATTCCTTATGTGAGCGCATACGGATATACGAAGCGTCTTGCGGAGGAAATTGAAAGAGGGATCAGAGACAGCGGCGATATTGACGTGAGAAGCTACGACATGGTGGAGGCGGATCAGGCGAAGGTCCTGGAAGAACTGGGATTCGCGGACGGCATCCTTTTCGGCACGCCCACCATCGTGGGAGAAGCCCTGAAACCCATTTGGGATCTTACCACAGCGATGTTCGCCGGCACGCACGGCGGAAAGACCGCCAGCGCTTTCGGAAGCTACGGATGGAGCGGAGAGGGAGTGCCCCATATCCTGGAGCGGCTGAAACAATTGAGGATGAAAGTTACGGACGGGCTCAGGATCCGATTCAAACCGTCGGAGAACAATCTTCTGGACGCCTATGAATACGGCTATAATTTCGGCTGTATCCTTCAGGAAAAAGAGAATCCAAAGAAGGCGAAAGGCGCCCGCACCCTTGTGAAATGTCTTGTATGCGGAGCGATCTTCGATTCATCTCTGGAGATCTGTCCTGTCTGCGGCGTGGGCAGTGAGAATTTTGTTCCTGTAGACATGGAAGAGAGCAGCTTCCGGAAAGATACCGATAATTTTTACGTGATCATCGGAAACGGGGCGGCGGGATTAAGCGCGGCGAAAGCCATCAGAGAAAGAGATCTTACCGGCTCTGTGATCATGATCTCCAACGAGCCCTATGTGACATACAACCGGCCCATGCTTACGAAATCCATGGTGGCGGAGCTTGACGCCGGGCAGATCCAGGTAGAGCCGGAATCCTGGTATGAAGAAAACAACATTCATCTTTTACTTGATAAAGAAGTGATCTCTATAGACAGGAAAGAAAAAGAAGTTGTTCTTTCCGGAGATATGAAACTGAAATATACAAAACTGATCTACGCCCTGGGCTCCGAATGCTTCATTCCGCCTGTTCCGGGAACAGATAAGCCGGAAGTGATCGCCATCCGGCGAATGGCGGATATCCAGAAGCTGGAAAGCATGCTGGACCGGGTGAATAATGTGGTTGTGATCGGCGGCGGAGTCCTGGGACTGGAAGCCGCCTGGGAATTGAAAAGAGCCAGGAAGCAGGTGACCGTACTGGAGGCGGCGCCTCAGATCATGGGCCGCCAGCTGGATTCCTCCGCCAGTGAGATGCTGACCGCCATCAGCGCAGGATGCGGGATCGAGATCCATGCCGGGGTACAGATATCCTCTATAGAAGGAGAAACCTCTGTTTCGTCCGTGAAGCTTGCCGACGGACGGGAATTTCCGGCCGAGCTTGTCATCGTGTCAGCCGGCGTCCGGGCCAACACGGCGGTAGCGCAGAACGCAGGTCTGAAGATCATGAGAGGCGTGGTCGTGGATGAAAGAATGGCCACAGATGATGAGGATATTTTCGCCTGCGGCGACTGCGCGGAATATGAGGGCGTTAATTATGCAATCTGGCCCCAGGCTCTGGAGCAGGGGAAAGTGGCGGGAGCCAATGCGGCGGGAGACAATCTCACCTATACGACTGTATCGGCAGGATTAAGCTTCAACGGTATGAATACCAGTCTCTACGCGATCGGCGACAACGGCAAGAATCCCAATCTGATCTACCGAACCGTAGAATTCAAAGATATGGGGCGCAAACAGTACGAAAAATATTACTTCCTCAACAACCGTCTCTGCGGAGTGATCCTGATCGGAGACACGGCGAAGATGGCTGCGGTAACTGAGGCTGTGGAGCAGAAAAAAACATTCGGCGAAATGTTTCAGGCATAAAATAAGGCGGCGGGCCGGGATGCCGGACGCCGCCATAATCTCAAATGCAGTATGGATGAAGGGGAATGGAAATGGAAAGAACATGGTGGAAAGAAGCCGTGGTTTATCAGATCTACCCGCGCAGTTTTAACGACAGCAACGGGGACGGGATCGGAGACCTTAACGGTATCACAGAAAAAATGGATTATCTGAAAAAACTGGGGATCGATGTGATATGGCTGTCCCCGGTCTATGAGTCGCCGAATGACGACAACGGTTATGACATCAGCAATTACCGGGGGATCATGAAAGATTTCGGGACCATGGAAGACTTCGACAGAATGCTGGCGGCGGCTCATGAGAGAGGGATCCGGATCGTTATGGATCTGGTGGTAAACCATACCTCCGACGAGCATCCCTGGTTTGTGGAAAGCCGGAAATCAAAAGACAACCCATACCGGGATTATTATATCTGGCGGGAGGGAAAGAACGGAAAAGAACCGAACAACTGGGGATCCTGTTTTTCCGGTTCCGCCTGGGAGTATGACGGACAGACGGATATGTATTTCCTGCATCTGTTTTCCAGAAAACAGCCGGACCTCAACTGGGACAACCCGAAAGTGCGGGACGAGGTCTTCGACATGATGGCCTGGTGGTGCCGGAAAGGGATCGACGGCTTCCGTATGGACGTGATCTCACTGATCTCAAAAGTGCCGGGACTGCCTGACGGAGAAGTGGGTAAGAACGGATACGGAGATTACGGCCCCTATGTATGCAACGGTCCGCATGTGCATGAATACCTTCAGGAAATGAACCGCCGGGTGCTTTCCAGATACGATCTCCTGACAGTGGGAGAGTGTTCCGGCGTAACGGTGGAAGAGGCGAAAAAATACGCCTCCCTCGATGGAAAAGAATTAAATATGGTCTTCCAGTTTGAACACATGGATCTTGACGGCGGAGAGACCTTCAAGTGGAACGAGAGAAAGATAAAGCTGACAGAGCTGAAGCAGGTTCTGACAAAGTGGCAGACGTCTCTTGCCGGAAAGGCGTGGAACAGCCTTTACTGGTGCAATCACGACCAGCCGAGAATGCTTTCGCGGATGGGCAACGATTCCCCTGAGTACAGAGAAGTGTCGGCCAAAATGCTGGCGACCTGTCTCCATATGATGCAGGGGACTCCCTATGTATATCAGGGAGAAGAACTGGGAATGACGAACGTTCCTTTCCGAACGCTGGAGGATTTCCGGGATATTGAGAGCATTAACGCCTATCACGAGCTGGTGGGGCAGGGCGTTTTTGACAGTGATACCATGATGCGGTATTTACGATACAAGAGCCGGGATAACGCCCGCACGCCCATGCAGTGGGACGACAGTGAGAACGCCGGTTTTACGGAAGGCACGCCCTGGATCATGGTGAATCCCAATTACACGGAGATCAACGCCAGAGAGGAACTGGGCAGGGAGGATTCTGTATTTTATTACTATCAGAAGCTGATCCGGCTCCGCCACGAAAACCCTGTTATCGTTTACGGGGACTATGAGCTTCTGATGCCGGAAGACGAGAGCCTGTATGTCTATACCAGGACTCTGGATAAGGAGAAACTTCTTGTGATCTGTAATTTTACTGAAGAAATCAGGGAAATGGAACTGCCGGAAGAATTCAAAGGCAGGGAGGGATCTGTTATGATCTCCAATTACGGGGATATCCGGCCGGAGGAAGAACTGACGCTGCGCGCCTATGAGGCTGTAGTATTCAAATTCTGAATGTTCGGGACAGAAATCCGGACAGCGGCCGGGTCCCGAATAAAAATTTCCGGATAAATGAGCTTCCGGAGCGACAGGAGGAAGAGCTGTGAAATATGGGAAAATAAAAATTGAGGATGGAAATCTGATTTTTTCCAAACATATGATGACAAATTATCTTCCCTGCAAAGATATTCTGTGGGTCTATAAACGCCGGGAAGGTGTGGAGGGCGGAGTGCAGAAACAGATCAGCACCAGCTGTCTTGTGGTTGTCACAAAAAGAAGAAAACGTTATAAATTCGAGATGACCGAAAGAGAGATCGGAGACTGCATCCAGCTTCTGCGGGCGCTGAATCCGAATATAGTCACCGGATTTCCCAAAGGCAGCCGGATTCCGCTGCAGAGTCTTCCCAACACAAGAGATCTGGGAGCGCTGATGGCGGAAGACGGAAGATATATCCTTCCCAGACATCTTCTGCGAAGCGGCGAGCTCTACCATGTTTCTATCGCAGATCAGGATGTGCTGCGCAAAGACTATCATCTGACGGAGGTGATCGATTTTCGTTCCAGACGGGAAATCACCGATAAGCCGGATACTGTTATGGACGGCGTGAAATACCACGAGATCACGATCCTGGATGATGAGACAAGGGGGATCACGAAACCTGTGAGCATACCGGATATGATCATACGCCATGATCCTGTTCCTGATGAAGTGATACATAAGCAATACAGCAATTTTATCAGGGATCCGTTCTGTATCAAGCAGTACGCGCAGTTTATTGACATACTCCTCCACCATGAGGAAGGCGCGGTTTTGTGGCACTGCAGCGCCGGGAAAGACCGCGTGGGAGTAGGCACGGCGATCCTTCTGTGCGCGCTGGGAATCCCCCGGGAGACGATCAGAGAAGATTATGTGAAGACGAATCTTTACACGGAAGAGGAAATGCAGCATATGGTCCGCTATATGGAGACCAGGACGATCGTGGACAGCGCGATCATGGACAAGATCCGTCTTCTGTATAAAGTCAAAGGGGAGTATCTGGACACTGTTTTCAATACCATCGAGGAGGATTACGGCACCGTGGACAGATTTTTCAAAAAGGCTCTTTATCTGACGCCAAAGGCGATAGAAGCTCTGCGCAATAAATATCTGGTGTAAATCTGAGACAAAGGAAATGAACGGAAGATGACGAAACAGAACAGCATAAAAAAGGCCTTCAAAGCGGCATTTCCCTATACGATCCCGATCTTTGCGGGATTCTGGTTCCTGGGTATGACCTACGGGATCTATATGAACGTATCGGGGTTCAGTTTCCTGTACCCCATGCTTATGAGTATAACGATCTTTGCGGGCTCCATGGAGTTTATCACCGTGGACCTGCTTCTGGGAAGCTTTAATCCCGTCCAGGCGTTTCTGATGACGCTGATGATCAACGCAAGACACCTGTTCTACGGAATTTCCATGCTGGATAAATTCCGCGGGACAGGGCTGAAAAAGCTTTATCTGATCTTCGGTATGTGCGATGAAAGTTTTTCCATCAATTATACGGCGAAAATTCCGCCGGATGTGGACAGAGGATGGTTCATGTTCTTTGTAACGCTTCTGAACCATTTTTACTGGTTTTCAGGTTCCACACTTGGCGGAATTTTCGGCTCTCTCATTCATTTCAATACAGAGGGACTTGATTTTGTGATGACCGCCATGTTTACGGTGATCTTTCTGGAACAGTGGCTGAAAGACCGGCAGCACATCAGCGCTCTCCTGGGGCTGGGGATTTCTCTTCTCTGCCTGTGGATATTCGGGGCGGATAATTTCATAATCCCTTCCATGGCGGCCATGCTTATGATGCTTACACTATTGAGAAAACCGGTGGAAAAAAGAGAGGAGGGGCAGAGGTGACGGTAACACAGCAGATCATAACAGTAGCGGCGGTGGTCCTGGGGACCATGCTGACAAGATTTCTTCCCTTTTTCCTCTTTCCTGCGGGGAGGGAAACGCCGCGGTACATACAGTATCTGGGAAGAGCGCTTCCGCCGGCAGTATTCGGACTTCTGGTTGTTTACTGCCTGAAAAATGTCAGTATCCTGAAAGGAAGCCATGGGATCCCGGAGCTGATCGCCATAGCGGCGGTTGTAGCTCTTCATCTCTGGAAACGGCAGATGCTCCTCTCCATAGCAGGGGGCACGGTGCTCTATATGGTCCTGGTGCAGACTGTATTCTGAACGGGACAGCTTTTTTCGGAAGAAATCAGATATTTTAACATTGACAAAACAGCGAATGTTGTTATAATGATATTCATGTAGATGTTTTACATGTTACAAGATTAAAGTGTTGAAAGCAGGTGGGTTATGCAGCAGAGAATATTATCGCTGTTAGTGGATAATACCTCGGGTGTGCTGAGCCGGATTTCCGGACTTTTCAGCCGGAGAGGCTACAACATAGACAGTATCAGCGCCGGCGCGACTGCGGATAAGCGTTTTACCAGGATTACTGTTGTATGCAGCGGAGACGCGCTGATCCTGGATCAGATTAAGAAGCAGCTGGAGAAGCTGGTGGACGTGCGGGACATCAAGGTTCTGGAACCGGACAACAGCGTCAGCAGGGAACTTGTTCTGGTTAAGGTTGCGGTGAAACCGGAGGAGAGAGAGGGCGTGATCACGATCGCCAATATTTTCCGGGCCAACATTATCGACGTGGGCAAGGAATCCCTTGTGATCGAAATGACGGGAAGCAAGAGCAAGATGACCGCTTTCATCAACCTTCTTGACGATTACGAGATCCTGGAGCTGGCCAGAACCGGCATCACAGGACTTTCCAGAGGGAACTCGGACATTACATATCTCTGATCCGGAAGAAGCCGGATGAAGGATGATTCCCCGGAGGGGAATGATCAGTAAGGTTTGCTAGGGGAGACGATCCCTTAACGATATATTATGAAAAAATTTATAGAAGCTTAGGAGGAAACAAGAATGGCAAACAGGATTTTTTATCAGGAAGACTGTAATTTAAGTTTACTGGACGGCAAGACCATCGCTATTATCGGTTACGGCAGCCAGGGACATGCTCACGCGCTGAACTTAAAGGAGTCAGGATGCCATGTTATTATCGGCTTATATGAGGGAAGCAGATCCTGGAAGAGAGCGGAAGAACAGGGATTCGAAGTGTATACGGCGGCAGAGGCTGCAAAACAGGCTGACATCATCATGATCCTGATCAATGATGAGAAGCAGGCTGAACTCTATAAGAAAGATATCGAGCCGAACCTGGAAGAGGGCAACATGCTGATGTTCGCTCACGGCTTTAATATCCATTTCGGATGCATCGTTCCTCCGAAGAACGTAGACGTTACCATGATCGCTCCCAAGGCTCCCGGCCACACAGTAAGAAGCGAATATCAGGCGGGCAAGGGTACTCCCTGTCTGGTGGCTGTAGAGCAGGATTATACAGGCAAGGCTCTGGATAAGGCGCTGGCATACGGACTCGCTATCGGCGGGGCAAGAGCAGGCCTTCTGGAGACAACCTTCCGTACAGAGACCGAGACAGACCTTTTCGGCGAGCAGGCTGTTCTCTGCGGCGGCGTATGCGCGTTAATGCAGGCTGGTTTTGAGACTCTGTGTGAAGCCGGATACGATCCGAGAAACGCATATTTCGAGTGTATTCATGAGATGAAACTGATCGTAGATCTGATCTATCAGTCAGGATTCTCAGGAATGAGATACTCTATCTCCAATACAGCCGAGTACGGCGATTACATCACCGGACCGAAGATCATCACCGAGGATACCAAGAAAGCGATGAAGCAGATCCTGAAAGACATCCAGGACGGTACATTCGCGAAAGACTTCCTGCTTGATATGTCCTCTGCAGGCGGCCAGGTTCACTTCAAAGCTATGAGAAAGCTTGCAGCAGAGCATCCGTCAGAGATCGTCGGCGAAGAGATCCGTAAGCTGTACAGCTGGAACGGCGAAGACAAACTGATCAATAATTAAGCAAAATTTATGGCGCAGCCATAAATTTTGCGATACTCAAACGTAGCGAAGCGGAGTTTGAGGTTCCCGAAAGGAGCGATACTCAAACGTAGCGAAGCGGAGTTTGAGGTTCCAAAAGGAAGCGATACTCAAACGCAGAACACCTGCCGGTTTTCCGGCAGGTGTTTTTCAGATTTCGGAAAAGAAATATTTCAGCAGCGGTGAATCTGCATGATTCTTCCGGCATACGAAGCCGATCTCTCTGGCGGGAAAGTCGAATCCTGCGGCGACTTCCACAAGGCTTCCGTCACGGAGATCCTGCTCCACAAACTGTCTTACCACGCCGGCAATTCCCAGACCTATTTTTGCGAACTGGATTAACAGATCCATGGAAGTGGCTTCCAGGATGTGATTCAGTTCAATATGGTGTTCCTTCAGAAGAGAATTGATGGTCTGGCGGGTGATGTTTTTTTCATCCAGCATCATAAAAGTGGCGGTCTGGTACAAAGAGGTATCCGGATACAGCGACTGCTGGTTCGCCAGATACTGGCTGGTGGCCACAAAAGTATCGTTGATGTGCATCAGCGGATGAAAATAGTATCCGTGGAGCTTATCCGGCCGTCCGATCAGTCCGAGATCCAACCGGTCCTCTTCCAGAAGCTGAAGGGTCTGATATGTGGACTGGCAGGAGATATTGATCCTTACCTGCGGATGGGAGGAAATATAAGGCTTCAGATGGGAGAGCAGCACGTATCTGCAGAGGGTGGAGCTGGTCCCGAGACGGAGATGGGGGATCTGCTGCACATTGCTGTGCATAACCGCTTCCTCTCCTTCTGCTACAAGGGCAAAAGCGTCCTTCAGTTTTTCAAAAAGCAGCTTTCCTTCCGGAGTGAGGATCACGCCCCGGGAATTCCGTTTGAAAAGCGTCGTGCCGAGGCTGTCCTCCAGTTTCTGGACAGCGCGGCTTACAGCCGGCTGGCTGATGAACAGCTCCTTGGCGGCTCTGGAGATATTTCCGGTTTTCCCGGCAACATAGAATATATAATACAAAGACAGATTCTCCTGCATGGATAAAAAACGCCCCCTTTTAATATAACTTATAAGCATAATAAATATGAATAATATGTATTAGCATTATAACAATAAAAGTGCTATAATGACAACAGTATAGAAGCAAAAGTTTCAGGAGGAAATAATCATGGGAATGACAATGACGCAGAAGATCCTGGCCGCTCATGCAGGCCTGGATCATGTGGAAGCCGGACAGCTGATCGAAGCGGACCTGGATCTGGTCCTGGGAAACGATATCACTTCTCCGGTAGCGATTCATGAAATGGATAAAATGACAGTGAAGACAGTGTTTGACAAGGATAAGATTGCCCTGGTAATGGACCATTTTATCCCGAATAAGGACATTAAATCCGCAGAACACTGCAAGTGTGTGAGAGAGTTTGCCTGCCGCCACGATATCACCAATTACTTCGACGTGGGGGAGATGGGAATCGAACACGCCCTTCTTCCGGAAAAAGGTCTTACCGTTGCCGGAGACGTAATCATCGGCGCGGACTCCCATACCTGTACATACGGCGCTCTGGGAGCTTTTTCCACAGGAGTGGGAAGCACGGACATGGCGGCCGGTATGGCTACAGGCAAGGCGTGGTTCAAGGTTCCTTCGGCGATTAAATTCAATATCGTGGGCAAACCGAAGAAGTGGGTCAGCGGCAAAGACGTGATCCTGCACATTATCGGCATGATCGGCGTTGACGGCGCTCTCTATAAATCAATGGAATTTGTGGGAGAGGGAATCAAAAATCTCTCCATGGACGACCGTTTCACCATTGCCAATATGGCTATTGAAGCCGGCGGAAAGAACGGGATCTTCCCGGTGGACGAGCTGACCGAGGCTTACATGAAAGAACATTCCAGGCGTCCCTATAAAGTGTATGAAGCGGATGAGGACGCCGTATATGACGCCGAGTATACCATCGATCTTGGCGCTCTTGAACCTACCATCGCGTTCCCGCATCTTCCGGAGAATACGAAGACGATCAGCGAGATCACAGAAGATGTGGTTGTGGATCAGTCTGTGATCGGTTCCTGTACCAACGGACGTATCGACGATCTGAGAACCGCGGCGGCGATCCTGAAAGGGCGCAAAGTGCGTAAGGGCGTCCGCTGTATCGTGATCCCGGCTACGCAGGCAGTTTACCTTCAGGCAATGGAAGAGGGACTTCTGAAGATCTTCATCGAGGCGGGAGCCGTTGTCAGCACGCCTACCTGCGGCCCGTGCCTGGGAGGCTATATGGGAATCCTGGCTGCAGGAGAGAGATGTATCTCCACAACCAACCGTAACTTCGTAGGACGTATGGGACATGTGGATTCAGAAGTTTATCTGGCGAGCCCGGCGGTGGCTGCGGCCAGCGCAGTGACCGGAAAGATTTCCGCACCGGAAGAACTGGGATTATAAGGAGGAATAAAACAATGCAGGCAAAAGGCAGAGTATTCAAATACGGAGATAATGTGGACACAGATGTGATCATCCCTGCGAGATATCTGAATTCCTCAGATCCCGCAGAACTGGCGACACACTGTATGGAGGACATCGACAAGGATTTCGTGCATAAGGTGCACAAAGGCGACATCATCGTAGCCGACAAGAACTTCGGCTGTGGTTCCTCCAGAGAGCATGCGCCCATCGCCATCAAGGCGGCCGGCGTAAGCTGTGTGATCGCGGAGACATTTGCCAGGATTTTTTACAGAAACGCCATCA
Organism: uncultured Blautia sp.; assembly: GCA_944380045.1. GTDB lineage: Bacteria > Bacillota > Clostridia > Lachnospirales > Lachnospiraceae > Blautia_A. Next base: position 12,119 of record CALWGI010000028.1, read on the forward strand.
ATATCGGACTTCCCATCATCGAGTGCGCCGAGGCGAGCCGGGGGATCGACGGCGGCGACGAGCTCGACGCGGCTTTCCACAGCGGCATGATTTATAACCGCACCAAAGGCACGGAATTCAAAGGCCAGGCCTTTCCGGAATTCATGCAGAAGATCATTCAGGCAGGCGGCCTGGTGAACTATATCAACAGCCAGAATTAAAACAGAATATAAAATTATAAAGAGGGCGCGGATCATATCCGCGCCCTTTGGTATCAGCAGAAAGGATGTTTACGCATCTTTTTTTATTTCTTTATTTAAGTTCTTTACCGCTGTGGACAGCATCAGTTTGATACGGTTCAGCTGGTTTACCTCGCTGGCGCCCGGGTCGTAGTCGATCGCTACGATATTGGCTTCAGGATGCGTCCTTCTGATCTCTTTGATTACTCCCTTTCCCACAATATGGTTCGGCAGGCAGCCGAAAGGCTGGATGCACACGATATTGGGTACGCCGCCGTGGATCAGCTCCATCATCTCTCCGGTAAGGAACCATCCCTCTCCGGTCTGGTTGCCGGGAGATACGATAGGCTCCGCCATCTTTGCCAGATCGCGGATATCTGCTGCGGGAGTGAAGTGACGGCTCTGCGACAGCGCTTCGTTTGCTGTTTTGCGGATCCAGTCAATACCCTTGATTCCCCAGTTGGCAATGGTCGCCTTGGATTTCTTGAATCCCAGATATTCTGATTTGAAGTTCTGGTTAAAGAAGCAGTAGCTGATGAAATCGATCAGATCCGGGCATACCGCCTCCGCGCCTTCCGCTTCCAGAAGATCCGCCAGATGGTTGTTGGCGGCGGGAAGGAATTTCACCAGGATCTCGCCTACGATTCCCACACGGGGTTTCTTCTCGTCGCTGATGGGGATCAGATCAAATTCATGAACCATATCCCGGCACATTTTTTTGAACTGGCTGTGGCTGACGCTGCTTCCTTCCAGGAAGGAGATCACCCGCTGTTCCCAGATCTTGTGCTTCCTGTTTACGATGCCCTTTTCCAGTTCGTAGGGGCGCATCCGGTATACGCACTTCATAAGGATGTCTCCGAATACCGCTCCGTAGACGACGCGCTTGATCAGCGGAAGGGAAAGCTTGAAACCAGGATTGCTCTCAAGACCGCTTAAGTTGGCGGAGATCACCGGTACCTGTTCCATGCCGGCTTTCTTCAGCGCGCGGCGGATAAAGGCGATATAGTTGGACGCACGGCAGCCGCCTCCCGTCTGGGACATGATAACGGCCGTCTTATTCAGATCATAATTGCCGGACAGAAGAGCGTCCATGATCTGCCCCACAACGATCAGTGAGGGGTAGCACGCGTCGTTGTTTACATATTTCAGTCCCACATCCACGGCGCCTTTATTATCGTTGGGCAGCACCTCCAGGTGATATCCGCAGGTGTTGAACGCGGCCTGCAGGATGCTGAAATGGAAGGGCGACATCTGCGGACAGAGGATGGTGTAATCCTTGCGCATCTCTTTGGTAAATACGACTTTGTCGATGGAGGCGGGCTGAATCGTCCTTTTTTCGTGCTGCTTTTCTTTGGCGCGGATAGCCGCCAGAAGAGAGCGGACACGGATACGAGCTGCGCCCAGGTTGTTGACCTCGTCGATCTTCAGGCAGGTATAGATCTTGCCGCTTCCCTCAAGGATCTCATATACTTCATCTGTCGTTACGGCGTCAAGTCCGCAGCCGAAAGAGTTAAGCTGGATCAGATCCAGATCGTCTCTTGTTTTCACGAAGTTCGCCGCCGCGTACAGGCGGGAATGGTACATCCACTGGTCATTGACCCGAAGCGGACGTTCGATCTCGCCGAGATGGGAGATGGAATCCTCTGTCAGTACGGCGATCCCGTAGCTGTTGATCAGATCCGGGATTCCGTGATGGATCTCCGGGTCGATGTGGTAGGGGCGTCCTGCCAGAACGATACCTCTTCTTCCTGTTTCTTCCAGGTATTTCAGAGTTTCCTCGCCTTTTTTCTCCACATCTTTTCGCACAGCCGCGAGTTCCTCCCATGCGGCGTGGGCCGCTTCCTTTACTTCCTGGGCGGGAATATCTTTAAATACTTCCACCAGGCGGTCGGTGAGGATCGCCTCGGAAGTGAAGGCAAGGAAAGGATTGCGGAAATCAATGGAAGGATCTCTGAGTTCGTCCACATTGTTCTTGATGTTCTCCGCATAGGAGGTGACAATGGGGCAGTTATAATGATTTACCGCATCCGGGAATTCGTTCCTCTCATAGGGAATGCAGGGATAGAAGATGAACTTCACGCCTTTTTTGATCAGCCAGCTCACATGGCCGTGGGCCAGTTTGGCCGGATAACATTCCGATTCGCTGGGGATGGATTCAATACCCAGCTCGTAAATCTTCCTGGTGGAGGTGGGAGAGAGCACCACCTGGTATTTCAGCTTCGTAAAGAAGGTAAACCAGAAAGGATAGTTCTCGAACATATTCAGGACTCTGGGGATACCTACCTGTCCTCTGACTGCCTTATCCGCCGTAAGAGGCTCGTAGGAAAACAGCCGTTTATATTTGTACTCGTAAAGATTGGGTACGTGATCTTTGTTTTTCTCTTTGCCGATTCCCCTCTCGCAGCGGTTGCCGCTGACAAACTGGCGGCCGCCGGAGAATTTGTTGATGGTCAGACGGCAGTTGTTGGTACATCCGCGGCAGTTGGCCATGGAGGTGGTATATTTCAGGGAGTTGATCTTGTCGATAGAGAGCATGGAAGTCTCTTTTCCCTCTTCATATCGTTCTCTGGCGATAAGCGCGGCGCCGAACGCACCCATGATGCCGGCGATATCCGGACGGATGGCGTGGCAGTCCGCGATTTTCTCAAAGCTTCGGAGAACCGCGTCGTTATAGAAGGTTCCGCCCTGTACCACGATATGCCTGCCAAGCTCGGAGGCGTCGGAAACCTTGATTACTTTATAGAGCGCGTTCTTTATTACCGAATAGGCAAGTCCGGCGGAGATGTCGGATACTTCCGCGCCCTCCTTCTGGGCCTGCTTTACTTTGGAATTCATAAATACGGTGCATCTTGTTCCCAGGTCAATGGGGTGCTTAGCGAAAAGCGCGGCCTTCGCGAAGTCCTGCACGCTGTAGTTCAGAGATTTGGCAAAAGTCTCGATAAAGGAGCCGCATCCGGAAGAGCAGGCTTCGTTCAGCTGTACGCTGTCGACGGTCTGGTTCTTGATCTTGATGCATTTCATGTCCTGTCCGCCGATATCCAGAATGCAGTCCACCTCCGGATCAAAGAAGGCCGCCGCGTAATAATGGGAAACGGTCTCCACTTCGCCCTCGTCCAGAAGGAGCGCGGCCTTGACCAGCGCCTCGCCGTAGCCGGTGGAACAGGAGTAGGCGATATGAGCGTCCTTGGGAAGCCGGGAATAGATCTCCTGGATGGAGCGGATCGCTGTCTTTAAGGGGCTTCCGTTATTGTTGCTGTAGAAAGAATAAAGAAGGCTGCCGTCTTCTCCCACAAGGGCCGTCTTGGTGGTGGTGCTGCCGGCGTCGATGCCCAGATAGCAGTTCCCCTTATAAGATCCCAGATCTCCTGTGGATACCTTATAGGCTGCCTGACGGTCGTGAAACGCCTGATAATCCTCTTCTGTGGCGAAAAGGGGCTCCATACGCTCCACCTCAAAATCCAGCTTGATGGACTGGCGGAGACGGTCTTTTAACTCTGTCAGAGAAACGGAAACCTCTTCTTTCGCATTCATGGCGGAACCCATTGCGGCGAAAAGATGAGAATTCTCCGGTACGATGGTGTGTTCCTCATCCAGTTTCAGAGTGCGGATAAAGGATTCCTTCAGCTCGGAAAGGAAATGGAGAGGACCTCCGAGAAAAGCAACGTGGCCGCGGATAGGCTTTCCGCAGGCAAGGCCGGAGATCGTCTGATTGACTACCGCCTGGAAAATGGACGCGGAAAGATCTTCCTTGGTCGCGCCCTCGTTGATCAGGGGCTGGATATCCGTCTTGGCAAATACGCCGCAGCGCGCCGCGATGGGATAAAGAGCTTTGTAATTCTTCGCGTATTCGTTCAGACCGGAAGCGTCCGTCTGGAGAAGAGAGGCCATCTGGTCGATAAAGGAACCTGTTCCTCCGGCACAGATACCGTTCATACGCTGTTCGATATTGCCGCCTTCAAAATAGATGATCTTGGCGTCCTCGCCGCCCAGCTCGATCGCCACGTCGGTCTGGGGCGCGGTTTTCTGGAGCGCGGTGGATACTGCGATAACTTCCTGAACAAAAGGAATCTCCAGATGGTTGGCAAGAGTAAGCCCGCCGGATCCGGTGATCACCGGATGGAGAGTGACTTCTCCCAGTCTGTCGTATGCTTTCTGGAGAAGATCAGCCAGAGTTTCCTGGATATTGGCGAAATGTCTCTCATAGTCGGCGAACAGAAGATTTTCATTTTCATCAAGAATCGCGATCTTTACGGTGGTGGATCCGATGTCAATTCCCAATGTGTATGTACTCATAAAAAATGAACCTACCTCCTCTTTCTGAAATAAACCTGTATCTTTATGATTAAAAAAAGTCTGTTCTTTCTTATTAAATGTAAAAGTAAAGACCCTAGTCTGTAACATTATACGACAAAGTTTTTAAAATGACAATGTAAAACTTCACCAATCGTTTCTTTACATTTAGAGAAATAAAGGGTATACTTGACGGAAAAAGAAAGAGGTCAGATTATGGCGGAATATAAATTGCTGAAAACAGAAGGACGCGCCAAACGCGCGGAATTCCATACTGTTCACGGGGTGATCCAGACCCCGGTGTTTATGAATGTGGGAACGATCGGAGCCATCAAGGGAGCGGTGTCCACGATGGATCTCCATGATATCGGCACCCAGGTGGAGCTTTCCAACACCTATCACCTTCATGTGCGCCCGGGAGACAAGGTTGTGAAGCAGCTGGGAGGCCTGCACAAATTTATGGTGTGGGACCGCCCCATCCTTACAGATTCCGGCGGATTCCAGGTGTTTTCCCTGGCAAAGCTCAGGAAGATCAAAGAAGAAGGCGTTCATTTCCAGTCCCACATCGACGGGCATAAGATCTTTATGGGGCCGGAGGAAAGCATGCAGATCCAGTCCAACCTTGCTTCCACCATCGCCATGGCTTTTGACGAATGTCCCAGCAGCGTCGCGGAGCGGGATTATGTCCAGAAATCTGTGGCGCGTACGGCCCGCTGGCTGAAAAGATGCAAGGACGAAATGGCCAGGCTGAACAGCCTTCCGGATACGATCAATAAGCAGCAGCTCCTCTTCGGTATCAACCAGGGCGGTATCTATGAGGATATCCGGATCGCCCACGCCCAGGAGATCTCCGAAATGGACCTTGACGGTTACGCGGTAGGCGGGCTTGCCGTGGGAGAGACCCATGAGGAAATGTACCGGATCCTGGACGCGGTGGTTCCCTATCTGCCCCAGAACAAACCTACTTACCTGATGGGCGTGGGAACTCCGGCGAACATTCTGGAAGGAGTGGAGCGGGGCGTGGATTTCTTCGACTGCGTATACCCCAGCCGGAACGGACGCCACGGACATGTCTACACCAACCACGGCAAAATGAACATGTTCAATGTGAAATATGAGCTGGACATGCGGCCCATCGACGAGGAATGCGGCTGTCCGGCCTGCCGCCACTACAGCAGGGCCTATATCCGCCATCTGCTGAAAGCAAAGGAGATGCTGGGAATGCGCCTCTGCGTGCTCCACAATCTTTATTTCTATAATCATCTGATGGAAGAGATCCGCGACGCCCTGGACGCGGGGAATTTCGCGGAATACAAGAAAATGCGCCTGGAGAGTTTCAGCCAGGGGGAAAAGGCATAAAAAATACGAAAAACACTTGAAGAAACGTACATTTTTGTGTATGATATTGTTTTGATGACTAATATTATTTTGAAGAAACAGGAGGAATTGGAATGGAAGCCAGCGGAGCAGCCGGTACCGGCATGATGATCTTATGGATCGTTGTACTTTTTGGAATTATGTATTTCCTGATGATCCGTCCGCAGAAGAAGGAGCAGAAGAGACTTCAGGCAATGATCAACAGCCTGGAAGTGGGAGACAGCATTGTGACGACAAGCGGTTTCTACGGCGTGGTCATTGATATGACAGAAGAAGACGTTATTGTGGAATTCGGCAACAACAAGAAC
>CALWGI010000029.1 GCA_944380045.1 uncultured Blautia sp.
CACCAGACCGCAGGAAATACCTGCAACCGGCTTGCGGATGGGAACGCCCGCCGCCATAAGGGACATGGTGGAAGCGCAGATACTTGCCTGAGATGTGGATCCGTTGGATTCAAAGGTCTCAGACACGGTACGGATGGCGTAGGGGAAATCCTCTGCGGAGGGAAGCACAGGAACAAGCGCTCTCTCAGCAAGGGCTCCGTGGCCGATCTCACGGCGTCCCGGTCCTCTGGAAGGCTTCGTCTCGCCTACGGAGTAGGACGGGAAGTTGTAGTGATGCATATATCTCTTGGAGGTCTCGAACTCATCCAGTCCGTCCAGCCTCTGAGCGTCGGAAAGGGGCGCCAGGGTCGTCACCGTACAGATCTGTGTCTGTCCTCTGGTGAACATGGCGGAACCGTGAACTCTGGGGATGATATCAACTTCAGCTGCCAGGGGACGGATCTCCGTGATCTGACGGCCGTCGGGACGCTTGTGATCTTTCAGGATCATCTTGCGGACGGTCTTCTTCTGATACTGATATACAGCTTCACCCAGAACCTCCAGCCAGTCTTCGTGATCAGCGAGAGCTTCTTCCAGTTTCGCTGTCACCTGACGGATATTCTCTTCTCTTGTCTGCTTGTCGTCGCTGAATACGGCGACTTCCATCTCCTCGGGAGGAACGATCTTTTTGATCTCCTCGAAGAGTTCTTCCGGAACCGCGCAGGAAGCGTAGGTATGCTTCTCTTTGCCGCATTCCGCTACGATCTTGTCGATAAAGGCGATGATCTCCTGGTTCACTTCATGAGCCTTGTAGATCGCCTCGATCATCTTGTCTTCCGGTACCTCGTTGGCGCCGGCCTCGATCATGATGACTTTCTCTCTTGTGGATGCAACTGTCAGCTGCAGATCGGAGATCTCCTTCTGAGCCAGAGACGGGTTGATGACAAACTCGCCGTCAATAAGGCCCACCTGCGTGCTCGCGCAGGGACCGTCGAAGGGGATGTCGGAAATGCAGGTGGCAATGGAGGAACCCAGCATGGCCGGGATCTCCGGATTGCACTCCGGATCCACTGACATTACCATATTCACAAGTGTAACGTCGTTTCTGTAATCTTTGGGGAACAGAGGACGCATGGGACGGTCGATCACACGGGAAGTAAGGATGGCGTGCTCGCTGGCCTTGCCTTCACGCTTGTTGAATCCGCCGGGGATCTTGCCCACTGCATACATCTTCTCTTCGTATTCCACGCTTAACGGGAAGAAATCGATTCCCTCCCTGGGCTCCTTGGAAGCCGTGGCGGTGGAAAGTACGGTGGTGTCACCGTAATGCATAAGTGCCGCTCCGTTGGCCTGCTTCGCAACACGTCCGATATCTACGGTCAGTGTTCTGCCCGCAAGCTCCATAGAATAACTTTTGTACATGTTTTTTCTCCTTCAAAAATGGGGCGGATGGTAATCCGCCCCTTCCGCATACTAATTACTTTCTTAAACCTAATTTTTCAATCAGTGCACGGTATCTTTCGATGTCTGTCTTTTTCAGGTAAGCCAGAAGTCCACGTCTCTGACCAACCATCTTCAGAAGACCTCTTCTGGAATGATGATCTTTGTGATGTGTCTGCAGATGCTCGGTAAGCTCCTGGATTCTTGCTGTAAGGACTGCAACCTGTACCTCAGGTGAACCTGTGTCGCCTTCTGTTCTTGCATATTCCTTCATGATAGCCTGTTTCTTCTCTTTTGAAATCATTATGATTTCCTCCTTTTTATTATAATTCCTGCGGTACGGAAAAGTCCGTCCGCGTCAACCGCCGCGCATTAAGAAACGGTTGGAGATTCCAATCTCTGAATGCGGGCTGATTTGCACCTCAGATAGTATAGCACAAAAGAAATTGCATGTAAATAATTATTTAGTCCATCTGAAAAAATTTCCGCCCTTTTTCTATGTCTCTTGCGATCTGGGCTTTCAGCGCCTCAAAAGAGGAAAATTTATGCTCCGGGCGCAGGAATTTTTTGAACTGGACCGTACATTTCCTTCCGTAGAGATTCTTTTCACAGTTGAAGAGAAAAGTTTCCACTCCGATAAAATTCTCCCCTACCGTAGGTTTGTATCCCACGTTGGTGATCCCGGGATAAACCTCCGCTCCAAAGCCCGACACGGTGATATAGACTCCGTTGGGCGGAAGCAGCTTTTCCTGCGGGGGAATGATATTCGCCGTAGGGAAGAACGTCCTGTGTCCCATTCCTCTTCCGTGCTCCACAGTCCCCGATACATAAAAGTCGCAGCCCAGAAGCTCCGCCGTTTTTTCCATGTTGCCCCTAATCAGCTCTTCTCTCACATAGGTGCTGCTGATCTTCCGGTCTCCGTCCATCTCCTTTGAGAGGATCTCCGTGTCAAACCCGGCCCGGCGTCCGTATTTCTCCAGGAATTCCGGAGTCCCCTTTCTCTCATAGCCGAAGTGGAAATCCTCCCCCACCACGGCACGGGAGATATGAAGGTCGCCCACGAGGACCTGCCGGACGAAGTTCTCCGCTTTCATGTGTCTGATCCTGTCGTCAAGGGGACATTCCAGAAGATAATCCACGCCCATTCTCTCCAGGAGATCGCGGCGCTCCGCTTTTGTGAATATCATTTTTTTATCCGAGACAAAGGCAAGCACAACGGCCGGCGCTCCGGTTTCTTCTTTTTCCTGAAGGATCCTGCGGATCAGTTTTCTGTGTCCGCGGTGAACGCCGTCGAACTTTCCCATGGTCACGGCGCTGTTGCCCAGCTTCGGAAACTGCCCGTCTCTGATCGTCAAATATTCCATAATATAATCATGCTCTCCTTATCCGTCATAAGAACATTTTCACGGGACGGTAACATTCCCTGTCCTGATCCCACTGATACAGCCCTTTGAATTCCCCGCTGCTGGAACACATGCGGACCTGCCCCTCCTTCGGCTCCCCCTCAAAGAAGGAACCTCCGATAGAATTTCCGTTCAGGAGCAGCCTGTCGGCTTCTTCCGGACAGAAAAGCGCGGGATATCCGCCGAGAACGTCCCCGATACCTGTGATGTGGGACTCCAGCTCTCCCTGCTCCTTCAGCCGGCTTATCTCCTCCAGGGTCAGGCTGTCCTCAAGGCTGAACTGCCCGGAGCGCGTCCGTACAAGTTCTTCCATGCAGGCGCCGCAGCCGAGCCTTTGTCCTATATCGTGGCAGAGCGTCCTTATGTAGGTGCCCCTGCTGCAGGTAACAGACAGCTTTACCAGGGGAAGCTTAATATCCAGGATCTCTATCCTGTAAAAAATCACAGACCGGGGTTTTCTCTCCACGGTTCCGCCTTCCCGGGCGATCTCGTACAGTTTCCGCCCGTTCACCTTCAGCGCGGAATACATGGGCGGGATCTGCTGCTGCTCTCCGAGAAAACTTTCGCAGACGCCGCGGACCTCCTCCTCCGACACTGTGACAGGAAGTTCTCTCAGAACCGTGCCGGTGCTGTCCTGCGTATCCGTCTCCACGCCCAGCCGAAGGACCGCCTCGTAGGTTTTGTCCTTATCGGTGAGCATTTCCGCCAGTTTCGTGGCTTTTCCCAGTACAACAGGAAGGACCCCTTCCGCATCCGGATCCAGGGTCCCTGTATGTCCGATGCGGCGCATTCCCAGGATCCCCCTGAGTTTTGCCACCACATCGTGGGATGTATATCCCTTTTCTTTCTTTACTGCCAAAATTCCATCCATCATTTATCCTGCTCCGGCGGGAGCTGAAGTTCAATCTGCTCCGAAATATTGTTGATCACATCATACATGGATCCGTAAAGGTCGCAGCCGGCCGCTCTTACATGGCCTCCTCCGCCGAAATATACGGCGATCCTGCTGACGTCCACCCTGCCGTTGGAACGCAGCGAAACCTTGAATTTCTGGGATTCTGTTTCATAGAGGAACATGGCGACTTCCACGCCCTTGGTGAGACGCAGCTGGCTTACGATCCCGTCCAGATCCTTGCCGTCCACGCCGTAAAAATCCATGTCTCTTCTCCGCATATAACCTATGATGCACTTGCCGTCCTGGATCATAATGCTCTCCGCCAGCACGCGGCCCATGACCTGATTCTGGACGTAGGTTTTCTCGTAGAAGGACCGGTCAATGATCCGGCTGAAATCAAATCCGGTTTTCATCAGTTCGCCCGCGATCCGCATAGTCTCCGGACCGGTGGACGAATACTGGAACACGCCGGTATCATGAATCATCCCGGTATAGATCGCCGCTGCGATGGGACGGTCGATCTTATCCTGATCGAGAAGGCCGTACAGCACCTCGCAGCAGGAGCTTATCTCTCCCTTCACATAATTCACATCCGCGAAACCTTCGTTGCTTATGTGGTGATCTATGCAGACGGTGCGGCGGGCCTTTTCAAAATACTCTCCCGCTACCGCCAGGCGGTCCCTGGCGCTGACGTCGCAGGTCACAAAAAGGTCGAAGACCCTGTCTCCGTCCGGCTCCGTGATGATCTCGTCGATTCTTTCAATATGAGAAAAAACCGGTCTCGGGTTTTCCAGATAAACTTTTACGTCTATATCCGGATAATAGGATTTTATATACAGATATAATGCCATACAGGAACCCACGCAGTCGCCGTCCGGCCTGATATGGCCGCCGATGCCCATGGTCTTCACTCCTGTCAGGATTTCCGAAATATTCTTCATATCATCCCTCTTCTTCCGGCCCCCTGCCGGAGGCGTCTTTTTTGGCTACATCGTCGATCAGTTTTGACATATTCACGCCGTATTCAATGGATTCGTCCAGAATGAACCTGATCTCGGGAGTATTCCTCAGATTCAGGTTCTTCGCAAGAAGGCGTCTGATATATCCTTCCGCGCTGTTCAGGCCGTCCATGGTGGCCTTCTTCGCTTCCGCGCCGCCAAGCACGCTGATATAGGCTCTGCAGGTCTTGAGATCCGGCGCCACTTCCACCGCCGTGACGGAAGTCATGGGGTGGATGCGGGGATCCTTGATCTCGCCGCGGATCAGCGTACTGAGCTCTTTCTGCACCTCACCATTGATCCTGGTGTTCTTGATACTGTTTTTTCTCATTCAGGTTCACTCCTATCTCGGCACTTCCACCATGATATAGGCTTCGATCTGGTCTTCTTCCTTCACGTCGTTGAATCCGTCGAATACGAGACCGCACTCATATCCCGCTTTTACTTCCTTCACATCGTCTTTGAAACGCTTCAGGGAAGCAAGCTCGCCCTCGAAGATCTGCTCGCCCTCTCTGGTGATGCGTACCTTGCAGTTGCGCTGGAAAATACCGTCAAGCACATAGCTTCCCGCGATAGTTCCCACGCCGGATGCCTTGAACAGCTGGCGCACTTCCGCATGGCCGATGACTTTTTCCTCGTATACAGGATCCAGCATTCCCTTCATGGCCGCTTCCACGTCTTCGATCGCCTGATAGATCACTCTGTACAGACGGAGGTCTACGCCCTCCTGCTCCGCCAGCTGCTTCGCCATTGTGTCCGGACGGACATTAAATCCAATGATAATGGCGTTGGAGGTTGCCGCGAGAGAAACGTCTGATTCGTTCACCGCGCCTACGCCTCCGTGGATCACACGGACCACGACCTCGTCGTTGGACAGTTTCGTCAGGCTCTGTTTTACGGCTTCCACCGAACCCTGTACGTCCGCCTTGACAATGATCGGAAGTTCCTTCAGGTCGCTTGCCTGGATCTGGTCGAAGAGATTATCCAGAGAAAGCTTGCCCTTGGTCTCTTCCAGAAGACGGTTCTTATTCTCGGAAACGAAGGCCGCCGCGAAGTTCTTGGCTTCCTTGTCGCTCGCGAAGGACATCAGGATCTCGCCGGCGTTGGGCACGTCGCCAAGACCGAGGATCTCCACAGGCGTGGACGGTCCCGCTTCTTTTACCCTGCGTCCCTTGTCGTCCATCATGGCGCGGACCTTGCCGCTGCATGCGCCCGCCGCGATAAAGTCGCCCACATGAAGGGTACCTTTCTGTACCAGGATGGTGGCCACAGGGCCTTTGCCCTTGTCAAGCTGCGCCTCGATCACGAGACCTCTGGCCGCTCTGTTGGGGTTGGCTTTCAGCTCCGCCACTTCCGCTGTGAGAAGGATCATTTCCAGAAGATTGTTGATTCCCTCTCCCGTATGGGCGGAGACAGGTACGCAGACAGTGCTTCCGCCCCAGTCCTCGGGGATCAGTTCATACTCGGAAAGCTCCTGCTTAACTCTCTCGATATTGGCGCTGGGCTTATCAACCTTGTTGATGGCGACGATGATCTCGACGCCGGCCGCTTTGGCGTGGCTGATAGCTTCTATTGTCTGAGGCATTACGCCGTCGTCCGCCGCTACCACCAGAACGGCGATATCTGTGGCGTCGGCGCCTCTCATACGCATCGCGGTAAACGCCTCGTGTCCGGGAGTATCCAGGAAGGTGATCTTCTGTCCGTTGATCTCAACCACATACGCGCCGATGTGCTGGGTGATGCCGCCGGCTTCCCCTCTTGTCACATTGGTATGGCGGATCGCGTCGAGAAGGGAGGTTTTACCGTGGTCTACATGACCCATAACGCAGACTACAGGCGGTCTGGGAACCATGTCGGCCTCGTCCTCTTCCTCCTCTTTCAGAAGTTCGCCGATCACATCCACCTTCTCTTCCGGTTCCGCGATAATGTCGTACTCAAGAGCGATCTCCTGAGCCTTCTCAAAATCGATCTCCTGGTTCACCGTTACCATGATGCCCTGCATGAACAGTTTCTTCACGATCACTGAGGGCTGCATCTTCATGGCGTCGGCCAGTTCGCGGATCGTCAGCTTCTCCGGAAGGGTGATCTCCTTAACTTCCGGCTTCTTCTCCTCCTGCTTCGGCTGGGGAGCGGGCTTCTGAAGAGCCTTGGGCAGTCTGGACATAGTCCTGCGGCCGCCCTGGTTCGGTCTGTGGCCGCCTCCCGCCATCTTGTCAAAATCTTTCTTTTTATTCTTATTCTCTCTGTCCCGTTCTCTCTTGCTGTCTTTGGACGTCTTGGAAAGTTCCGGAGCGAACGCCGCCTCGCCGCTTCTGCCGCCCTGGCGCTGACCGCCTCTGCCGGAACCGAATTTGCCGTCGCCTCTTCCTTCCGGTCTGCCCTGGCCGCCCTGGGGACGTCCCTGGCCTCTCGCCGGTCCTCTTCCGCCTTCGCCTGTTCTCGGCGCGCGGCCTTCTCCCGGTTTCTGCGGACGGCCGGCACTCTTCATGCCCTGCTGTCCGGTTCCTCTCTCTGCGGGTCTTCTGTCTCCGCTTCTGAATTCGCGGGATTTCTCCCTGCCCTCTCTGTTCTCTCTTACAGCGCGGCCCTGGGTTCTTGCGTCGCCCGCCGAAGCCTTGGGGGATGCTGCCTTCTCCTGGGTCTGTACCGGCGCGGCGCTCTGGGTAGTTTTCGCCTCCGCAGCCTTCACTTCGGCTGTTTTTGTCTCGGGAACTTTTGCCTGTTCCACCGGTTTCTTCACCGGCTGCTCAACCGGTTTTTTTACAGCTTCCGCCGGTTTTCTGGCCGCTGTGTCCGCCGGTCTCTTCACGCCCTGGGGACGCGCGGGTCTGGCGCCTGCGGGACGTTTTTCACCTGCCGGGCGTTTCGGCCTGTTTTTGCCGCCGTCGCTGGCGTTCTGCGCATGATATACGCGGATTATATTTTTTTTCTTTTTGGGAGCCTCTGCTTTATCTGTTTCCGGCTTCGATGTTATTACTTTTTCTTCTGTTCTGGAATTTTCCACTTTGGCGATCTGCTCCTTTCCCATCTGTGAAAATTTTTCTTTTATCATTCTGATATCGGGTTCCTCAAGACGGCTCATATGGCTCTTGACGTCAACCCCGTTCGCTTTCAATGCTTCTATTACTTCTCTGTTGGGCCTGCCCAGCTCTTTCGCCAGTTCATGCACTCTGATTCCTGCCATGGATCCTCCTCCTTCATGTCAATGATTTCTCAAGTTCCTTAATCATTGCTTTCGCAAAGTTTTCATCCTGCACGGCAAGACTGGCGCGGAACTGCTTCCCGCAGAACCTTCCCAGCTCTTCCTTGTCAGCAAGGAAGTATACCGGTACTTCGTAAAAGTCGCACATATTCTGAAATTTCTTCCTGGTGTTCTCCGAGGCGTCTCCCGCCACGAATACCAGAAACGCTTTTCCTGTCTTCACGGACTTCTCGGTGGAAAATTCCCCGCTGGCGATCCTGCCCGCTTTCGATGCAAGTCCGATCAGAGATAATACTTTATGACTGGGTTTTCTCAATCTTTTCTAACTCCTTTTTCAGCTCCTCGTAGACCTCGTCCGGAACGGCGGTCCTGAGAGATCTTTCGATCCCGTGGTTCTTAACCGCCTTCTCGAAGCAGTCCATGGAGACGCAGAGATACGCGCCTCTTCCGTTCTTCCTTCCGGTAGTGTCCAGAATGATCTCATTCTCCGGAGTCTTAAGGATTCTCATCATTTCTTTTTTATTTTTCATTTCCCTGCAGCCGGTGCACTGGCGCATGGGAATCTTATTTTTCGTCTTCATATTCTGGCGCATCTTCCTCCTCTGATGCGTTATCCGGCTCATAGTAATCAGACTCTTCGTCAGAAGCTTCGGGATAAGCTTCCTCATACTGCTCATCCTCGTACTCTCCTTCATACTCTTCGTCCTCATACTCATCGTAATACTCATCGTCCTCGTATTCGTAGAGTTCTCCGGATTCTCTCGCCTGTGTCTCGCTCTTGATGTCGATCTTGAAGCCTGTCAGGCGGGCTGCAAGGCGGGCGTTCTGTCCTTCCTTGCCGATAGCCAGGGAAAGCTGATAATCCGGAACCACGACCAGGGCGGTCTTCTCATCGGGATCCGCCATGACCGCGATAACCTTCGCGGGGCTCAGCGCGTTCTCAATCAGGATAGCCGGGTTCTCATCCCAGTTGATGATATCGATCTTCTCGCCGCGGAGTTCGTCTACGATAGCGTTGACTCTCGCCCCGTTCATTCCCACGCAGGCGCCTACCGGATCCACGTCCGGATCGTTGCTCCACACGGCGATCTTCGTTCTGGAGCCGGCCTCTCTGGCGATACTCTTGATCTCCACTGTTCCGTCTCTCACTTCCGCCACCTCGGATTCAAAGAGGCGCTTCACCAGTCCCGGGTGTGTTCTGGACAGAAGGATGCGGGGACCCTTGGGCGTATCCTTCACCTCAAGGATATAAACCTTGATCCTCTCGGTAGGCTTGAATTCCTCGCCCTTCACCTGCTCGTTCTCGCTGAGGATGCCGTCGGCTCTTCCCAGATTGATGCTGATGTTCCTTCCCATCACCCTCTGCACGATACCGGTAACGACCTCTTTCTCTTTGCCGTAATACTGGTCGTAGAGAACCTTGCGCTCTTCCTCGCGGATCTTCTGCAGGATCACGTTCTTGGCATTCTGTGTCGCGATACGGCCGAACTCCTTCGACTGGATCTGTACCTTCACGATATCTCCGATCTCCGCGTTGGTGTTGATCCTGCGGGCGTCTTCAAGAGAGATCTCAAGAGCCGGATCCTCGACGAATTCCTTCACCTCGCGGTCCGCCCAGACGCTGAAATCACATGTCTCCGGATCAATGGCCACATGTACGTTGTCCGCTTTGCCGAAATGGTTCTTGCAAGCCTGGATCAGGGACTGCTCGATAGCTCCCAGGAGCGTATCCTTGCTGATGTTCTTTTCTTTTTCCAGTACATCCAGGGCTTCCATTAATTCTTTGTTCATTTTTTCTGTATTCCTCCTTAATGAGCGTGCGCTCTGTTAAAATTCGATCTTTAAACGGATAAGAGCTGTTTCTTTCCTGTCAAATGTACGCAGGTTTCCATCATCGTCGATGGTGACGCTGTTATCATCATATGCCGTCAGGACCCCGCTGAATTCCTTCTGCCTGTCAATGGGACGATAGGTGCGGATCTCCACCGCCTTCCCCATGCTCCTGGCAAAATCCTTGTCTTTCTTCAGCGGCCTGTCCAGTCCCGGAGAACTGATCTCCATGATATAGCTGTCCTCGATAAAATCATCCTCGTCCAGCCTGTCGCTGAAGACGCGGCTTACCGCTTCGCAGTCGTTCACGGTGATCCCGCCCGGCTTGTCGATATAGCCTCTGAGATACCAGCAGCCCGCTTCCTTCACATATTCCACGTCGACCAGTTCGAATCCGGCTTCCTCCACGATCGGGGCGAGGAGCGCTTCTGCTTTCTGCTCGTATTCTTCCCGTCTGCTCATGTCTTCCACCTGCCTTTCATACATTCCGGCTACATTGAAAAGAGTGGACCGAAGTCCACTCTTATGCTATCCGTTATCATGTTATGTTCATAATAGCACCATCCCGCGGGAAAAGCAAGGTTTTTTTCTAAATACGCGGTTTCACGCCTTTTGTGTCTCGTTTTGCCAGACGTACCTTATTCAGGGCGTAGGGCTTGTCATGATAGGTAATGGTATATTCCTTATGTCCTTCCAGAAGATAGGCGTGTTCCAGCTCGTCTTCTCCGGAGAGTTTCATGCCGCGCACTCCCACCGCCGTCTTCTTCATCACAGACACTTCCGTCTTCAGGAATCTCAGGAAATATCCGTCCCGGCTCTGAAGCGCCACCTGCTCCATCTCCGCCGCGTCGCCCACGAAGATCAGGCTGTCTCCCTCCGAAAGTTTCGTGGAGGCGATGGTCCTCTTGGAAACATCGAACTCGGCGCCCTCCACCAGCTTGCACATGGACGTCCTGGTCACGAAGAGAAGCATGCTCTCCCTGATCCTGCTCACCGGAGCCACGTAGAGCATCTGTTCGCTGGCGCTGTCATAATTGCTCAGATTGTCCGCCGGAACGCCTTTATCCCGGAAACGGACAAGAGGGATATCCGCCGCCTTGATGGTGTGCATCCTGCCGGTATCTGTAAAGATACAGATCTTGTCTGTGTTCATACAGGTAAACACATACTTGTTCTCCTGGCAGGCCGCCTCTTTGTTTCTCTCAAAGGCGTTTTTGTCGATCAGTTTCATGTATCCGAAACGGTCCATGAGGAAGCAGACTTCCGTCTCTTCCATCTTCTTCTCCTCGTATACCGCTTCCTCCGCGTTCTCAATGGAGGTGCGGCGCTTTGTTCCGTATTCTTTCCTGATCCCGTCCAGATCTTTTACGATCACCGCCGCCATGGAATCATAATTGTCCAGGATATCTCTGTAGAGCGCGATATTCTTCATTGTTTCCTGATATTCCGCCTGCAGGGCCTGGATCTCCAGTCCGATCAGCTTATAGAGGCGCATATCCAGAATGGCCGTTGCCTGGCGCTCCGTGAATTTCAGCTTCGCCGCCGCTTTCTCGCTTGCTTTACTTTTAAACCGGATGCCTTCCGTCACTCCGTTTACCAGGCAGTTCTTCACCTGATCCCTGCTGCGGCTGCCTCTTAATATCTCTATGATCAGGTCGATCACGTCGCAGGCCTTGATCAGGCCTTCCTGTACCTCCTGCTTCTCCGTTTCCCTGTCAAGAAGAGTGCTGTATTTCCTTGTGGTGATCTCAAAAAGGAAGTCCACATGATACTCGATGATCTGTTTCAGGTTCAGCGTCTCCGGCCTTCCGTCCGCCACGGCGAGCATATTGACGCCGAACGTGTCCTCCAGCCTTGTCTTCTTGTAAAGCATGTTGGTGAGGTTTTCCACGTCCGTGTCGCGTTTCAGCTCCAGGACGATACGGATCCCCTCCTTGGAGGACTGGTTGGAGATGTCCACAATGTCCGTGGTCTTTTTCGTCTCCACGAGGGAGGCCACGTCGTTGAGGAATTTGCCGATATTCGCTCCAAGCATGGTATAGGGGATCTCCGTTATCACAAGCTGCAGCCTTCCGCCTTTGAGCTTCTCCGTCTGCACTCTTCCCCTGAGACGGATCTTGCCGCTGCCTGTCTCATAGATCTCTTTCAGATCGTCTTTGTTCACCACGATCCCGCCTGTGGGGAAATCCGGTCCCTTGAGATAGCGCATCAGGCCGCGGACGCTGATGCTGTTGTCTTTCATGTAGGCTTTCATGGCGTCGATGACTTCACCCAGATTATGAGGGGGAATGCTGGTTGCCATACCTACGGCGATGCCGTCCGCTCCGTTTACCAGGATATTGGGGATCTTAACCGGAAGTACGGAAGGCTCTTTCTCTGTCTCGTCGAAGTTGGGGACAAAGTCCACCACATTTTTGTCCAGGTCGCCCAGAAAGACTTCCTGGGTCAGCTTCTCCAGGCGCGCCTCCGTATATCGCATGGCGGCCGCGCCGTCGCCCTCGATGGAACCGAAATTCCCGTGGCCGTCCACAAGGGTCTTCCCTTTTTTGAAATCCTGGGCCATCACCACAAGGGCTTCGTAAATGGAACTGTCGCCGTGGGGGTGGTATTTACCCATGGTATCGCCCACGATACGGGCGCATTTCCTGTAGGGCCTGTCGTAGCGGATCCCCAGCTCGTACATATCGTACAGCGTCCTTCTCTGCACCGGCTTCAGTCCGTCCCGCACATCGGGAAGAGCGCGGGATATGATAACGCTCATGGCGTAATCGATATAGGATTTCTGCATGATCTCCGAATAATCGGCACGGATAATATTTTCCTGTTTTGTTTCCATATTACTGTTCCTCTCTTAGATATCCAGCTCCGCGTCCGCGGCGTGCTCGTAGATAAACGCTCTTCGGGGAGGCACGTCGCTTCCCATCAGGATCTCTGTGATGTCTGACGCCAGACGGGCGTCCTCGATCTCCACTCTTTTCATCCGTCTGGTCTCCGGATTCAGGGTCGTCTCCCACAGCTGCTCCGCGTCCATCTCGCCCAGGCCTTTGTATCGCTGCAGGGTAAAACTTCCGGGCTTATGGTTCTTCCGGTATCTTTCCAGCGCCTTGTCGTCATAGAGGTATTCCTCCTGCCCTTTTTTCGGCATAGCCTTGTAAAGAGGCGGCATGGCGATATAAACGTGCCCTTCACTGATCAGATCCGGCATAAACCGGTAAAACAGAGTCAGAAGCAGGGTGGAGATATGGGCGCCGTCCACGTCCGCGTCGGCCATGATCACGATCTTGTCGTAGCGCAATTTGGTGATGTCGAAGTCATTTCCGTATCCCTCGGAAAATCCGCAGCCGAAGGCATTGATCATGGTTTTGATCTCCGCGTTGGCCAGCACTTTGTCTATCGTGGCTTTCTCCACGTTGAGGATCTTTCCCCTGATGGGAAGGATCGCCTGGTAATTCCTGTCTCTGGCGGTCTTTGCGGAACCGCCCGCGGAATCTCCCTCTACGATGAAGATCTCGCACTGGGAGGGATCTTTTTTCTCGCAGTTGGCAAGCTTGCCGTTGGAATCAAAAGAATATTTCTGTTTTGTGAGAAGATTGGTCTTCGCCCGCTCTTCTGTCTTACGGATCTTCGCAGCCTTCTCCGCGCAGGAAAGAATGGTTTTCAGCGTTTCAAGGTTGCGGTCGAAATAGAGGACCAGCTGCTCTCCCAGCACTTTGCTCACCGCCTTGGAGGCGTCCTGATTGTCAAGCTTGGTCTTGGTCTGTCCCTCAAACCTGGGCGCAGGATGCTTCACAGACACAACCGCGGTCATGCCGTTTCGGATATCCGCGCCTGTAAAGTTGGCGTCCTTCTCTTTCAGCACGCCGATCTCACGGGCGTAGGTGTTCATCACCGCCGTGAATGTAGTCTTAAATCCGGTGAGGTGAGTACCACCCTCCGCATTATAGATGTTGTTGCAGAAGCCGAGGACATTCTCCCGGAATTCATTGGTGAACTGGAATGCTGCCTCCACCTGGATCCCCTCCGACTCGCCTTTCAGGCAGATGGGATCATGAAGGGCTTCCGCCTTTTTATTCAAATCTCTGATATATCCCACGATACCGTCCGGTTCATGGTATTCTTCTGTTTCCGTAACCTCTCCCCGCCTGTCCTCAAACAGGATGGTGAGTTCCGGATTCAGGTACGCGGTCTCATGAAGACGGCTTTTTACCTCTGTGGCTGAAAATCTTGTTTTTTCAAAAATCTCCGGATCCGGCAGGAAATTCACGCAGGTCCCGGTCTCTTTTGTCCTTGTGAGTTTCGGAAGGAGCCCGTTCTCCAGTTCGATCGTAGGGATCCCTCTCTCATAGTGGTCGTGATGCACATATCCGTCCCTGCTGATCTTAATATCCAGGTAGGTGGACAGGGCGTTGACTACCGAGGAACCGACGCCGTGAAGGCCGCCGCTTGTCTTGTAGGCGGAATTGTCGAACTTGCCGCCGGCGTGGAGGGTGGTAAACACAAGCCGCTCTGCAGACATGCCTTTTTCATGGAGATCCACCGGGATCCCGCGGCCGTTATCCGTAACTGTGCAGGAACCGTCGCGTTCCAGGACAACGTGGATATGTGTGCAGTATCCTGCCAGATGCTCGTCCACCGCGTTGTCCACGATCTCGTAGATCAGATGGTTCAGACCCTTTCTGGACACACTTCCTATATACATACCCGGACGCTTTCTGACTGCCTCGAGGCCCTCCAGAACGGAGATACTCCCCGCGTTATAAGCTTCCTTTTTCGCCATGACTGTTTTCCTGCCTTTCCGTATATCTAAACACTTTCTCAAACATTCGTTCTATATAATACTCCATCTTCCCGGATTTTTGCAAGAAAAATATTTTACGGCAAGAAAAAAGCCAGTCAAATAAATGACTGGTTCCTGTTCTTGTCCGCTGCGCGGACCGGAAATATGAAGTTAAACAGCCAGTACGGGAATCGAACCCGTGTTTCCGCCGTGAGAGGGCGGCGTCTTAACCCCTTGACCAACTGGCCTTGTGTCAACCGACTTGCTTAGTATACATCAGCCTCAAACAAAATGCAAGCCTTTTTTTCAAATTTTTTATATTTTTTTATTTTCTTCATTTCTTCCGCAAAAACTGCCGCCGGAAAAGGCATTCTGCTGATCAGGGGATCCTCCGGCGGGATCCCCTGTCCAGTATAGAAATCTGATCTGTTACTCTTCCGCTTCCGGGTCTTCGGCCGGTTCCGCGGGAATAAACACTCTGGTGTGGTCTTTCTGTTCTTTTTTCGCGGCGGCCGCCATCTCCTGCGCCTCCCGGCAGAACTCCATCTGGGAATTCAGAAGGACTTTGCCTCTTCTGTCCTGTTTCTCATAGGTTCCGTCCGGCTGAAGGATATGGGCTTTCAGGGTGTCTCTGAATTCCAGATCCAGAACGTGCATTACCTGTTTCTTAATCTTCTCGTCCTCCACAGGGAATACGATCTCCACACGGCGGTCCAGGTTGCGGGGCATCCAGTCCGCGCTTCCCATGTAGACTTCTTCCATACCGGCGTTGAAGAAGTAAAAGATCCGGCTGTGCTCAAGGAAGTCTCCCACGATAGATCTTACATGGATATTCTCGCTTACGCCCGGGATCCCAACCTTCAGGCAGCAGATCCCTCTCACTACAAGGTCGATCTTCACGCCGCAGGAAGATGCGTAGTAAAGGGCCGACATGATCACCGGATCGCAGAGAGAATTCATCTTACCCATAATGTGGGCCGGAATACCTTTCTTCGCGTTCTCCGCCTCGCGTCCGATCATCTCCAGGAAACGGTTCTTCATCCAGATAGGCGCCACGATCAGGCGGTTCCATTTCTTGGGCTCGGAATATCCGGAAAGCATGTTGAATACGGCGGTAGCGTCCTCGCCGTAACGCTCGTCGCAGGTAAAGATGCCGCAGTCCGTATAGAGCTTGGCTGTGGAATCGTTATAGTTACCGGTCGCCAGATGAACGTAGCGGCGGATCCCCGTCTCTTCTCTTCTCACCACAAGTGTGATCTTGCTGTGGGTCTTCAGTCCCACAAGTCCGTAGATAACGTGGCAGCCTGCCTTTTCAAGCATCTTCGCCCACACGATGTTATTCTCCTCGTCAAAACGCGCCTTCAGCTCTACGAGAACAGAAACCTGTTTGCCGTTCTCCGCGGCCTGGGCAAGGGCCGCTATGATCGGAGAGTTGCCGCTGACACGGTACAGCGTCTGCTTGATGGCAAGGACTCCGGGGTCTTTCGCCGCCTGGCGGACGAAATTCACCACCGGGTCGAAACTCATATAGGGATGATGCAGGAAAACATCGCCTTCCCGGATCACCTGGAAAATATCTTTGTCGGTCTGGAAACGGGGCACCGGGGCGGGCGTATATTTTTTCGCCTTGTACTGGTCGAACCCGTCCAGTCCGTATACCTTCATGAGCATAGTCAGATCCAGCGGACCCTGGATGCTGAAGATATCCTCATTCTTGATAGCGAATTCTGTCTTGAGGATCTTCAGAAGACGTTTATCCATCTTCTCTTCCGCTTCCAGACGGATCACCTCGCCCCACTGGCGTTTTTTCAGCTGCTTCTGGATCTCCACCAGAAGGTCTTCCGCCTCGTCCTCGTCAATGGTGAGGTCCGCGTTTCTCATAATACGGTAGGGATGGGCGCAGACCACGTCGTTGCTGAGAAAAAGCTTGCCGATATTCCTCTCGATGATCTCTTCCAGAAGGATCACGGCCTTTACGCCCTCTTTCTCCGCCGGGATCTCGATCACTCTCGGCAGCACGGAGGGAACCTGCACGGTGGCGAACTCCAGGACTTCTTTTCCCTTTTTCCTGTCTTTCTTGGAGATGAGGGCGCCGATGTTCAGCGTCTTGTTGCGGATAAGCGGAAACGGTCTGGAGGAATCCATGGCCATCGGCGTAAGTACGGGATAAACGTTATCCTCGAAATACCGGTCCACAAATTCTTTCTGTTTATCGGAAAGCTCCTCATGCTCGGAGATCATATGAAGTCCCGCCTTCTCCAGGGCAGGCAGGAGGGAACGGTTGTAGGTGCTGTACTGCAGCTTAACCAGTTCGTGGGTCTGGGCGCTGATCTCCCGCAGCTGGTCTTTCGGGGTCAGTCCGGCGATGTCCGGTTTCTCATAACCGGCGTGCACCTGGTCTTTCAGAGACGCCACGCGCACCATAAAGAACTCGTCCAGATTGGACGCGGTGATGCTTAAGAATTTCAGTCTCTCGAAAAGAGGCAGGGATTTGTCTCTGGCCTCGCTGAGCACTCTCTCGTTGAACTTCAGCCAGCTCAGCTCTCTGTTTACAAAATATTCCGGTTTTTCAAACTTTTTCGTATCCATATTGTCCTCCCTGTTCTACCGTTTCTTTCTTCTCAGCACAAGATGAATGCCGAAAACCTCTTCAAAGAAATCCACCTTCTCTTTCAGAAGGCCCAGTTCCAGAGAAATATCTCTGTTGGAATCAATGATCAGATGCAGTTCTCTGTCTTTCAGCACCGCCCGCAGGCCTTGAACTTTCTGGTAATGACTGCGGTCCATGGCGTTGGCGAGACGAAGGATCGCCGTCAGCTTGGCGACAAGCAGATAACGATCTTTGTCGAGACCGGATCCGTCGTCAAAATTCTCATAATAGACAAAATCTGTGGTATTATAGCGGACCGCGCTTGCGATCACCTGACGCTCCTCCGTGGAAAGGCCGATGATCTCCGTGGCCATGATGATCCGGTAGGAGCATTCCGCCACGTCCGCCATACTGATATATTTACCGCAGTCATGAAGCTGCACGGCAATCTGGAGAAGAAGACGCTCCCTGGCTCCCATGCCGTGAACCTTCTTCATACTGTCAAAAATGGTGAGGGCGAGCTTCGTGGTACCCAGGATGTGATTCTTACCGCTGGAGTAACGTTTGCCGATATTCCTGGAAGCCACCAGGATATCGTTCTCAAAGTTATGGGCGCTCTTGATGAATTTCTTTTTCTC
>CALWGI010000030.1 GCA_944380045.1 uncultured Blautia sp.
TTGGGAAGATCGATACCGGTTCTTGTGCCGAAATTAAACAGGCTCTGCGCCTTGATAAACTGATCCGCGCCCATGGCCGCCGCGATCTGCATCATACCGTCGTTACAGGAATTGGCGATAACCTCCCTCAGGCCCTCGGTGCCGTGTGCATCCGGCCATACCGCACATTTGATATACGGCTCTCCATTCGCTCCGAAAGCCTGTCCGCCGTCGCAGACAAAGGTATCGTCTTCCGAGATAGCTCCTTTTTCAAGAGCTCCGGCCATGACAATAGGCTTCACAACCGAACCCGGTTCATAGGCGTCAGTCACACAGAAGTTATTCCACATGGCGTTCAGCGCGTCCACGGTCTCCTCGTCATTCATCGCCTTGATCTCTTCTTCTGTATGCACGTTGGACATATCGCGGGGTTCGTTGAGGTCATACCTGTCTCCCCCGTCCATGGCGATGATCTCGCCGGTATTGGGGTTCTCCACGATTACGCCGATATTCTTGGCTCCCATCCGCCTTTTGAAACCGTTTACATACTTCTCCACGATCTGCTGGGCGCCTACATCAAGAGACGTCACAACACTGTTTCCGTCCGTAGGTTCTATAATAGTCTGTTCCACACTGGAATTACTGCTTACATATCCGTACTGCCGCCCGTCAGTTCCCATCAGAGTGCTGTTATAATAGCTTTCAACCCCCACGTCCGCCACATCTCTGGCAAGGGTAAAGCCGATGGTATCACAGGCCAGCGCTTTAAACGGATAAGATCTCAGATAATCTTCTTCAAACCAGACGCCTTTTACATTTTCCCTTTCTGCCTTCTCTGTTTCAGAAAGAGTGCTGTCCTCAGTTACCGTGGTGTATTCTTCGAAGGCGTTTTTCTCATCCATGGAAAGCTCTTTTTTCAGGATCTGATACTGGCTTTCTCTTGTGGAACTGTCGGTAAGACGCTCCCGGATATCCGCCTCGTCAAGACCAAGCACGGTAGTCAGCGCGCGGATCGTCGGCTCCACATATTTCTCGTCTGAATTCACCGTCTTACAGTCCAGGATCACATTATATACCTTATTGCTGGTAGCAAGGATATTTCCGTTCCTGTCATAGATATCCCCCCGTTTTGCCGGCAGCACACTGTTTTCATAACGCTGCTGGGCCTGGGAAAGCACCTGGCGGGAATATCTGTTTCCGCTGGTCGCGTTTATAAAAGTAATACGTCCCAGCAAACAAACTAAAGCCAGCAGCACTATGGCGAATAGTCCTACCAGCTTTCCTCTCATCTGATAATTCAGTTTTCTGACCGGCCTGCGCCTTCTGTTCCTTCTGCTGTTACCGCTCAACTTCTCACCTCACGCTTCCGGGAACATCCTGATATTGCCTTACATAACTATTGCTTGACATGGTATATGTTTTCTTCTGCTCATCTGTCGGATAATTCATCCCCAGACGTCCGATGGCGATCTTCTTGATCTTGTTCAGATCAATATTGGATGTCACCTGGCTGTAATACGCATCGTTTTCTTCTTTCAGCTCGGAATACTGTGTCTCAAGAGAAGCCACTTCACTGATCTTCCCTGTGATCTCTGATTTCAGCTGCAGGTAACTCACCGCAAAAAACATGATCGCGGCGCACACAACGGTAAGAAACACAATAAAACCACGGCCCATGCTCATGGCTCTCTCTCTGTTTCTGATCGTTTCCCTGCTTGTCTGGCGCACACGTCTTTCCGACTGTGAGGCCGGCTTCGCCGCAGCCGCCCTGCGCCGCGCAGGATAATCGTTCGCTGCTCTTCTCTGCGGAACTTCCTGCAGTCTTCTTACAGTATTTCCATCCACATACATTCCACGGACATTTCTGGCATTTGTTCTTGTTCTTCTGGATGTAACTGCCCTGTTTGTCCTCTCCATCGCCTGACTCCCTCTGATCATTCATACCGCCGTTCAAAAATACGAAGTTTCGCGCTTTTGGAACGGGGATTTTCTTCCTGCTCCTGTCCCCCGGGAATAATCGGTTTCCTGGTGATCACTCTTCCACGGGATTTTTTTCCGCAAACGCACACAGGAAAATCCGGCGGACAGGTACATGGATTTTCATTTTTCCGGAAAATCGTCTTTACGATCCTGTCTTCCAGAGAATGAAACGTGATAACGCAGATGCGCCCGCCGTCTCCCAGGATACCGATCATATCATCCAGAGAATCTCTCAATACGTCCAGTTCCCTGTTCAGCTCTATCCTCACCGCCTGAAAGGTTCTCTTGGCGGGATGTCCTCCCGCTGCCTGGATCTTCATCGGTATGGACTGCCGGATGATCTCTGTCAGCTCCCCGGTAGTCCTGATCGGCGCCTTCTGTCTTGCCGCCACAATGTGCTTCGCGATATTTTTTGCAAATTTATCCTCGCCGTAATCCCGGATGATCCGGTACAGCTCTTTTTCTTCATAACCGTTAATGATATCCGCCGCGGTCCTGGTCTGCCGCTGGTCCATCCGCATGTCCAGCGGAGCGTCTGTTCTGTACGAGAACCCGCGTTCCCCGTTGTCCAGCTGATAGGAGGAAACCCCCAGATCCAGCAGTATCCCGTCCACCTGGCTGATACCAAGTTTCTTAAGTTCATCAACCATGTAACAATAATTGCTGCGGATGATCGTCACCCGCTCCCCATAGCCAGCCAGCCGTTCACCCGCAGCAATTATCGCATCTTGGTCCTGATCTATGCCAATAAATCTCCCCTTGGCAGAAAGTCTTGCACACACCTCCCGTGCGTGCCCTGCACCTCCCAGAGTTCCATCCACGTAGATCCCGTCGGGTTTTACCCTTAAACCCTCGATGGTTTCTTCCAGTAATACAGATTTGTGTTTGAATTCCATATCCGTCTCCTGTTGGATTTCATTCCAGCGTAACTCTCAGATGATGATACCCATGTCCTGCATACCCTCTGCAATACTGTCCATATCATCATAATTGCAGTTCTCGCTCCACTTATCTTTGCTCCAGACCTCAATCCTGTTCAGATTTCCGGTCAGAACCACATCTTTTTCCAGACCCGCAAATTCCCGAAGCGTCTGAGGCACGAGAATTCTCCCCTGCTTGTCCAGTTCGCATGTAGTGGCTCCTGCTACAAAGAATCGTGAGAAGGTTCTTGCATTCTTGTTTGTAAGTGGTAAGGCTCTGAGTTTCTCTTCAAAGGCCGTCCATTCATCCATGGGATATATGGAAAGACAGCCATCCAGTCCCTTCGTCAGAACGAACTCTTCTCCCAGCTGTTCTCTGAACCTGGAAGGAATGATCAGACGCCCCTTCGCGTCGATTGTATGACTGTATTCACCCATGAACATGTTACTCACCTACTCTCACAAAGTACGATTCTCCCCTTCGTACTTCCCGGCAGAGACAGGATTGCTCTCCCACAAGCCCCCCATTCTCTACCACTATTCACCACTTTCTACCACTTATGAACCCATTTTAACCCATTCACATCAAAAATACAAGTGTAAATATAAGATTTTTTTCATTCAATTCAAAAAAAAGCTCTCTGGTCACAGGCCAAAGAGCTTTTTCTTCTCCATATTATTCATTTTTAGGTTCTGCATCTTCAGAACCAGTCTGTCCATCCTGCGGCTGAGCCTCAGATTCCGGGACAGATCCCTCCTGCACCGGATCCTCCGGTCCATTTTCTTTCTCAGTCTCCTGATCTTCCGGCTGAGATTCCGGATTTCCCTCTGATTCCGCTGTTTCTGACGCATCGTCGCTGTCCGGGCTCTCTTCTGCGCTGTCAGGAGTTCTCTCTGCATTCTCTGCAGTTTCTTCTCCGCTTTCAGGAGTTCCCCCCGCGTTCTCCGCGGTTTCCGGTTCACTGGCATTCTGTTTTTCTGCGGCATACAGTTCCTCTCTTCTGCGTTTACTGAGGGCGCTGCGTTTTTTTGCCATAACTCTGCGCACAACCGCCGATATTCCACAGACAAGGAACAAGAGCACGTACACAGGAAGAAACGCCGGAAAATCGGTTCCCGGAAACTTCAGGGAATCCCGGCGGAGCCATTCTGTCACGATTCCGCCCAGGCCGATACCAGCCAGATATCTCAAAAAGATTTCTCCCTGAAATTTTTTCCTTCTCATATATACAAGAAGAACAAGGAACAGGATCAGATACCAGACGCCTGCGTACAGAAAAAGCGGATGCGCCTGAATGTACGCCGTATCGCCCACTGTAACAAGATGCTCCTTAAGGCCTCCCGTGAGCAGGCTCTCCGGAACCATTTCCGCAGGAATCTGCATAGCGGTCAGGTTATCTGTATAGGAACCGAAAAATTCTCTGTTAAAAAAGCAGCCCCATACTCCTATTATCTGCACGATCAGAAGTCCCATACTGGCAGTATCTGCCACCTTCATGAACGACGCCCTGCGCAGCTTCAGGTACAGCGCCGTAAGGAGCGAGCCGCCCAGAAGGCCGCCCAAAAAGGACAGTCCCCCGTTTCTGATATCGCAGAACTCCCTCAGCGTTCCCCCGCTGTAAAGATCCCAGGACAGTATCACATAAAAAAATCTTCCTCCGGCAATTCCGCCCAGGAGCGCCGGGATCATTATCTCCAGATAAATATTCTGATTCTCTTTCTGACGTTTCGCATGGAGGATCACAAAGGCAAGCGCCAGCAGCATTCCCGCTGCCACCAGAATGCCGAATATGGTGATCTCGTATCCCATAACGGAAAAAGAGACAGGCACACGACTGAATTCCAGTTTTAGATTTGGAAACCGAATTGACATATCCATAGGCGGCTCCTTCATCATACGTTAAAGCGGAACAGGATCACATCGCCATCCTGAACCACATAATCTTTTCCTTCCATTCTCACAAGGCCCTTTTCTCTTGCTCCCGCATAGGAACCGCAGTCGAGAAGGTCCTGATAATTTACAACTTCCGCTTTGATAAAGCCTCTCTCAAAATCTGTATGGATCTTGCCGGCCGCCTGAGGCGCTTTCGTACCGATTTTGATCGTCCACGCCCGTGTTTCATCCTCTCCTGCAGTCAGGAAACTCATCAGTCCGAGAAGACGGTAGCTTGCGCGCACCAGCTTCTCAAGGCCTGATTCCTCAAGGCCAAGATCCTCAAGAAACATCTTCTTCTCATCGTCGTCAAGCTCAGAAATCTCTTCTTCGATCTCAGCGCAGATCACAAATACTTCGCTCTTCTGTTCCGCCGCGTATTCCTTGACCGCCTTCACGTACTTATTGGAAGCTCCGTCATCCGCCAGCTCATCCTCTGCCACGTTGGCCGCATAAATGACCGGTTTCCATGTGAGAAGATTATAGGAGGACATCCATGCTTCTTCATCCTCGTTCTCCGCCTCCAGTGTGATCGCCATCTTACCGTCTTCCAGATGCGCCTTGATCTTCTGAAGGAAATCCAGCTCCTTTGCCGCTTCCTTATCCATTCTTGCGGTCTTGGTCACTTTGGCGATCCTGCGCTCCAGTATCTCCAGGTCCGAAAAGATCAGTTCCAGATTGATCGTCTCAATATCGCGAAGGGGATCGATGCTGCCGTCCACATGGATAACATTGGGATCCTCAAAGCATCTGACCACATGAACGATGGCGTCCACTTCACGTATATTGGCCAGAAACTGATTGCCCAGTCCCTCGCCCTTTGACGCGCCTTTTACCAGTCCTGCTATATCCACAAATTCAATCACTGCAGGCGTAACTTTCTTTGAATGATAAAAATCTCCCAGAAGCTTCAGCCTCTCATCCGGCACTGTCACTACTCCCACATTGGGATCAATGGTGCAAAACGGATAATTTGCCGATTCCGCTCCCGCCTTGGTGAGTGAATTAAACAGGGTGCTTTTCCCTACATTCGGCAGACCTACGATTCCTAGTTTCATCTTTGTTCCTCCTGAATTTAAAACCGGCCTGTCCATCCGGCTTTGTTTTCTCTTTTTTGCATACCAATCTTACCACACAAGTTGCCAAAAGTCTATAGAACAGTACAGACAGAGCCCTTTCCGCCGTCAGTCCCTTGTCATCAGCATCAGAAGATTTCCCCCTGTGAATTCCACCACAGCCTGGTCCCCGCATATTTCATTGCTGACCGTAAGGCCGCAGTCTTCAGGACGAAGGCGATATTTTTCCAGCGGATATTTAAAGCCGCGAAGAGTAAGATCTGTCACATCCCCTCCCAAAGGAAAAAAAGAGACATACCTGCCGAACTGCTCATCTTTTTTCAAAACCGTCCTGTTTCCGGCAAGTACCGCGTAATTATATTTATCCACCAGCGCGATCTCCGCGCCTTTTTTCCTGCCCATAAGCAGAAGTTCCAGATTTGCGATAAGATGATCGATCCTGGTTCCCGTCGCCCCTAAAATTATTATTTTTTTTATGTTTTTTTCTATTGCGTAATTCACCGCGTACTGCGTGTCTGAATCATCTTTTTCCGGTTTCAGTCTGCGTATGTCCGTACATGTAAGGGCGTCCAGATATCTTTTCCCTTTCTCCGAGAGACTGTCAAAGTCCCCTACCGCCGCATCGGGAACAAGCCCTGTTTCCATAAAGAAATCCAGTCCCCTGTCCGCCGCGACGGTAAAAACATTTTCTTCCGGATATTTTTTTAAAAAATCGAGGGCAAAATCTTTATGGATATTGCCCCCGCTTACGATCAAAGCCGTTTTCATATTAAGCCTCATTCAACTGTGTCTATAATCTTCTGCATTTTTTTCTTTATCTGTTTTACGTTGGAAGCAAGATCTCCCTTGAAAACATAGGAACCTGCGACAAGAAGATTGGCTCCCGCGCGGATCACGGTTTCCATCGTAACGTCGTTGATCCCGCCATCCACCTGGATATCCACATCAAGATCTTCTTTATCGATCAGCTCTCGAAGTTCTTCAATCTTCTCCGTACAGTCATTTATATATTTCTGTCCGCCAAATCCCGGCTGAACGGTCATAACCAGCACCAGATCGACATCTTCCAGAAGATGGCTGATATCATTTACAGGCGTTGCCGGTTTAATGGAAACACCTGCACGGACTCCCGCATCCCGGATCAGCTCGATCGCGCGTTCCAGATCCTCGCACGCTTCCGCATGAACGGTAATGGAATCAGCGCCGCAGTCCACAAAATCCTGAATATAACGCTCAGGAGCGGACACCATCAGATGAACATCAAAAAACATTCCTGATTCTTTGCGGATAGACCGTATCACCGGCATGCCGAAAGAGATACTGGGCACAAAATCTCCATCCATTACATCAATGTGGAGCCATTTGATCCCTTCTTTTTCCAATGTTTTGATCTGCTCGCCCAAACGGTTAAAATCTGCTGATAAAATCGAGGGACACAATTGATATTCCATTTAATATCTCCTTTTCTCTTTTAATTCTTCATACAGAGCGAGATAATCCTCGTAACGCTGCCTGGCGATTTCTCCTCTTTCAAGAGCTTTTTTCACTTCACAGTCCGGTTCATGGATATGGCTGCATCCCTGGAATCTGCACCGGCCTTCGTACCTGTGGAATTCTCTGAAATAGCTTTTCAGTTCATCCGGTTCCATATCCGTAAGATACAGAGAGGAAAATCCGGGCGTATCCATCAGATAAGTATTGCCGCCCGCGGCAATCACCTGGGAATGACGGGTGGTATGACGTCCCCGTTTCAGCTTTCTGCTGATTTCTCCCGTCTCCATCTGCACCTGATCCTGAAGCAGATTTGTAAGAGAAGACTTGCCCACGCCGGACGGGCCGGCCACTACAGTGGTTTTGCCGCGGAGCATACCGCGTATTTCCTCAAGCCCTGTTTTTTCTCTGACACTGGAAAGTATCACCGGATATCCGCAGTCTCTGTATATCCCGCCAAGACTGTCCGCGGTTTCCCTGTCCGCAAGATCGATCTTGTTAAAACATACCGCCGCCGGTATCCCGGCCTGCTCCATCATGATGAGGAACCTGTCCAGCAGGAGAAAATTCGGTTTCGGATTTTCCATGGCGAAAATCACAAGAGCCTGATCCACATTTGCCACCGCCGGACGGATGAGGGAATTTTTACGCGGGAGGATATTTATGAGGTTCCCTTCCTGTTCTTTCATATCCAGGACTGTGATCTCCACATTGTCTCCCACAAGAGGCTTCTGATTGTCCTTCCGAAAAATCCCTTTTGCCCTGCATTCATATACATTGCCGTCTTCTCCATGTACATAGTAGAAGCCGGCAATGCCTTTTATGATCTTTCCCTTCATGGATTATTCTGCTTTCTCAAAAGTCAGAGGATAAGATCCCAGCTGCTGATAATTACCGTCAATCAGCTCGTATACATACAGTGTTCCTTCGCTCACTCCGGGAACGCCTGTGATATCCAGCTGATAGGGGAATTCAGGCACCTGTCCGTCCACAATATTGGTGGATTCCGTCTCGCCGCCCGCTTCCTGAACCAGTTCCAGTCTTAACGGGCCGCCCTGATATCCCTGGGGCGTATTCAGGCTCTGGGTACATTTCCAGACTTCTCCGTTGGCCGCCGCCGTATTTTGAAGCTCTGTGTCATTGACGTCCTGCGCGGTTTCCTCTTCCGCGGCTCCCGGAGCCTGGTCTCCGCTGCTTACCGTAATGCTGATAGGCTCGTCAGGATCCGCATAGGAACCTGCTTCCACGCTCTGAGAGATTACTTCTCCGGCAGGTATATCCGGATTCTGCTCCTCTATAACTTCAATATCGATCCATTTGCCAAGAACGGTAAGGGCGTCGTCTTCCGTCATGCCGACCACGCTGGGTACCTGCGCTCCGTCGGCGAAATCCAGTCCCCTGCTGACAGTCAGAGTCACGCTGTCGCCTGAGGATACTGTGCTTCCGCTGTCCGGGGATACCGCCAGCACATAGCCCGGAGAAATTTCCGGATTTCCGCTGCCGTCGTCCTCACAGTATTCTTTCTGCACGGTCACAGTCAGACCCATATCTTCCAGTGTCCGCTGCGCCTCGATAGCCGTCGAGTTTGAAAAATCGGGAATGACCAGATCGTCCGCTCCCGCGCTGATATAATATTTCAGGGTGGTATACGCCTCTACCATGGTACCCGCGGGGATATCCTGGGAGGAAATCTTACCTTTTTCCTGATCGGAAGGTTCCTCTCCGATCATCTGTGTTCCGAGATTTACCTGCTCAACCAGCTCTTTCGCTTCGTCTTCGGTCCGTCCCACCAGATTCGGAACTTCTACCAGTCCGCTGTTTTCTGTTTCTGTCTGAGGTTCCTGCACAGCGGTATCTTCGTTTCCGCCAAGCAGGCCTGCCGATCTGCCTAAAAAGAAGATAACCGCGATCAGAATGACTGCCCCTGCCAGGAATGCGGCGATCGTTACCGCTCTGCTGACCGTTCTTCTCTTCCTGTTCTTCTGTTTTCTTCTTTCCAGAGACCGCCTGTGTTCATATTCTTCGTCGTCTCCGTCATCATAATCCGTATCGTATACTTCCTCTTCAAGCGGAGCGGCGTCTGTTCTTCTCTGAGAGCCTCTTACCTTGGGAGTATGTTTGATCTCACCCAGTTCCTCATCGGAGATTATTACTGTCTTCGCGTCATTATCCACGTCGCTGAGTTTGACAAAATCTCCCTGGGGATCAATAAGCGAATGCTTCAGATCAGAGATCACATCCTCCATCTTCTCATAGCGGCGTCCCACGCTTTTCTGTGTGCATTTGAAAATGATCTGTTCCAGACTATACGGAAGATCCGGGGTATAGACGCTGGGCGGCACCATTTCTTCCTGAAGATGCTTGATCGCAATGGCAACCGTTGTATCTCCGTCAAAAGGCACCCTTCCTGTAACCATCTCATAGAGAGTGATACCCAGGGAATAAATGTCCGATTTCTCATCGCTGTATCCGCCTCTTACCTGTTCCGGAGAACTGTAATGGACAGATCCCATCACATTCGAGCTGATCGTATTGGAAGAAGCCGCTCTGGCAATACCGAAATCTGTCACCTTAACCTTTCCGTCTGTGGAAATAATAATATTCTGAGGTTTGACATCCCTGTGGACGATCCCGTGGTTATGCGCGGCTTCCAGTCCCATGGAAACCTGAATGGCAATACTGGTCGCCTCCTTGATGGAGAGCTTGCCCTTCTTGGCGATGTACTCTTTCAGGGTGATCCCCTCGATCAGCTCCATTACGATATAATAAACGCCGTCGTCGTCTCCCACGTCGAATACATTGACAAT
Organism: uncultured Blautia sp.; assembly: GCA_944380045.1. Taxonomy (GTDB): domain Bacteria; phylum Bacillota; class Clostridia; order Lachnospirales; family Lachnospiraceae; genus Blautia_A. Next base: position 10,187 of record CALWGI010000030.1, read on the forward strand.
ATTCGGATGCGTCAGTCCTGCAGCCGCCTGGGCTTCGCTGCGGAATTTCCGGATAAATGTAGTATCCTCTCTGAATTCCTGTTTCAACACCTTGACTGCCACAAAACGGTTGAGTTTGTGATCCTTCGCCTTATAAACGTCGGCCATTCCGCCGGTGCCGATTTTCCCTAAAATCTCGTAGCGTTCCGCTATAATCATTCCTGTTTTCAACATTTCTCCACCTCATTTGTGAACGGTTCTACCAAAATTACCGCAATATTATCTTTACCGCCATTCCGGTTAGCCTCTTCCAGAAGCTTCTCCCCTTTTTTTGGCAGTTCCTCTGTCTTATCCAGTATGATCTCCTCGATCTTGCTGTCCTCAACCATGTTGCTCAGGCCATCGGAACACATCAGGATCGTGCTGTCCGGTTCCATCTTCAGGTCAAAGAAATCAATGTCAACAGTTCTCTCTGCACCCAGTGCTCTTGTAATGATATTTTTATCCGGATGATTTCTGGCTTCTTCTGGTTTGATCTCACCCATCCGAACCATTTCCTGAACCAGAGAATGGTCTCTGGTGATCTGACGAATCTGCCCCTGGATAAGATACAGGCGGCTGTCGCCCACATTTGCCACATAAGCATAATGCCCGACCATGGTTGCAACCACCATGGTGGTTCCCATTCCCTTCAGGGTTTCATCCTGCTGCGCACGGTCCAGTATCGCTGTGTTGGCAGTTTCTATGGCATGACGGAGCACTTTAATGGGATTGAAATCTGCATCCTTCCGGATTTCGTCCACCAATATCTGAACTGCATGAGAAGACGCGAAATCTCCCGCATTATGACCGCCCATTCCATCAGCAACGACAAACAGATTCGGAAGATTTCCCACAGGGTCTTTGGATACGAACACATAGTCCTGGTTCATTTTCCGCTTCTGCCCCACATCCGTAGCTGAATATACCCTCATCTCACTTCTCGCTTTCTGTTTTTTCCATATATCGTTTTCTCAATTGACCACAGGCACCGTCTATATCGCTGCCCATTTCTCTTCTAATAGTACCATTAATTCCGCATTTTTCAAGATTTATTTTGAAATTCTCCACCGCATCCCTGCCGGAACGCACAAAACTCCTCTCTCTTACCGGGTTCACAGGAATAAGATTCACATGGCAGTTCAGCCCTCTCAGGCGCCCGGCAAGTTCCAGGGCGTCTTCCCGGCTGTCGTTCACCCCGGACACCAGACTGTATTCAAATGTGATCCTTCTGCCTGTTTTTTCAAAGTAATATCTGCAGGCTTCCAGGAGTTCCTCCATGCTGTATTTATTGGCTATGGGCATCAGCCGGCGCCTCTTCTCATCATTCGGCGCATGAAGAGAAACCGCCAGTGTCATCTGCAGTTTTTCTTCCGCCAGCTCATACATGCGCGGGACGATCCCGCAGGTAGAAACGGTAAGATTCCTCTGGCTGATATGGATCCCGCCCTCTTCCGTAAGAAGATGAATGAATCTGAGCAGGTTATCATAGTTATCCAGAGGTTCTCCGGAGCCCATCACCACCACATTGGAAACCCTCTCCCCTGTATCCGCCTGGATCCTGTAGATCTGGTCCAGCATTTCCGACGGGAGCAGATTTCTCGCGAGGCCGCCGATGGTAGACGCGCAGAAACGGCAGCCCATTCTGCATCCCGCCTGGGAGGAAATACATACGGAATTTCCGTGCCTGTATTTCATCAGAACGCTTTCAATCATATTCCCGTCGCTGAGACGGAAAAGATATTTTCTTGTGCCGTCTATTTTGGAAATCTGGATATCCATTATTTCCAGAGCGGTCACCGGCCTGTCGGAAAGTTTTTCTTTCAGGCTTTTGGGAAGATTGCTCATCTCCTCATAGGACACTGCCAGATGCTGGTGCATCCACTCATAGAGCTGCTTTGCCCGGAAAGGCTTTTCTCCCAGGGAAACCATCAGATCTCTGAGTTCCGCAGATGTCATGGATTTTATATCTGTCATTCGTCTGTACCCTTATGAAATATGTCTATTTTCTTCTGAATTTTGCAATAAAAAATCCGTCTGTGCCATGCACTCCCGGAAGGAGCTGAAGATATCCCAGGGCTGTTGTTTCTGATTTCAGTTCATCCGGAATATAGGGATCGATGCTTTCCAGCTTAAACGGATGATGATTCATAAACCACATCATGTTTTCTTCATTTTCTTCCTTTGCGATTGTACATGTGCTGAATATCAGCGTACCGCGCGGTTTCACATACTCCGCCGCCTTATCGAGGATATTTCTCTGAAGGATCACCAGTTCCTCCTGCTTCTGCAAAGTGGAACGATACTTGATCTCCGGTTTTTTGCCTATTACCCCGTAACCTGAACAGGGCACATCCGCAAGGACTATATCGGCGAGGCATTCTGAGTCCACGTCAAACACGGTTGCGTCCTGCACCTTTGCCTGGACATTGATCGAATTCGTCCGACGGATATTTTCCTCGATAAGATCCACTTTATACTGGCTGACGTCTCTTGCGTCCACGGTTCCGAACCCTTCCATTTTATCGCCGACATGCAGGCTTTTGCCTCCGGGAGCGGCGCACAGGTCGATAACATAATCGCTCCTTTTCGGGTCCGCGATCTCCGCCACCAGCATGGAGCTTACGTCCTGTACCAGGATCTTACCCTGTATGAAAGCGTCAAGCGCCAGGATATGGTTATATCCGGAAATTCTTTTTGCATATGGCAGATAAGGCGCGTCCTCAACCCTGACTCCCTGGGAGCGCAGGCTGGCGCAGGTATCCTCCACCGAGTTCAGATATGTACGGCAGCGGACTGTAAGCGGTTTATCCTCCAGGAAATCCGCAAGCATTTTTTCGGTGACTTCTTCCCCGTAGTCATTCAGCCATCTCAGCACAAGCGGTTCTGGCATGGAGTACTTCACCGAAAGGAACCTCACGAGATTCCTTTCTCTTGGAGGATACTCCAGCTGATCCATCTGGCGGGCCGCCGTGCGCAGCACCCCGTTTACAAAAGGTTTCAGATTATAAAACCCTTTTTTCTGGGCAAGCTTCACCGCTTCATTACACACGGCGCTGTCCGGCACCCTGTCCATAAATTTCAGCTGATACACCGCGCTCCTTAATATTTCCCTGATCGGCGGCTTCATTTTATCCACTTTGATCTTTGAAAACGAATCAATAATATAATCAATTAAGATCCTGTATTCCAGCGTCCCTTCGCACACCCTTGTAATAAAAGCCCTGTCCTGTTTCGGAAGAAACTGGTATTTGGACAGCGCGTCCCGGATGGCAATATGGCTGTGTTCTCCTTCTTCATCGATCCGAAGGAGGATCTCCAGGATCATTTCTCTGATGTTGATGCCGTTAGTCATCGCTTCTTCTTCCTCCTGCCAGAATCAAAAGTCTGAGAAGCTGCAGTATGGAAGCAGCCAGAGCCGCCACATAAGTCAGCGCGGCTGCGGTCAGCACCTTTCTCGCGCCTTTCGTCTCAGCGCTGCCCAGTATACCTGTTCCCTCCAGCATGTGAAGTGCGCGGGAAGAGGCGTTCAGTTCTACCGGAAGGGTTACCAGCTGAAACAGTACGGCGAGGGAAAAAAGCACGATACCTGCAGTAGTCAGCGGACGGATGCCCGCAAGCAGGCCGATCAGAAAAAGAGGCCATGACAGCGAACTGCCCAGATTCGCCACGGGCACAATCGCACTCCGCATCTCCAGCGGAGCATAGTGGACTGCATGCTGGATCGCATGCCCGCACTCGTGGGCAGCCACTCCAACCGCCGCCAGCGAGGTCTGGCCGTATATGTCCTGGGAAAGGCTGACCGTTTTTGTCCGTGGGTCATAATGATCCGTCAGACTGCCCGGTATTGCTCTTATCTTTACGTCTGTGATCCCCGCCGCTCTCAGTATCCTGTCCGCTGCTTCCGCTCCCGTCAGGCCGGACGCGCTTCTGATCCTGCGGTATTTCGCAAAGGTGCTTTTCAGTTTCGCGGAAGCCGCAAGGGAAAGCAGCATGCCGATGATCAGAAGTATATATGTCCTGTCAAAACCATAAAATCCATAGCCGTATCCGTACATCCCATCACTCCTTATGATCTTTGAGTCTTGTTCCTGTTTTTACCTGGAACCCTCTGAGAAACGCATCCGCATCCATACGTTTTTTGCCTTCCAGCTGCACTTCTTCAAGAATAAGGCACCCGTTTCCGCAGCATACATGAATTCCGTCTTTATCTGTCAGAAGCACGGTTCCCGGAAGTGCGTCCGCGCTTTCCCCGTATTTTTTCTCAGAAACAGCCGCCTTCCAGATTTTGAGAGTTTTCCCCTCAAGGAAAGTATACGCGCTGGGCCAGGGATTCAGGCCGCGCACCAGCCGTTCCAGTTCCCCGGCGCTTCTGCCAAAATCCAGAAGCCCCATCTGCTTGGTGATCATCGCCGCGTAAGGAGTGGGGCTTTCTTCCGGCTGCTTCTCGTACACTGCAGTCCCGTCAAAAACAGAGGGAAGCGTATCCGTGAGAAGTCGGGCGCCCGCCTGCGCCAGCTTTTCGAAAAGGCTTCCGCCTGTCTCGTCATCCGCAAGAGGCACAACCGCCTTTGAGATCATATCTCCGGTGTCAAGGCCGGTGCCCATACGCATCAGAGTCACTCCGGATTCCTTTTCTCCGTCGATCACCGCATACTGAATAGGCGCCGCCCCCCTGTATTTCGGAAGAAGAGACGCGTGAATGTTCAGGCATCCGAATCTGGGCATATCCAGGATTTCCTTTGGTATGATCTGCCCGAAAGCGGCCACGATTATTACATCCGGATTAATTTCCCGCAGTTTTTCCACGAAGCTTATCTCTTTTACCTTCTCCGGCTGATACACGGGGATTCCGTGCTTTAAAGCCTCCTCTTTCACCGGCGTGGGCATCAGGGTTTTCCCTCTGCCCTTCGGCTTATCCGGCTGCGTCACCACTGCCGCCACCTCATATCCGGCCTCCGCCAGCGCTTTCAGCGGCGGTACGGCGAAATCCGGCGTTCCCATATAGATTATCTTCATTCTGTCACTCCTCATCTTCGTCATAGGTAACCCTGTGAAGATCGCCCTCTACAAGCTCCGTATACATCTTTCCATCCAGATGATCGATCTCATGGCAGAACGCCCTGGCAAGAAGTTCGGTTCCCTCATAGATCACTTCATTCATGTTTTCATCCAGCGCCTTCACCTTCACATAATCCGGTCTTGTCACCTGTCCCGCCATACCGGGTACGCTCAGACATCCTTCATCCCCTGTCTGTTCGCCGGATGTTTCCAGGATTTCCGGATTAATGAGCACGATCGGGCCTTCTCCGATATCAATCGTTACGATTCTTTTCAGGATCCCCACCTGGGGCGCAGCCAGACCTACTCCCATTGCTTCGTACATTGTATCCAGCATATCGAAGATCAGCGTACGGATTTTCGGCGTCATTTCCTTCACCGGTCTGCTGATCTTGTGAAGGACGGGATCTCCCTCTGTTCTTATTGTTCTCAGTGCCATTTTATATCCTCTCTCTTTCTTTGGTTTATTCCATATCGTACTGTATATATAATTTCCGGAATCCGGAATTTATTTCAACATATCTTTCAATTTTATCTTTTATCTCCAGAAGGACATGTTCGTCTTCGTATTTCAGCCGCAGTACTTTTCTGTATATATCGTTCACCTTTCCCACGGCCGCGCCGGCCGGCCCGATCATATGCAGTTTTTTACCGGATGCGACCCTTTCGGCAAACCTGCGGATAAACTCCATCCCCTTCTCCACAAGGGCCTCGTCCTCTCCGGACGCGAGTACGGTAAGCATATGCGCTGCCGGGGGATAATCCAGAAGTGTCCGGTAACTCATTTCCTCCTGGTAAAACCTTTCATAATCCTGCTCAGCCGCCGCTTGGATGCTGTAGTGATCCGGATGATAAGTCTGAATGACCGCTTCTCCTTTTTTTCTGCCCCGCCCGGAACGCCCCACAGCCTGGGTAAGAAGCTGAAATGTCCTTTCCCCGCAGCGGAAATCAGATTCATTCAGCGACAGGTCCGCCGCGATGATCCCTACAAGGGTAACGTCTGGAAAATCATGACCTTTTACGATCATCTGCGTACCCACCAGTATATCCGCTTCATGCGCTGCAAAAGAGGAAAGGATCTGTTCATAGCTTCCTCTCGTTCTGGTGGTATCATAATCCATCCTCAGAATCCCCGCATCGGGGAACTCTCTCCGGAGCACAGCTTCAATCTGCTGTGTTCCCGCCTTGAATCCTCCGATATAGGGAGAGCCGCACACAGGGCAGGTCCGTACCGCTTCTCTCTCATATCCGCAGTAATGACAGATCATCTTTCCGTTGCTGTGTTCTGAAAGCGCCACATCACAGTGAGGGCATTTCAGGACCTCGCCGCAGGAACGGCAGGAAACGAACCCAGCATAACCTCTCCGGTTCAGAAACAACATAGCCTGCTCGCCCTGTTCCAGTCTGCTGCGCACGGCTTCTCTCAGCTTTCTGCTGAGCACAGAACGGTTCCCGCATTTCAGTTCCTCACGAAGATCCACCACCGATACATCCGGCAGCGGACGGTCCTGGTATCTTTCCTTCAGCTGCACCAGCAGATATCTGTCCTGTACAGCTTCTGTATACGCCTCAAGGGAAGGAGTAGCCGATCCCATGACAACACAGGCTTTTTCCATTCCGGCACGGTATACCGCGACTTCCCGGGCGTGATATCTGGGACTGTTTTCGCTTTTATATGTCTGCTCATGCTCTTCATCTACAATAATAAGTCCCAGTCTGGAAAAAGGAGTAAAAAGCGCCGACCGGGGCCCCACCATGATCTGAATCTTTCCCTGTTTCGCGCGTCGGAACTGATCGTACCGCTCCCCGGAGGACATCCTGGAATTCAACACTGAAACTTTATCCCCGAACCATCCGGTGAATCTGCGCACAGTCTGATATGTCAGCGCGATCTCAGGAATCAGGACAATCACCTGCCGGCCTGAGGATATCACCTTCTCTATCAGTTTCATGTATACCTCGGTTTTTCCGCTTCCGGTTATCCCGTGAAGAAGCACCGGCCTGGGCGAAGGCTTCGCCCACTCCTTCAGGATCTTATCCAGCGCTTCTTCCTGTGCAGGCGATAAAACTGATCTTTTTTCTCCGGCGGATACCGTCTCCTCGGCGGGTATCCTGTAAACCTCATCCCGGTCCAC
>CALWGI010000031.1 GCA_944380045.1 uncultured Blautia sp.
CCGTTTCGCTGCCAGAACCGCCGCTTCGTTGTAGGCGGGGGCTTCCCGTTCCTCGAAGGAGATGGCGTCTGTGGGACAGGCGGGCAGACAGTCTCCCAGGCCGTCGCAGTAGTCTTCTCTGGTGAGAGCGGCTTTGCCGTTCACCATTTCAATGGCGCCCTCGTGACAGGCGGCGGCGCAGGCGCCGCAGCCGTTGCACTTTTCCTGATCGATTCGGATAATTTTTCTGACCATAGTCTTTCACCTCTCTGTATTCTGGAAATAGGATTTGTTTCAGGATTTATGTTCTGTACTCTGGGTCGGCGTTACCGGGTTACGGAAATAAGCCTTTGACAGGTATCAGACATTGACTTTACGGGCAGATTATAATACGATATTTAAAACAAAACAGTTGTATTTACAACAGAAAGAAGATTTTATGAAAAAATATATTCCGGTCCTGAGACGGACACAGTTATTCGCAGGGGTTGGGGATGAAGAGATCCTGGCTATGCTGGACTGCCTGCAGGTGAAAGCCCACAGTTTCCGCAAAGGAGAATATGTTTTCCGGCAGGGGGAACATATCGACGATATCTGTATTCTCGCGGAAGGGAGGCTGTCCATTCAGAGAGACGATTACTGGGGAAACCGAAGTATTATCAATATGGTGGAAACAGGAGAGATGTTCGGCGAAGCGTACGCCGCGCCGGGAAGTGAAGTGATGATGAACGATGTGGCGGCTGTGGAGGACAGCGCGGTGCTTTTTTTCAATGTGAAGAAAATACTCACCACCTGTTCCTCTGCCTGCAGGTTTCATTCTCTGGTGGTGCAGAATCTGTTTTTCGCCATATCGGAGAAAAACAGAAAACTGATGCGAAAGCTGACCCATATGTCAAAACGGACCACCAGGGAAAAGCTGCTTTCCTATCTTTCCGACGAGGCGAAGAGACAGGGCAGGTCTTCTTTTGAGATCCCGTTCAACCGCCAGCAGCTTGCGGATTTTCTCTCTGTGGACCGCAGCGCCATGTCCAGCGAACTGGGGAAAATGCGGGACGAAGGGATACTGACTTTTCAGAAGAACCGGTTTGCCCTCCTGTAAGAACAACTTGCCATTTACCCGGCGGTATGGGATAATAACCGCAAGGCGGTTATTATCCCTGCGCATAAGCGATTTCTGCGGAACCGCAGAAAGTCGCTGCGCATTTTGCTTAATTCCATGGCTGCGAAGCGGTCATGGGATAATAACCAGAAAGACAAGGAGGATGAACCATGACTTATCAGGAAATTCTCGCGAGAGTAGACCATACACTTCTGGCGCAGACCGCCACATGGGAGGAGATCCGCAGGCTCTGCGACGACGCCATGTTTTATCATACGGCCTCGGTGTGCATACCGCCCTGTTTCGTAAAGAAAGCCCGGGATTATGTGGGAAATCAGATGAAGATCTGCACGGTGATCGGCTTTCCAAACGGTAACGCCACCACCCGTTCCAAGATGTTTGAGGCGGAGGACGCGCTGAATAACGGGGCGGACGAGCTGGATATGGTGATCAATATCGGAGCGCTGAAGGCGAAGAAGTACGACTATGTGGAAAAAGAGATCCGCGCCCTTAAGGAGATCGCAGGAAGCCGTGTGCTGAAGGTGATCATTGAAACCTGTCTTCTGGACGAGGAAGAGAAGATACGCATGTGCGAGATCGTCACCAGGGCGGGGGCGGATTATATCAAAACTTCCACCGGGTTTTCCACAGAGGGAGCCACCTTCGCGGACGTGGAGCTTTTCCGCCGCCATGTAGGGAAAGGCGTTCGGATCAAAGCCGCAGGAGGGATCAGTTCCTTTGCGGACGCGGAGAAGTTTATCGAACTGGGCGCGTCCAGGCTGGGGACCAGCCGTCTGGTGAAGATTGCCAAAGCGGAAAAAATCCTCTGATCTTCCTTGTTATGGCCGGACAGATCCGGCGGAATGAAGAGAAAACTGTTTGAGGGAGCGTCAGAATTTATGAAACGGAATACAAGCTGTGATTACTGTGCCAATTATGTCTATGACGAGGACAGCGAGAGCTGGTTCTGCGACGTAAGCCTGGACGAGGACGAATATTACAGGTTTGTGAGCAGCGGATACCGGGAATGTCCTTATTATCAGTCCGGAGACGAATATAAGATCGTGCGGCACCAGATGTAGCCGGCGCGCAGGGAGCGTAACACAGATGATCACATTGGAACTGGAAAATTTCAGCATGGAACAGATCTGCCGTTCCGGGCAGTGTTTCCGAATGAGAAAAACAAAAGAAAATACATATGAAGTAATCGCGGGGGACCGTTACCTGGAAGTGAGCCAGGAGGGAACTATCGTGAATTTTCACTGCAGCGACGCGGAACTTCTCTGTATCTGGGTCCCGTATTTTGACCTGGACAATGATTACAGCCGGTATATCGGGAAGATCAATCCCAGAGACCGGTATCTGACCGTCGCTACGGACCGGGGAGAGGGAGTGCGGATCCTCAGGCAGGATCTCTGGGAGATGATTGTTACTTTTCTGATCTCCCAGCAGAATAATATCGGCAGGATCCGCCGGTGTATTGAAGCTCTCTGTACCCGCTACGGAGAGAAAAAAGTATCCGAAAACGGCGTGGAGTACCACGCTTTTCCCATGGTTTCCGCTCTTGCGGAGGCGACGGAGGAAGAACTGCGCGGGCTTGGTCTGGGGTACAGGGCCCGTTATATTGTGGAGACAGCGCAAGCTGTACAGACAGGAGAAGTTTCCCTAGAGAAAATAGAAGGGATGCGCTATTACCGGCGGGCGAAAAGAGAACTGATGAAGCTTTCCGGCGTAGGAGAAAAGGTGGCGGACTGTATCTGTCTTTTTGCCCTGCACCATATGAACGCGTTCCCGGTGGATACCCATATCCGGCAGGTTCTGGAAGAACATTATAAACGGGGATTTCCCAACCGCAGATACCGGGGTATGAGAGGGATCATGCAGCAGTATATTTTTTATTATGAACTGACGAAACCGTCCGGTGAAAAGGAATGAAAGCATTTCAGGCCGCCGCGGCGGCAAAAAAGGCAGGAACAAAAGTGTCCTGCCTTTTAGAATCTTTCTTTTCTATCTGTTCTGCCCACCAGATAATCAATACTGGTATCGTAATAATCCGCAAGCCGGATAAGCATTTCCACAGGAATACAGCGGCTGCCCGTCTCGTAGTAGGAATATGCTCTCTGGCTGATGTGCAGGATTTCCCCAAGCTTTTTCTGGGACAGGTCGGAATCTTCCCGTAAATCATGAAGTCTCTGAAATTTCATTGGATACCCTCCTTTTTTGAGAGTATAGAACCGAACGGATTGGTCTATTGTGTTTTAGACCAGAATAGTCTTGACAAAAATCCACGGTATTATTCCGGCGGTTGTTTCCTGCTGTTGTAATTGAATTTTGCGGGCTCTTCCATTATAATTAACTCCGTGGATATATAATAAATTTCAGATCCGCCGCAGGCGCCGTCCGTGGCGGAACAACGTGGAAACGAGGATGATAGAATAATGGAATATTTTGTAAATATTATAAGAAATGTGCTGGGCGCCCTGTACCAGACATGCGGCGCGTCCCTTGTGATCGCCGTTCTGTTTATGTGTGTGTACCAGAGAGTAAGAAAGCACGGCGCTGGTCCTGTGATCCAGGGATGGATACGGGAATTCCGTACAGACACGCTGTTCCGCAGACAGTTTTTTCTTGCGTTTTATGTTTGTATGATGCTGTTCCGCACGTTGTTCTGCAGAGCTGTCTGGGGGAACCCTCTTGACAATGTGCTGGGAATCTGGGGACTCCATAAGGAAGACGGAAGCCTTTACACAGAAAATATCGAGAACCTTCTTCTTTTTGTTCCTTTTATTCCCCTTCTTTTCTGGATGAGGGAAGAAAAGGAGCACAATAAAAAGAAACCGCTTCAGGCGGCTCTGATGCACAGTGTTTCTGTCAGCTTTGGATTTTCCCTGCTGATCGAGCTGTGCCAGCTTTTTCTGAAGATCGGGACCTTCCAGCTTACGGATCTGTTTTTTAACACGCTGGGTGGTCTTCTGGGAGGTCTCATCTACTGGGGATTTGACCGCAGCCGGAAGCGCGCGGAGGAATATGTGCGCCGGATAGGCGGCTGGGATACGGAAGTCTGGGAAGCGCCGGAAGGAAACTGGACGGCGCTGGACGGGCAGGCGGAGACCGCTGCGGCTGCGGCCCCCAATGAAGCGGTGCCGGCCGGACAGCCTGAAAGCAGGATGACAGAGGAGGACGAAGCGCAGGCAGCCTCTGAGGCCACAGTTCCTGCGGATTCCGGGGAAAACGCCGCGCTTACCTCAGAACAGGAAAACGCCATCACAACCCTGATCAGGGAGGCGGGACAGAAGCTGCGCCAGGCAGCCCCGGCGGAGGATACCATTCACCAGAAAGAAGGTCCCGCCAATTTTGTCACAGATTTCGACACGGAAATCCAGAAATTCCTGATCAGCGGGCTGAAAAAGATCCTGCCGGAAGCGGAGTTTTTCGGTGAGGAAGATACGGAAGAAAATAAAGGCGCTTCTGCTTCGGGCGAATATACCTTTTATATTGATCCCATAGACGGAACTACCAATTTCATGTTCCGCTACAACCACAGTTGTGTTTCCGTGGGACTTGCCCGCAGGGAGCAGATGATCGCCGGATTCGTATACAATCCTTATGTGGACGAGATGTTTACCGCTGTGCGGGGAAAAGGAAGTTTCTTAAACGGCAGGAAGCTGGAGATCCGGAACCGGTCTGTGACAGAGGGAATCGCCGCTTTCGGCTGCGCCCGTTATAATGATGAAAATGTGGGAGTCCTTTTCGATACAGTGAGGGAACTTTTTGACAGAAGTCTTTCCATCCGCAGCGGAGGTTCCGCCGCCCTGGATCTGTGCAGGATCGCCGGCGGAAGCAATGTGATCTATCTGGAGACGAAGCTTCAGCCTTATGATTATGCGGCGGCGTCCGTGATCATCGAGGAAGCCGGGGGCGTGATCACCCAGATCGACGGAACCCCCGTCACTCTGCACGAACCCTGTTCGATCCTTGCGGGAACAGAACTGGGATGCAGCGAGACAAGGGAGATTTTTCTCCGGAAATCCGGACGGGGCGGCGAAGACAGCGCCGACGGGCAGAAGGAATGACAGAAAGGGAAGAGACAGAAAGATCGGTTCAGATGAGCAGAACTACCAGTTTGATGGACGAATACGCGAATAAAAAATTCACAAGAAAAAAAGACCGGAGAAAAAATCCCGGGAGAACTGCCGGAAGGAACGCCCTCCTGTGCCTTGGGCTGGGCGCACTTCTGTTTGCGGGAATTCCTGTGCAGGCCGCGCAGGAGACGTACACAAATACAGATTTTGCCATGGATACCGTGGTTTCGGAAACTTTGTATACTTCCGGGGAGGATATCACTCTGGAGATCGGCTCCCTGCTCCGGGAGATCGAAGAAACATACCTGTCCTGGACAGATGGGGATTCGGAAGTGTCAAAGATCAATCAGGCACAGGGGAAACCGGTGCGGATATCGGAGACTCTGGCGGGATATCTTCAGGAGATTCTGAAACTGTCGGAGGATTCCGGCGGAGCTTTTGATCCCACTATGGGAAAGGTGATACGTCTCTGGGATATCGGCGGCGGGAACGCCGGGATTCCCGATGAGGCGGAGCTTAAGAACCTGCTGGCGGAAACCGGATACGAAAACCTGATCCTGGACGGAGATGAGGCGGAGCTTCAAAGCGGCTCCCTGGACCTTGGCGCTGTGGGAAAAGGGATCGGCTGCGACGCGGTTATGGAGTTTCTTGAAGAACAGGAAGGTGTTTCGGGAATGCTGATGAACCTGGGCGGCAGCAGTGTGATGGTCTACGGGGAGAAACCGGACGGTTCGCACTGGAGAGTGGCCGTGAGAGATCCGAGGGACGACGAAAGCGGATTTCTGGGCGCTCTGACGCTTAAAGGAGGGGAATTCCTTTCCACCTCGGGAGATTATGAGAAATATTTCATAGAAGACGGAAAAAGATATCATCACATTCTGGATCCGGAGACAGGATATCCCGCGTGGAACGGGCTGACTTCTGTGACGGTGGTCTGCGGCAGCGGACTTCTGGCGGACGGACTTTCCACCGCCTGTTTTGTACTTGGACGCAAGGACGCTCTGCCGCTTCTGGAAAAATACGGCGCGGAAGCGGTCTTCGTGGACGAGGATCATAACGTATATCTTACAGATGGGATGAAAGAACGGTTTGAACTTCTGAAAAATACATATACAATACAGGAAACTGCCGGATGAGCGCTGACCCGTCCGGCAGTTTCTGTGTTGGATATCCCGATATTATGACGGCTCCTGCGGATGACAGGAAGATTTACAGGCGCACCCGCTTCAGGACTTCCTGTGTAAGAAAACCGATAAGAAGTCCGGTGATCACCCCGGAGACCAGGAGAACGGGAGCATAATAAAGAATGCTGAGATTCTCCATGATCAGGGCGGCGACGGCAAGCTGCCCGATATTGTGGGAAACGCCGCCGGAAACACTGATCCCCATGACGGTGAATCCGGATTTTTTCTGCATAAAAGTCATCACAGCAAGGCTTAAAGCCGCTCCTGCGAGACTGTAAAGAATACTGAACATATTTCCGAAGAGAAATCCGAGAACCAGGATGCGGACAACGGAGACAAGAGCCGCTTCCTTCCAGGTGTATTTCTCCAGGATAAAAAGTACGGCCAGGTTCGCAAGCCCCAGTTTGATCCCCGGTATCCCGGCGAAAAAGGGAACCAGCGATTCCACATAGCCCAGAATGATGGCGGCAGCCGCGAAAAGCCCCATGAAGGCGGTTTTTTTCTGATCCATAAACATATACCATCCTGTGATCTATACTACTGTGTCGAATTCTGAAGAGACGGTTTCCGGCTCTTCATCTGACACTCCTTCTATCACAACTCTGTTGGGCAGACAGACGATAGTCCCGCCCTGATCTCCTATGGCGGACTGGCGCATGCACAGATGATCCGGGCAGTCGGCTTCTGTCATTTTTGCCCTGCCGTCTCTGATCTCGCATACGTTGGTTCCGTTCACAGAGATCTCCCGGTCTTCTGCCAGAGAATAGGTCCCGTATTCTTCGCCGTTCACAGTGATGCGGATAAAACTGCAGGTTCCCCGGCGGAAATAAGCCGTGACAGCCCACAGGATCAGGGCGAAAACAAGGATGCCCGCGATAAATAAAATTTCTTTTTTCTTCAAAATAAACTCCTGACTGAAGAGACATCAACAGTTACCTACAATCATAGCATGAAATTATCCTGTCTGCCAGACACATTTTATTCAATAAAAATTCATTGTTTTCCGTACCAGAAAGTGTTAGAATAGAATAGATTTCGTAAATGTACTATATTACGGTAGATTCCGTAGAGGATTTGAAGAAAGAAAAATAAACAGGAGCAATATTATGAATGTGTTTGCAAAAGTATTCGGGACGCACAGCCAGCGCGAAGTGAAGCGTATCATGCCGCTGGTGGAGAAGACAGAATCTCTGCGCCCGGAGATGCAGAAATTAACAGATGAAGAACTGAGAGAGAAGACAAGAGAATTCAAGAAACGTCTGTCTGAAGGAGAAACGCTGGATGATCTTCTTCCGGAAGCTTTCGCCGCAGTCCGCGAGGCTGCGAAGCGTGTTCTGGGTATGGAGCACTACCGGGTGCAGATCATCGGCGGTATCATTCTCCATCAGGGACGTATCGCGGAGATGAAGACCGGTGAAGGTAAGACACTGGTATCTACCCTTCCCGCATACCTGAACGCCCTGGAGGGACGGGGCGTGCATATCGTAACTGTCAACGACTATCTGGCGAAGCGTGACGCCGAATGGATGGGCAAGGTTCATGAATTCCTGGGCCTTACCGTGGGCGTGGTGCTGAACGACATGAAGCCGGAGGAGAGACGCGCGGCTTACGGATGCGACATCACCTATGTGACCAATAACGAGCTGGGATTCGATTACCTTCGTGACAACATGGTAATCTACAAGGAACAGCTTGTACAGAGAGAACTTCACTACTGTATCATCGACGAGGTGGACTCCGTGCTTATCGACGAGGCCCGTACCCCGCTGATCATTTCCGGTCAGAGCGGCAAATCCACCAAACTCTATGAAGTCTGCGATATCCTGGCCCAGCAGCTTGAGCGCGGCGAGGCCAGCCATGAGATGACCAAGATGGCCGCCATCATGGGCGAAGAGGTTGTGGAGACCGGAGATTTCGTTGTAAATGAGAAAGATAAGATCGTCAACCTCACAGAGCGCGGCGTGAAGAAGGTGGAGGATTTCTTCCACATTGAGAACCTTGCGGATCCGGAGAACCTGGAGATCCAGCACAACATCATCCTTGCTCTGCGCGCCCACAATCTGATGCATAAGGATCAGGACTACGTGGTTAAGGACGACGAGATCCTTATTGTTGATGAATTTACCGGCCGTATCATGCCGGGCCGCCGTTATTCCGACGGACTTCATCAGGCCATCGAGGCCAAGGAGCATGTGAAGGTGAAGAGGGAGAGCAAGACGCTCGCTACCATTACCTTCCAGAACTTCTTCAATAAATACGACAAGAAGGGCGGTATGACAGGTACCGCGCTTACCGAGGAAAAAGAGTTCCGCGATATCTACGGAATGGACGTTGTGGAGATCCCCACAAACAAGCCGGTACAGCGTGTGGACCATGAAGACGCCGTTTATATGACCAAGAAAGAGAAATTCAACGCCGTAGTCCAGGCTGTCAAGGAAGCCCATGAGAAGCAGCAGCCCGTTCTGGTAGGTACGATCACGATCGAGACTTCCGAGCTGCTCAGCAAGATGCTGCGCCGCGAAGGCATCCCCCACAACGTGCTGAACGCCAAGTTCCATGAACTGGAGGCGGAGATCGTCGCTCAGGCCGGACAGGCGGGCGCCGTTACCATCGCCACCAACATGGCGGGCCGTGGTACGGATATCAAGCTGGATGATGTGGCGAGAGAGGCCGGCGGTCTGAAGATCATCGGTACGGAGCGTCATGAATCCAGACGTATCGACAATCAGCTGCGCGGACGTTCCGGACGTCAGGGAGATCCGGGTGAATCCCGTTTCTACATCTCTCTGGAGGACGACCTGATGCGTCTCTTCGGTTCCGAGCGTCTGATGAAGATCTTCACTTCTCTGGGCGTTGCCGAGAACGAGCAGATCGAGCACAAGATGCTTTCCAACGCGATCCAGAAGGCTCAGGAGAAGATCGAGTTCAACAACTTCGGTATCCGTAAGAATCTTCTCGATTACGACCAGGTAAACAACGAACAGCGTGAGATTATTTATAAAGAGCGTCGTCAGGTGCTTGACGGCGAGAATATGCGCGATTCCATCTACAAGATGATTACGGATATTGTGGACAACGCCGTTGACAGATGTCTTTCGGACGATGTGGATTCCTCAGAGTGGAATCTGGAAGAGTTCAACTCCGTTCTTCTTCCCATCATTCCGCTGGCGCCGCTGACGCCTGAGAAGGTACAGAAGAAAAAGAAGAACGAGATGAAGCATATCCTGAAAGAAGAAGCTGTGAAGCTCTATGAAGCAAAGGAAGCGGAATTCCCGGAACCGGAGCAGCTTCGTGAACTGGAGCGCGTAGTCCTTCTGAAATCTATCGACAGCAAGTGGATGGATCACATCGACGATATGGAGATTCTCCGTCAGGGTATCGGTCTTGTAGGATACGGACAGAGAGATCCGGTTGTGGAATACAAGATGAGCGCGTATGATATGTTCAACGAGATGACGAATTCCATCCAGGAAGATACCGTGCGTATGCTGTATCATGTCCGCGTGGAACAGAAGATCGAGCGTGAGCAGGTTGCCAAAGTTACAGGAACCAATAAGGATGATTCCGCAGTGCGCAAGCCGGTTCAGCGAAAAGAAGAAAAGGTATATCCCAATGATCCCTGTCCCTGCGGAAGCGGTAAGAAGTATAAACAGTGCTGCGGCCGTAAGCTGATGAAGGCTTAAAGCGGATCACGAAAATCAGATAATAAACCAAAAAAGAAAACCGGATGATTTCCGATAATGGAAGTCATCCGGTTTTTTTGAGCGATACGACCGGCAGGCCGCCGCCATGCCTGCATGAGCGGATATTTGCCGGGCAACGGACAGCGAGCGACATTGCCGCGAGCTGCCCGGGTCTCGCGGAGATCGGCTATCAGAAGAACTTCGTGATTTCCTCAATCTCTCTGCGCTTCGGCCGCGCGGGTTCCTCGCCTGCTTTTCCGACGGCGATCACTGCCACAACGATCTCGGTCTCCGGGATATCCAGCAGTCTGCGGATACTGCCGGCATCGCGGATACCCATGATCAGGGTTGCGTAGCCAAGTTCTTCTGCTTTCAGTATGAGGTTCTCGTTCTGCAGGCCGAGATCATAACAGCCCCAGCCATTTCCCAGCTCGTTGTCAGGTGTTCCGTCTTTCTGGAAACCGGCCCTGTCCCGGACAAAGGTGGTGACAATGAGCGCTGCGTTCTGAGATTTGGTACGGTTCATCTCCGGAAGACATTCTTCCCGGAAGCGGTTCACCATATCTTCAGAGAGAATGCAGTAATAACGTCCGGTCTGGGAGTTCTTCCAGGAGGGCGCTTCCTGGGCGGCTTTGATAATGGTAAGAATATCGTCTCTGGATACTTTTCCCTCCGGGCTGTATTTGCGCACGCTTCTTCTTGCTTCGATCAGTTTCTGAAATTCCATGACAGATCCTCCTCGCTTTCTGCAGTGATTTTTCTGAAATAATTATGACATTATTCCGGGGGAAATGCAATGAAGAAAGTGGGATGGGTTTATTCCCTTGAAGGCGGCGCCCCGAACTGTTTTTTGTAGGCGCGGACGAAGGTGGTATAATCCTTGAATCCGCTCTGGGCGGCGGCCTTGATCACAGGTACGTTCTGGCTGATCAGGGAGCGCGCCATGAGAAGCCGCTTGTTGACGATATAGTTATGGATGGTGTATCCGGTCTCTTCTTTGAACTTGCGCATCATATGGTATTTGCTGAAGAAAAAACGATCCGCGAGACTGTCGATAGACAGGTCTTCGTTCAGATGCCGGTTGATATGCCGGAGAAGCTCCTCCACCTGGGAATCGGAAGAGTAGGATTTCCGGTCGTTGATATACTGTTTTTCCAGAAAAATGCGGTTAATGTGTACCATGAACTGGGTGAAGAGGGCGTCTTTGAGAAGACTGTCCCCGAAACCGCTCTGTGTCAGTGCAGTCTCCAGCTCGGAAAGAAGATCCTTGAGATGTTCCTGCAGGCCAGCGTCCAGACGGATAAGACTGAAACTCCGGTCTGCGGCCTTCTGGAAGCAGGCGTTCAGAAGCGGTTCGCGGATATCCTCCCGTATCCAGAGGATAAACCGTTCGTAGGGAAGGGAAAAATCAATCTCCGGTTTGTGGATCGCCCCACGGCTGACCAGCAGGATATCCCA
Organism: uncultured Blautia sp.; assembly: GCA_944380045.1. Classification (GTDB taxonomy): domain Bacteria; phylum Bacillota; class Clostridia; order Lachnospirales; family Lachnospiraceae; genus Blautia_A. The sequence goes on from CALWGI010000031.1 coordinate 11,486, forward strand.
CGGGTTCAGGTGGTAGGTTTTCCCTTCGATATGATAGCTGACTTTCCCGGAAAGAAATACGATCACTTTGTGAAAATCGTGATAGTGGTATTTGTATTCTTTCGGCGTCTGGTCTTTGATGTGAAACAGGCGGAAATCTTCTTTCAGATAGCCTGATTTCTCAGAAGGTATGGAGGATTGTTCCATGATATCGTGCTCCTGTAAATGCTGCTTTTCTAACTAGATATTATCATGGTCGGATATCCTCTGCAAGAGCGAAAAATGGGAGGTTTTGTCAGATTTTGTCAGATTTGTGTTTGAGCATTTTTTGCAATGTTTATCGCACGATATTCTATATACATTGAAAAATGAATGGGTATAATAAGGATATGATATGATGAACACAGCCGCGGAACGCAGGAATTCCGCTGTGCTTAAGGGTTATAAGGTGAGATAAGGGAGGATACAAATAATGGCGGACTGTATGGTGATGATGAAATACCAGGGACTGGGGAACGATTATCTGGTGCTGGACCCAAACAAGAACGGCGCGCATCTTCAGGGAAAGAAGATCGCCCTGATGTGCCAGAGGGGATTCGGTCTGGGCGCGGACGGCGTTCTTTACGGGCCGGTGGATATCAACGGCAAAATGGGCGTTCACATCTATAACGCGGACGGAAGCGAGTCTGCCATCAGCGGCAACGGCGTAAGGATCTTCGCCAAATATCTTATGGATCACGGATATGTGGAAGACAGGAAGTTCAGCATTGAGACCCTGGCCGGATCTATCGAGGTGGAATGCCTGAACAGCCGGGCTACGGAGTTTCGGGTAAAAATGGGAAAAGCCTCTTTCCTGTCCAGAGAGATCCCTGTAACCGGAGAGATCCGGGAAGTGATCAACGAGCCGTTCGTATTTAATAAGAAAGAATACAAAGCGACCTGCCTGACGGTAGGAAATCCCCACTGCATCATCTTTATGGATCATGTAAGCGCGGAACAGGCGAAGGATCTGGGCCCCTATGTGGAAAATGCGGATGAGTTCCCGGAGAGGATGAACCTTCAGATCTGCCGCAGGATCGATTCCGGAAATCTGGATATCGAGATCTGGGAGAGGGGATCCGGTTATACGAAAGCCTCCGGTACGGGGAGCTGCGCCGCCGCGGCCGCCGCATACAGGCTTGGCCTTGTGGAGAACCGGGTGAACGTGAATCAGCCAGGCGGTATGATCCAGATCGACATTCAGGAGGACGGAACTCTTTATATGACCGGAAGCGTGGGATACGTGGCGGATATCAGCGTGGCTGAGAGTTTCTTTTCCTGAGAGTACAGACGCTGTCTCTGTGAAAACTGAAAAATAAAAAAGCATACCGGATAATGTATTCTGCCGATGACGGAATACGTTGTCCGGTATTTTTTATTTGAAATGTAAAAAACAGATTGTTGGAACAGTAAAGCAGAGGTATAATGACGGTATAAGGCACGTGAATTCAGGAGGAACAGAACACTATGAAGATCACCATGCTTGGAACGGGAAACGCTCAGGTAACGGAGTGCTACAATACCTGCTTTGTGCTGGAGGAAGAAGGACGCTGCCTGCTTGTGGACGGCGGCGGAGGAAATACTCTTCTGCGGCAGCTTAAGCGCGCCGGGTATGACTGGATGGATATGAGGGAAATCTTTGTCACTCACAGACATGTGGATCATCTACTGGGGATCCTCTGGATGATGCGCATGATCTGCCAGAATATGCACCGGGGCCTGTATCAGGGAGAAGCCTGGATCTACGGCCACGACGAAGTGATCAGGATCCTCTGCGACACGGCGGAGAAGCTCCTGTCAAAGAAGGACAACGCCTTTATCGGAGACAGGCTTCATATGGTGACGCTCCATGACGGAGAGGTCCGGGAAGTGATCGGACGAAAGACGGTCTTTTTCGATATTCAGTCTGTGAAGGCGAAACAGTACGGCTTTTCCATGGACATAGGGAACGGCAGGAAGCTTACCTGCTGCGGGGATGAGCCTTATAACGACTGCGAAGAGATTTACGCCCGGAACAGCGACTGGCTGCTTCACGAAGCCTTCTGCCTTTCCGGCGAGGCTGATATTTTCCGTCCCTATGAAAAGCGCCATTCCACAGTGAAGGATGCCGCGGAACTGGCGGAAAAGCTGGGAGTAAAAAATCTGCTTCTCTATCATACGGAAGATAAAAATATCCTGAAAAGAAAAGAACTGTATACCGCGGAAGCGGAAAAATATTTTCACGGGAACATTTTCGTTCCGGAGGATCTGGAAACTCTGGAACTGTAAAAAACAGAAGCCGCAGGTATGGAGGAATAAAAATTCTTCTGTACAGGCGGCTTCTCTTGCAGTTTCCCCGCCGATATGGTATGCTAACCGGAGATGTTCCGGGCGAAGCGCCAGAGGCGTGAAACATCCGGGATATTATAACGCGGCGGAAGCCGCGGACAAATTTTCAGAAAGAAGGTGAAGCTGTGGTTGAATTAGATCAGTTCAAGAGTATTCTTGCAACGTACACAGAACCATTAGTGGAAGTGAGGGATTCACTTTGACCTGGCTAACAAAGAGCAGAGGGTCGAAGAATTAGAGCGCGAGATGGAAGCGCCTGATTTCTGGGACAACGCAGAGGAGTCTCAGAAAAAAATGAAGGAACTGAAGAGCCTGAAGGACGACATGGAGACATATCAGAATCTGGTGAGCCAAATGGAAGATATGGAGACCATGATCGAGATGGGCTATGAAGAGAACGATCCGGATCTGATTCCGGAGATCCAGGAAATGCTGGATCAGTTCAAAACAGATTTTGACAATATCAGAGTGAAAACCCTGCTGTCCGGAGAGTATGACAGCGAGAACGCCATCATCAAACTGAACGCGGGAGCCGGCGGAACGGAGGCCTGCGACTGGTGCGGCATGCTGTACCGTATGTACAGCCGCTGGGTGGAGCACAAGGGCTTCAGCATGGAGGTCCTGGATTATCTGGACGGAGAGGAGGCGGGCGTCAAGTCCGTGACTTTCCAGGTAAACGGAGAGAACGCCTACGGCTATCTCAAGTCCGAGAAAGGCGTACACCGTCTGGTAAGGATCTCTCCCTTTAACGCTGCGGGCAAGCGGCAGACGTCCTTCGTATCCTGCGACGTAATGCCGGATATCAAGAAGGATCTGGATGTGGAGATCAACGACGAGGACATCAGGATCGACACTTATCGAAGCAGCGGCGCCGGCGGACAGCACATCAACAAGACATCCTCCGCCATACGTATCACCCATTTCCCCACCGGGATCGTGGTACAGTGCCAGAATGAGCGCTCCCAGCATATGAACAAGGACAAGGCCATGCAGATGCTGAAGGCGAAGCTCTATCTTCTCAAACAGCAGGAGGCGGAAGAGAAGCTTTCGGGTATCCGCGGCGAAGTTACGGATATCGGCTGGGGCAACCAGATCCGTTCCTATGTAATGCAGCCCTATACAATGGTGAAAGACCACCGTACAAACGAAGAGACAGGAAACGTGGACGCGGTGATGGACGGAGATATCGATCTGTTTATCAACGCATATCTGAAATGGATCGCCCTGTCGAAGAAACAGGCCTGACGAAAAAAGACTTGAAACATCTTTGCAGGTATGGTAACATATCCCTCGTAGGAAAACATGTGTCTTTACTAAACGGACATCTCCTGCGGGGGATTTTCCGTTGAAGAGGCTCCGTCCTCTTTGTTCTGAAGACGTATGAGATAACCGGATTTCAGGAACAGGATGATCGAAATGGGAAAAGAATCGGAAAAAAAGAAATACTTCGTAGTCAGGGAGCGCGCGGTGCCGGAGGTTCTTCTGAAAGTAGTGGAGGCCAAGAAACTGCTGGATTCCGGCAGAGTGCAGACGGTGCAGGACGCCGCGGAGCAGACGGGCATCAGCCGCAGCTCTTTTTATAAATATAAGGATGATATTTTTCCCTTTCACGAACAGGCCAGAGGGAAGACGATCACCTTTATCATTCAGATGGACGACGAGCCGGGACTTCTTTCCGGAATCCTGCAGACCATTGCCCGCTTTCACGGCAATATACTGACTATCCATCAGAGTATTCCCATTAACGGCGTGGCGACTCTCACCCTCAGCGTGGATATCCTTCCCGGCGACGGGGACGCGGAAGCCATGGTGGAATACATTGAGCGGAGCGAGGGGATCCATTACCTGAAGATCCTTGGCAGAGAATAGCGACAACATTGGAGGAAAATATGGTAAACATTGCGGTTTTAGGATACGGCACAGTGGGAAGCGGAGTTGTGGAAGTCATCAACACCAACCACAAAAGCATCAACAAGCGCGCAGGCGCGGAAATTAATATCAAATACGTCCTGGATCTGAGAGATTTTCCGGGAGATCCGGTACAGGATATCCTGGTGCATGATTATGAGATCATTGCAAATGATCCGGAAGTGGATATCGTGGTAGAGGTAATGGGAGGCATCGAGCCCGCATATACCTTCGTGAAAAGAGCGCTGGAATCAGGGAAAAGCGTCTGTACTTCCAACAAGGCGCTGGTTGCCAAACATGGCCCGGAGCTTATGGAGATCGCCAGAGAAAAAGACATTAACTTTCTTTTCGAGGCAAGCTGCGGAGGCGGAATCCCCATTATCCGCGCGCTGAATTCTTCCCTTACGGCGGATGAGATCGACGAGATCACGGGAATCCTTAACGGAACCACCAACTATATGCTCTATAAGATGAGCACAGAGGGCAGTGATTTTGACGCCGTACTGAAGGAAGCCCAGGAGAAAGGATACGCGGAGGCGGATCCCACGGCGGACGTGGAGGGATACGACGCCTGCAGGAAGATCGCCATTCTTTCTTCCCTTGCCTATGGAAAATTCCTGAACTATGAAAATATATATACAGAGGGGATCACGAAGATCACTCCCGCGGATATGGCCTACGCCGCTGATCTGGGAATGTCCGTGAAGCTGCTGGCCACCAGCCGCAAGATCGGAAACGATTCCTTCTATGCTATGGTGGCTCCTTTCCTGGTAGGAAAAGAGAGCCCCCTTTACAGTGTGAACGATGTGTTCAACGCAGTCTTTGTCCACGGAAACGTGCTGGGCGACGCCATGTTCTACGGAAGCGGAGCAGGCAAGCTGCCTACAGCCAGCGCTGTGGTGGCGGATATCGTGGACGAGGCCAAACATCTTCACAGAAATATCATGACCAACTGGACCAGCAGGCCGCTGGAGCTGATGGATCTCGCCGATGTGGAAGGCAGATTTTTCGTGAGGGTGAAGGAAGCTACCGTGGCCCAGGTGGAGGAGATCTTCGGAAACGTGCAGATTGTGAACCTGAAGCAGTTCCCGGGTGAATTCGCCTTTATCACTTCTGAGATGAAACAGGGCGAATACGAGGAGAAAGTGAAAAAACTGAACGGCAGAGTGATCACGATGATCCGTGTGAAAGACTGATAACAGAGGAGAGCTGATTATTATGAAATATGTAGTGGTTCTGGGAGACGGAATGGCGGACTGGCCTCTGGAAAGCCTGGGAGGAGGTACGCCTCTTTCCTGTGCCAGGACCCCGGCCATGGACGCGCTGGCCAAAGTCTCGGAGATCGGGACAGTGGCAACCATTCCGGAGGGAATGGCGCCGGGAAGCGACACCGCCAACCTGTCTGTTATGGGATACGATCCCAGGAAGTATTATACGGGGAGATCCCCGCTGGAAGCGCTGAGTATCGGCGTGGACATGAAGGATACAGACGTGGTGTACCGCTGCAATCTTGTCACTCTTACAGAAGAGGACGCGCCCTATGAAGAGCAGATCATCCTGGATCA
>CALWGI010000032.1 GCA_944380045.1 uncultured Blautia sp.
GATCGAGGAATCTCCGTCTCCGGCTATCAATGAGGAAACCCGGGAAAAAATGAACCACTATGCGGTTCTGGCTGCGAAGACAGTGAACTATACCAATGCCGGAACTATTGAGTTTATCGTAAGCCCCAAAGGCGAATTCTTCTTCATGGAGATGAACACCAGGATACAGGTGGAGCACGGCGTCACAGAGATGGTGACGGGAACCGATCTGATCATCGAACAGATCCGGGTCGCTATGGGAGAACCCTTAAGCTTTTCCCAGGAGGATGTGAAACTTAAGGGACACGCCATCGAGTGCAGGATCAACGCGGAGATCCCGGAGAAAAACTTTATGCCAAGTCCCGGACTGGTGCAGCATCTTCTGCTTCCGGCAGGAAACGGAGTGCGCGTGGATACAGGGCTTTATACGGGATACAGTATTCCGTCCGAATACGATTCCATGATCGCCAAGGTGATCGTACACGCTCCGGACAGAAACGCCGCGCTCCAGAAAATGCGCTCGGCGCTGGATGAGATGCTGATCATGGGTGTGGAGACAAACCTTGATTTCCAGTATCAGATCATGCGTCATCCTGTTTTCTGCGAGGGAAGAGCGGATACCGGATTTATAGAGAAGATCATGAATATCAAGACGCAGTAATCAGAGACAGAGGAGGAACTCAGATGTATCGTGTGGATTTAAACAGCGACCTGGGCGAAAGCTTCGGCCGTTATACCATAGGAAATGATGACAAAATCATTCCCCTTATCACATCAGCCAACGTAGCCTGCGGCTACCACGCTTCCGATCCCGTTGTCATGGATAAGACTCTCGCCATGGCGAAAGAGGCGGGGATCCGGGTGGGAGCGCATCCCGGATATCCGGACCTTATGGGATTCGGCAGAAGAAACATGGCTGTTGCGCCGGCGGAGGCGAAGGCCTATACGCTGTACCAGCTGGGAGCCCTGGACGCTTTCTGCAGGGTTCACGGTCTGAAAATGCAGCATGTAAAACCTCACGGCGCGTTTTACAATATGGCTGCGAAAGATTATGAACTGTCCCAGGCAATCTGCCAGGCGGTAAAGGAGTTCGACGACAGTCTGATCGTGCTGGCGCTGTCCGGCGGGGAGCTTGCCCGCGCGGCGAAAGACATGGGACTGCGCACCGCTCTGGAAGTTTTTGCCGACAGAGCCTACGAGGAGGACGGCTCTCTGGTGAACCGCCGTAAGGAAGGCGCCATGATCACAGATGAGAACGAGGCTATCGCCCGTGTAGTCCGTATGATCAAAGAGAAAAAGGTTACAGCCATCACAGGAAAAGATATTCCGATCCAGGCAGATTCCGTATGTGTGCATGGAGACGGAGCGAAAGCTCTGGCTTTTGTGGAGAAGATCCGCAGCACACTTACTGCGGAAGGCGTGGAACTCTGCTCTCTGGATGAGATCGTGTGATAATCTGTATCAGTTTTCGGGGATCTGTCGCGGCAGGTCCCTGACTTTTACCATAAAACTATACAAAAATCATCCTGTTTTTGACAAAAAACAGGCGCGCATGCGGGGCTGGAAAATATTGTGATGAAATCACTGAAATTTTACAGGAAATAGTGTATATTATAGAATATCAGGAAGGCAGGTGAACGAAGTTGGAAAAAATTATCATTATCGGCGCGGGACCGGCGGGAATATCAGCCGCTCTCTATGCGGCCCGGGGAAACATGGATCCTCTGGTTATCTACAATGGCATAGGCGACCTGGAAAAAGCCGAGAAGATTGAGAATTATTACGGACTTGAGAGACCTCTGTCCGGTGCGGAACTTTTTGAGAGAGGCATCGCCCAGGCGAAAGCGCTGGGAGTGAGATTCCTGGAAGCACAGGTTCTGGGGATCGGAGGTTTTGATACATTTACAGTAAAGACAACAGAGGGAGATATTGATACGGAAAGCGTGATCCTTGCTACAGGCGGGAAGCGCTCCGCTCCGAAGATCCCGGGGATCCGGGAGTTTGAGGGCAGGGGAGTCAGCTATTGCGCGGTCTGCGACGCCTTTTTCTACAGGGGAAAAGAGGTTGCGGTGCTGGGGAACAGTGACTTCGCCCTTCACGAGGCGGAGGAGCTTAAGAATGTAACGCCTTCCGTGACGATCTATACGGACGGTAAGGAACCGGAGTTCTCAAGAGAACATCCTATCGCGGTGAATACCATGAAGATCCAGGCCATTGAGGGCGGAGACAGAGTGTCCGGCCTGCGTCTGGAAAGCGAGACGGCCGCTCAGGGGGAAGGAGAAGCACAGCCTTCATTTTACCCGGCGGAGGGCGTGTTCGTGGCGATGGGGACGGCGGGAAGCACGGAAATCGCCCGACAGATGGGCGCGGAGCTTACCGAAAAAGGCAACATCAAAGTAAACGAAGATATGGAGACTACGATCCCGGGACTGTTCGCGGCAGGCGACTGCACCGGCGGACTTCTGCAGGTTGCCAAAGCAGTATACGAAGGATGCGCGGCCGGGATCAGCGCCGGAAAATATGTGCGCAGGAGACGTAAGTCTTCATAAACGGAGAAAGAAAAGGAGATATGTATTATGGAAATGACAATTACGACACAGAATTTTGAAGAAGAAGTATTGAGATCTGAGAAACCGGTACTGGTGGATTTCTGGGCGACATGGTGCGGTCCCTGCATGCGCCAGGCTCCTATCGTGGAGGAACTTGCCGGAGAAGGTTATTCTGTAGGCAAGGTGGATGTGGATCAGGAACCGGCGCTCGCCCAGAAGTTCCAGGTAATGAGCATCCCCACACTGATCATCTTTAAGGACGGAAAAGAAGCAAAACGTCTGGTAGGGCTGACGGCCAAGGATACGCTGAAAGCGCTTATGGATGAATAAAAAGCAGAACGGAGTACAGAATAATGAAGATATTACTGGCGGCCTGCAACGCGAAATACATTCATTCCAACCCGGCGGTTTACGACCTGAAGGCATACGCGGCGGCTTACAAAGACTCTGTACAGATTAAAGAATTTACCATCAATCAGCCGAAGGACGAGATCATGAAGGAGATATACAGAAGCGGAGCGGATGTTGTCTGTTTCTCCTGTTACATCTGGAATATCTCCCTTGTCCGGGAGCTGATCAGGGATCTGAAGAAGATACTTCCGGATACGGCCTTCTGGGCCGGCGGTCCGGAGGTTTCTTTTCATGCAAAGGACTTCCTTGAGGACATGCCCCAGGTGACGGGGATCATGAAGGGGGAAGGAGAGGAGACGTTTCTCGCGTTGGCCGGATACTATCTGGAGGGAAAAGGGCGGCTGGAGGAAATATCCGGGATTGTCTTCCGGAAAGAAAACGCGATCGTTGACAACGGGTTCCGGGAACCGGTTGATCTTGACAGGATCCCCTTTATCTATGAAAATCCGGAAAATTTTGAGAACAGGATCATATACTATGAGAGCAGCAGGGGATGCCCGTTTTCCTGCAGCTACTGTCTTTCCTCCATCGACAGGAAACTCAGGTTCCGCAGTCTCAGTCTGGTAAAAAAGGAACTGCAGTTTTTCCTGGATCACAGAGTCCCCCAGGTGAAATTTGTAGACCGTACTTTTAACTGCCGGCATGAACACGCCATGGAGATCTGGAAGTATATTCTGGAGCATGACAACGGCGTTACCAACTTTCATTTCGAGGTATCGGCGGATCTTTTCCGGGAGGATGAGCTGGAACTGATCGGCAGGATGCGTCCGGGCCTGATCCAGCTTGAGATCGGCGTACAGTCGGCCAATCCGGAAACCCTGGAAGCAGTACACAGGAAAACAGATCTTGAGAAACTCAGAAGGAATGTGGAGAAGATCCGTTCCTTCCATTCCGTACATCAGCATCTGGACCTCATCGCGGGCCTGCCCTGTGAGGATTATGAAAGCTTCCGCAGATCCTTTAATTTTGTCTATTCCATGAAACCGGACCAGCTGCAGCTTGGATTCCTGAAAGTCCTGAAAGGTTCCCTTATGGAGGAAAAAGCCCGGGAATACGGGATCACATGCAAGAGCCTGGAGCCCTATGAAGTGCTTTCCACCCGCTGGATTTCCTACGAGGAAATTTTAAAGCTGAAAACGGTGGAAAGTATGGTGGAAGTGTATTATAATAGTGGACAGTTCCAATATACCTTAAACTGGCTGACGGGATTCTGGGAGGATGCTTTCTCTTTCTATGAGGATCTGGGAAGATTTTATGAGAGAAAAGGCTATGAGGAGCTTTCCCATTCCAGGATACGGCGCTATGAGATCCTTCTGGAGTTTCTTCACGAGAAGCCGGAGATCTCTGTGGCGGAGGCTGCCGGAAGAATGGTGTACGACCTTTATCTGAGAGAAAACCTGAAGAAAAGGCCTTCATTCGCCGCAGACCAGAAACCATATGAGAAAGCGGTATGGTCTTACCGGAAAGAACATCAGGTGCCGAAGACAGCCCACATTGAGGTGTTTTCTGATGGAACGGCAGTATTATTCGACTATGACAGGAGAGATCCCCTGTCCCACAACGCCCGCAGTGAAAGAATCTGTCTTCCTGCGGACAGCATGATATGAGGTGAAAAAAATGGGAATGTTTGATCCTAAGAAACGCAGAATCATTACCGCCGTCCTGGCGGTGGTCCTGGTGGCGGCAATGGTCGTTCCGACGATCCTGTCCATTCTTCTGTAGGAGTTCTGTTATGAAACTTGGACAGAAGGCTATGGAAGCCCTGAGAAGAGAAGTCGCCGGGAGGCTGAGAGCAGGGGACGATCTGGTTGCGGCAGGCTGTATCGCCCTGCAGGGGACTGCGCTTCTTGTAAAATATGAAAGAGAAACCCTCAGAAGAATTTTTTCTGAGGGATTCCTTTATGATGCGGAAAAAAATCCGGAAAGATACGGCGTGAGGCTGAAAAAAGAAAACGGGAATGTGTTCCTTCTGCCGGCGGGGAAAAAAGAAGACCGTGAAGAACCGGGAGAAGGATCCGGGATCCTGCTGAGCGAGAAAACAGGATGCAGCGGCTACTGCGTATCCGGGAGAGGAGGCGTTCTCTGCGCCCTGTGGAAACTGGCGGAGGCGTCAGGAGTGGGACTGAAAGCGGATCTCCGAAAGATCCCGGTGCGTCAGGAGACGATAGAGATCTGCGAACGTTTTGACCTGGATCCGTACAGACTGCTTTCCGGAGAAACGGTTCTGGCGGGAACGGCTGACGGAAGCGGCCTTGTGGAGGCCTGCCGCAGGGCGGGTATTCCGGCTGCCGTGATCGGCAAAGCGGTGACAGGCAACGACAGACTTCTGTACAGCGGGGAGATCGTAAGATTTCTGGACCGGCCGGGACAGGATGAGATCACGAAGCTTCCCTGGGGCGCGGAATGGAAAACAGACGGGATATTTCCCGGACAGGAGAGTAAAGAGATATGCCAGGATTAAATATTGTACTTCACGAGCCGGAGATCCCGGCCAATACAGGCAATATCGGAAGGACCTGTGTGGCTACGGGAACACGGCTTCATCTGATAGAGCCTCTCGGGTTCAAACTGAATGAAAAAGCGATAAAGCGCGCGGGCATGGATTACTGGAAAGACCTAGATGTGACTACATATCTGGATTACCAGGATTTTCTAAACAGAAATCCCGGGGCGAAGATCTATTACGCTACGACCAAGGCGCCCCGGACATATACAGAGGTGCGTTATGAGGAGGACTGTTTCCTGATGTTCGGCAAGGAAAGCGGGGGGATTCCCGAGGAGATCCTTCTGGAAAATCAGGAGCGGTGCGTCAGGATCCCCATGCTGGATGAGATCCGCTCGCTGAACTTGAGCAACGCGGCGGCGATCGTTCTCTATGAGGCTCTGCGTCAGAACGATTTCGCTCATCTGAAAAGAGAGGGACAGCTTACAAAATATCACTGGAAATAACCGGACTTCGGGACGGAAACAAAAAGGAGGGACAGCATGGAACTGGAGAAGTACCGAAGATATTCTGAAATGGCGAGGGGACTTCGTCCTGCGGAGACTGTTTTTCGCGGAGCGAAAGTGTTTATGTCCCGCACAGGGGAATTTGTAGACGGGGATGTCGCTGTGGCGGACGGCGTCATACTGGGCGTGGGAGATTACAGAGGCGAGACGGAAATCGATCTTACGGGGAAGTATCTCTGCCCCGGTTTCATAGACAGCCACCTTCATCTGGAATCCACGCTGGTGACGCCCGGGGAACTGATCCGCCAGGCCGCTCAGTGCGGTACGACTACTTTTATCGTGGATCCCCATGAATCAGCCAATGTGTCCGGAACAACGGGCATAGACTATATACTGGAGCAGACGGAAAACGTGCCCGCCAATGTGTATGTGATGATGCCTTCCTGTGTTCCGGCGACCCATGTGGACGACAACGGAGCAGCTGTGACGGCGGCCAGAATGAAACCTTACCTGGACAATCCCCGGATCCTGGGACTGGGAGAAGTGATGGACGCGGTATCGGTTGTAGAGGGAAGCGTTTCCATGCACGAGAAGCTGAACCTGTTTCAGGGGCGCATCAGGGACGGCCATGCGCCTTTTCTGAATAAGGGAGACCTGGCGGCTTATGTCCTGGCGGGAATCTCCACGGATCATGAGTGCGTGGATTATGAATATGCCATGGAAGAGTGCCGCAACGGTATGTACGTGCTGATCCGGGAGGGAAGCGCGGCCAGAAACCTGAACGCCATTGTGGAAGGCCTGGTAAGTCACGGAACAGATACTTCTTTCTTCTGTTTCTGCACAGACGACAAACACATCGAAGAGATCAGAAGAGAAGGCCATATCAACTATAATGTGAAGCAGGCCGTCCGGCTGGGGCTTCCGGTGGAGAAAGCCCTTCAGATGGCCTCCCTACATGCGGCAGAGTGCTACGGACTGAAACATCTCGGAGCGGTGGCGCCGGGATATCAGGCAGACTTTGTGATCCTGGACAATCTCACGGACCTGAATGTTCTTGAAGTTTATTTCAGGGGCAGGAAGATCATCAGGGACGAAAAAGTACAGGTAAGGCCCTGCGCTCCGGAACTGAAGAATACTGTCCGGGTATCCGGGTTCAGTGAAAAAAGCCTGCGGCTGAAACACAGCGGCGGGAAAGCCCACATACTGAAAATGACAGAGGGCCAGATCAGTACAGAGGATCTGTACGAAGACGTGCCGTTCCTGGAGCAGGGCGGGAAGAGATATTTCGCGCCGGATGGGACGTACCAGAAGATCGCCGCCGTGGAACGCCACAGAAACACAGGAAAAACAGGAGTGGGAATTGTAAAAGGATACGGGATCACAGGCGGAGCCATAGCCTCCAGCGTCTCCCATGATTCCCACAATCTGATCGTCATAGGCGACAACGACCGGGATATGTATCTGGCGGTAAAAGAGCTGATCCGGACCCAGGGAGGGTATACTCTGGTGGAAAACGGCAGTGTGTTTGAAACCCTGCCTCTCCCGGTAATGGGTCTCATGAGCGACGCCGGATACGAGACAGTGAATGCGGTACTGAAAAGAATGATCCGCAAAGCCCATGAAATGGGAGTCAGGGAAGGCTTCGATCCGTTTATCACGCTTTCTTTTATGGCGCTTCCGGTGATCCCGGAGATCAGGATCACGCCGAGAGGCGTATATCTGGTGAAAGAAGACCGCATGCTGCGGACGCCTTTTGACCTGTAAGACAATATGGAAACAAAGAAAAAAGCAGGGTAAATATTTACTCTGCTTTTTCCAGTGTGAAAATAAATTCTGTTCCCACGCCCTCGGTACTGATAACGTTGATATTCTGCCCGTGGGCGTTGATGATCTCTTTTACGATAGAAAGTCCGAGACCGGTTCCGGTCTGATCTTTTCCCCTGGAGATATCCGTTTTGTAGAAACGTTCCCAGATCCGGTGAAGGCTCTGTTTGGGGATGCCGATGCCGTGATCCTTCACAGAGACAAAGATCTTGTCGTTTTTCTCAGAGGTTTCGATAATAATGGTCGAATCGTTGCTGCTGAATTTCACAGCGTTGTTCAGAAGGTTATAAAGAACCTGCTGGATCTGCTCCATATCGGCTTTGGCGTACAGCTCCCGTCCGGAAAGCACCAGCTCCAGAACGATCTTGCGCCTGGTGCAGTCGCCTTCAAAAGCCGCGGCGGTATGCTTGATCACTTCGTTGATGTCAAAAGTTTCAATCTTCAGAAGCCGTTTGTGGATGTCCAGCTCGTTAAGCGTCAAAAGACCCTCGGTGAGCTTTTCCAGACGTCCCGCTTCATAGGCGATGATCTTCAGATATTTTTCCTGGCTGTCCGCGGGGATCACTCCGTCCAGCATGGCGTCCACATATCCCTTGATGGAAGTGAGCGGCGAGCGGAAGTCGTGGGAAATATTGGAGATGAACTGCCGCTGATATTCTCCGTTGCGGTTCAGCTTTTCCGCCATATAGTTCAGGCTGTTGGCCAGATATCCGATCTCGTCTTCAGAAGACGCGGGGATTTTGTAGGCCAGATTCCCATTGGCGAATTCCCCCACGCCTCTGGTGATCTCCCTCAGAGGATTGTGCACATAATGCCAGTAGATCAGGAGCAGCACGGAGGCCAGGACATATACCGCAAGGAAGAGGATCTGGATGATAAACAGGATCGCGCCCCGTTTCTGGTAGAGATCGCTCATCCGGAAATGGAGGGCGATATAGCCTTTGGGCGTCATATCTTCTGTAATGGGGGCCAGGACGCTTAAATATTCCTCCGGAAAGAAACCGTAAAAATCCCCGATCTGGTAATAGCTGCTTCCCCAGTCGGAAGGATCGAAATCCTCGATCCGGATCGGGTCGTCCGCCGAGATATCGGTCCTTGTGCTGACAATGATCTCCCCTTCGTTGTTGATGATCCAGACGATCACAGAGGGATACTGGGAGAGCATAAACAGATTGGACTGGATGCTGGACAGGTTGGAGGAGGAAAGATTACTCTTTACCGCCTGGTTTTCGGCTACATTGTGAGCGTCCTGATAGAGCCCTGAACTGATATCTTCTTCCAGCACGGATTCCACCATCCGGGAGCCCGCCAGCGTGATCAGAAGAAAGCCGACCAGGCCTATGAGAATGTAGGCTTCCAGGAATCTGAAGGAAATCCTCCGCTTCATTTATTTTTCACCTCGAATTTGTAACCGATCCCCCACACGGTGGCTATGCTCCAGCGGGGATGATCCTTGATCTTCTCGCGGAGACGTTTGATATGTACGTCCACCGTTCTGGTATCTCCGATGTACTCATATCCCCAGATGTGGTCCAGAAGCTGTTCCCTGGTAAATACCTGATTGGGCGAGGCCGCCAGGAAATAAAGAAGCTCCAGTTCCTTGGGAGGCATATCCACCTGTTTTCCCATGTAAGTAACGGAATAATTGGTCAGGTTGATCGTGAGATCCGGATAGGAGACAGATTTTTCTCCGGAGGTGCCGGAGGGCTGTTTTACCTTGAAACGGCGGAGTACCGCCCGGACGCGGGCGACCAGCTCCTTGGAGTCGAAGGGCTTGATGATGTAGTCGTCCGCTCCAAGCTCCAGCCCCAGAACCTTGTCGAAGGTTTCGCCCTTGGCGGAGAGCATGATGATGGGAACGTCGGAGGTATGGCGGATCTCCCGGCAGACCTGATAGCCGTCGATGCCGGGAAGCATCAGGTCCAGGAGAAGAAGATCAGGCTGGAAGGTCTGAAATTCTTTCAGGGCCTGTTCGCCGTCGTTTACGATCTTCGTCTCGAAACACTCCTTGGTGAGATACAGGGAAATCAGTTCAGCAATATTGTTGTCGTCGTCTATGATCAGGATTTTCTGTTTTGCTGCCATAATAATCGAATCTCCTTCCGTTATTTCTTAAACTCCACAATAGTTACTCCGGCGTCCCCTTCTCCGAATTCTCCGAGACGGAAGGAAGCCACGTTTTTCTGGCGTTTCAGATAATTGTGGATCCCCTTGCGCAGGGCGCCGGTTCCCTTGCCGTGTACGATGCGTACGCTCTTCAGATGGGCGATATAGGCGTCGTCCAGATATTTGTCAAGCTCCGCCACGGCCTCGTCCACAGTTTTGCCCAGAAGATTGATCTCTGTGGAGATGCCGGCGGATTTGGACATCCGGATCTTGCCGGCTCCGGTTCTCTGGAGAGAAGGCGCGGTGATCACCGGTTCGTCAACAAGTTCCAGATCGGAGATATGCACTTTGGAACGTATGATACCCATCTGCACGAAAAGGAATCCTTTGGAGTCCGGGCGGCTGCTTACGGTGCCTTTCAGGTTCATGCTGAGCACCCGGACGGAATCTCCGGGACGGATATCTTTTGGGGTGAGCTGTTTCTTCGGCTTCTGTGTTTCCGCAGGACGGCTCATTTTCGCTTCTGCTTTGCTCATCCTTTTGCGCAGCTCCTGGCGCTCGCGCTCCACGGCGGCTGTGTCCACATGATCCTTCTGGAACTTGTGGAAAAGTTTCATGGTCTGATCCGCGTATTCCTTGGCGTCTTCCAGAACTTTGTGGGCCTCTTCGTTGGCCTGGCGCAGGATCCGCTCACGCTGGGAGTCCAGTTTTTCCTGACGGGCTTCCAGCTGGGCTTTCAGCCGGCTGATCTCTTCTTTGTAGCTGGCGATCTCCTGACGTTCTTTTTCGATGGAGATCCGGTTCTCCTCCAGAGAAGAGATCACATCTTCAAAGGATTCGTCCTCCTCGCTGATCTGTTCTCTGGCCCGCTGTATGATGGAATCGGGAAGTCCCAGTTTGGAGGAAATGGCGAAAGCGTTGCTCTTTCCGGGTATACCGATAAGAAGGCGGTAAGTGGGGCGCAGAGTCTCCACATCGAATTCACAGCAGGCGTTTTCCACGCCGGGAGTGGAGAGCGCGTATACCTTCAGTTCACTGTAGTGAGTGGTCGCCATGGTGCGGATGCCTCTCTCGTGGAGATAGGAGAGAATAGAGATGGCGAGGGCCGCTCCCTCCGTGGGATCAGTTCCGGCGCCCAGCTCGTCGAAGAGCACCAGGGACTGCTGATCCGCTTTCTCCAGGAAAGACACGATATTTGTCATATGGGAGGAGAAGGTGCTGAGAGACTGTTCAATGCTCTGTTCGTCTCCGATATCCGCGTATATCTCATGAAAAACAGAAAGTTCACTCCGGTCGAGGGCGGGAATGTGAAGCCCCGACTGTCCCATAAGTGTGAGAAGCCCCACGGTTTTCAGGGAGACAGTCTTGCCGCCGGTGTTGGGACCGGTGATGATCAGAAGATCAAAATCGTCCCCCAGACGGATGTCTATGGGTACAGCCTTCTTTTTATGGATGAGAGGATGGCGGGCTTTGCGCAGGTTGACGCGGCCCTCCTCATTAAAGACAGGCTCGCTTCCGTTCATATCCATGGCGAGAGAGCCTCTGGCAAAAATAAAATCAAGCTGCACCATAAGTTCCAGGTCAAGGGCGACAGCTTCCCGCTCCGCCGCGATCTGTTCGCTTAAATCCGCAAGGACCGCTTCAATCTCTTTCTGCTCCTGAAGTTCCAGCTCCCGCATGTCATTATTCAGCTTCACAATGGCCATGGGTTCGATGAACAGAGTGGAACCGGTGGAAGACTGGTCATGGATCATACCGGGAACCTGCCCTTTGTATTCCGCCTTGACGGGGACGCAGTAGCGTCCGTTGCGCATGGTGATCACGGAATCCTGCAGATAGGTGCGGGCGCTTCCGCTGACCAGGCCGGAGAGCTGGGTGTGGATGCGGTCGTTGGTGATCTTCATGTTCCGGCGCACGCTGCGCAGTCCGGGACTGGCGTCGTCGCTGATCTCATCTTCCGAAAGAATGCAGCGGCGGATCTCCCCGGCCAGGGGAGTGAGAGGAGCCAGGTCCTGGAACATGGCGTCCAGAGAATCAGAGGGAGCGTCGCTGCGTTCCTTCCTTCCGTAGGCCTTCACTCTGGAGGTGTTCTCCAGAAGACTGCATACGGCCAGGATCTCCGGGATGCCGAGAGAGCTGCCGATCTCCAGGCGCTTCAGGGAACCGCGGATATCCTTCACGCTGCCGAAAGAAACGCTTCCCTTCTGGAAAAGCCGGGTCAGGGCGTCTCTGGTCTGCACCTGAAGAAGCCGGATCTTCTCGATATCGTCGGATGGCGTCAGGTTCCGGCAGAGTTCCTTCCCCATGGGAGAGGACGCTTTCTCTGTAAGCTGCTCTATGATTTTGGGGTATTCCAGTGATGTCAATGCTTTCTGGTTCATAAAAATCTCCTGATGTCTCAAATAAAATCAATTATACTTCAAAAAGGAAATAATATCCCATTTTTTACTATGTCTATTCTACATGATTTCAGGCGGAATGAAAAGGAAAATTGTACGATTTTATTCATAAAAAATTCATATTGTTCTGTTAAAATATGATTTAAATTATCAGGTTTACGGGGGAATGGTTATGGTTGAGCGTAATGATCAGGACTATCCTTTTATAAAAGAAACAATTAAAAAAAGACCTGTAAATAAAAAAGCGGCAGTACAGAAAATTTTGATGGCGGCTCTGTGCGGGATCATCTTCGGAGCGTGCGCGGCGCTGACCATTGCGGCCACTATGCCGGCCATGCTGAAGGTGCTGGGGAAAGAAGCGCCCGAACAGGAAGAAGTGACATTGTCCCTGCCGGCGGCCAGTCAGACAGAGACTGCTGCGGAAGCGCCCGCCACAGTAAAGGCGGAGACGGCCGCACCGGGAAACGAGGCGGAAGGCGGAGTTTCCGGGGAAACAGAAGCGGCGGCAGACGCGGACGGAGTGAGAGCGGATCTTGCCGATCACCTGGAGAATATATACAACGAGATCAAGAAGATCGCGGCGGAGCCTCAGAAAGCGCTGGTGAGAGTTACGGGGATCGGCGACAAGGAGAATCTTCTGGATCATTCCTCGCTGACATACGGGGACGAAGAGGGAATCATTTTTCTTAAAAATAAAGACGCGTTCTATATTCTCACCCGTTCGGAAACGCTGGGAGACAGCGGGAAATTCCGTGTGGATTTTTCTACGGGAGATTCCGGAGAAGGAACCCTGTGCGGCGCTGATGAGAGAACGAACCTTCTTGTGATAAAAGTCGGCATGGATGAGCTGGACGACGAGACGGCGCAGACAGTTCCGGCAGTTTCTCTGGCAACAGAAGCAGATCAGGAACAGGCGGATCCGGTGATCGCGATCGGAAGTCCCACCGGGGACGCCGGAACACTGGTTTACGGAAACATCACGTCGGTTCTGGGCAAATACCGGATTCCTGACGCAGAGTATACCATACTCACCACTGATATGGTAGGAAGCAGCAGCGGAGGCGGCGTTCTCCTGGATATGGACGGACAGATGACCGGTATTATGGTCACGGACGGAGAGGAAGACGGAACAGTAGTCCGCGCGGTGTCTGCGGCGCAGCTCCGCCCACTTCTGGAGATGCTCTCCAACGGTGAGAATATCCGCTATATAGGCATTATCGGCGAGACAGTGACGGAAGAGAAAGCAGAAGAGCTGGAGATCCCCCTGGGAATTTATGTGGACAGTGTGGAGGAGAATTCCCCCGCCATGGCCGCGGGGATCCAGAGCGGCGATATTATCTTTGAGCTGGACGGCCGGGAAGTCTGCACCATGGAGGAGTATTCGGAAGTGCTTCAGGATCTTCCGGTGCAGCAGAGAGCAGATCTTTCGCTGTACAGGCGGATGCCCTCCGGAGAATATGAAGAAGTGGATCTTCGCATACTTGTAGTGAAGAGCTGACTGGAAACGATACCCCCTCGATTACGAGGGGGATTTTTTTCTGTATATGATAAATCCAAATATCGCGATCAGGAATTCTGTGATCGGATAAGTAAGCCAGACGCCGGTCATTTCCCACAGAGCGGACAGCAAAAACGCCATGGGAATGATCAGGACCAGTCCTCTTAACAGAGAGAGGATATGCGCGGGCAGCACCCGTTCAATTGAAGTAAAAAAGGTTGCCAGAATAATATTATAGCCCACAAAGGGAACAGACATAAAATACAGCTTTAATCCCGTTACGGAAATCTGCTGCAGCCTGAGATCATGCTCGCTGTTGAAAACAGTGGTGATCGGATCGGCAAACACAAAGATGACAAAATAAACGATAACAGAAATCGAGAGCATGGTCGTCAGAGCGTATTTCAGCACTTCTTTCACCTGCCTGCCGTTCCCGACGCCGTAAAAAGTACTAATCAGAGGCTGGACGCCCTGCGCGATACCTGTATATACCGCGACGATCACAAGCGAAATATTGGCCACTACTCCATATGCCGCAACCCCGGTATTTCCCGCCAGCATTAAGATGATCGCGTTAAAAGTGATCATTACGATTCCCGAGGACATCTGGGCGATCAAAGAGGGAAAACCTAATGACAAATCCTGTTTGATAATATATTTCCTGAGTCCCGTCTTTACAAAATGGAAAGTATTTTTCTTCTGGAGCCAGTGCGGCAGCATGATGATAATGCTGATGACCGGAGATAAGCCGGTGGCGAAAATAGCGCCGAAAATCCCCATTCCCAGCGGGAAAATGAAAATATAATCCAGCAGGATATTGGCCAGGCTACCGGTCAGCTGAGCGATCATGGGAAGCTGAGGGCTTCCATCGTTTCGGACAAAACAGAGGAAGACATCGTTCAGTATAAAAGCGGGCGCGAACAGCATAAGCCAGTACAGATACGTGTTCGTCATTTCCAGTATGCTTGTATCTGCCCCCAGAAGCACTGCGATCCGGCGTGAAAAAAAGAGGCCGCCCAGGACAAATATTCCCGAAAAAATCAGGGCGAGATAGATGGTGTTTGTATAAACCCGGTTCACTTCGTCCGTCTTTTGCTGGCTTTTACAGATAGAGAATCTGGTGGCGCCGCCCATACCGAGCATAAGTCCCGTACCGTGAATAAAATTATATACGGGGATAGCGAGGTTTAAAGCGGCAAGACCGTTGGTCCCCAGCCCTTTTGCCACAAAAAACGTGTCCGCCAGTATATAGCAGGATACGCCCAAAGTTCCCAGAATACTCAAGATTGTATAGCGGGTGAAATCCCGCAGGCAAGACTGCTGTTCCATATAACTGATCCCTCCTGAAATTACAAAAAAACAGCGTCAGAACTTCCTATCTTCAAAGGCCTAACGATAGAAAACCTGACGCTTAACTCCCTACCCGGCGGCAGGAAGCGGCAATTCATATTTCCCTGTATTATACAATGTAAAAATGAAAAAATCAACAAAATTTTAAGGCATTTTTTAATGCTGCTTTTATGATATAAAGTCATGGAAAAGTGAACGTATATTTGATACAATTATCTCTGTGAATACGAGAACTCTTTGAAGCAGTTAACGGAGGAGGATTGGTTTATGGGATATTGCGGATGGGCAGATACAGATCCGCTCGACAAGGTATATCACGATACAGAATGGGGGATCCCTGTACACGATGACAGACATATGTTTGAACACCTGACTCTGGAATGTATGCAGTGCGGACTGTCCTGGGCATTGATGTTAAAAAAACGGGAAATCTTCCGGAAATGCTTTGATAACTTTGATTATGACAGGATTGCCGATTATAATGAGGCGGACGTGGAACGGATCCTGAATACGGAAGGGATGATCCGTTCTCCGCGCAAAGTAAATGCGATCATCAATAACGCCCGCTGCTATCAGAAAGTGCGTGAGGAGTTCGGTACTTTTTGCGATTATATCTGGTCTTACTCCGATGGGAAAACCATCCTGTATCAGGGGCATGACGCCGGCAGAATACCAGTCAGCAACGGACTGTCGGCCAGGATCAGTAAGGACCTGAAAAAGCGGGGCTTTAAGTATGTAGGTCCTGTCACCATATATTCCCATCTGCAGGCGTGCGGTATCATCAATGATCACGATAAGGACTGCCCCTGCCGCAAAAAGATCCTGGATGGTTATCCCACTGTGGTCAGGCGGAGAGATGAAGAGGTGTATTGATCATTTTATCCGCGACAACCTCCCGAAGTACCAGGAAAATAGTACTTTGGATTATCACAACCAGGCCGCACCCACAGCCCACTAACTGCATTGTTTTGCTGATATAGATAACTCCGGAAACCAACATAATCCGGTATGTCGTAAAAGCCCCAATGAGACAGCCAGGCACAGCAGGAATAAAATAGACGAACAACATTTGCTTTGTTATAAGCTCTTTTATCCTTTTGTTTTTCATTCCCAAACGCTGCAGATCGTTGTAAACCTCAGTGTCATTCCAAATCATGCTGATAAGTTTTAGACCAATCACCATGACAGCGGACACAAAGGCAATGACAGCAATAAACAGCATAAGCATGAGATAGGTGGCAAAGGCTTCAAACTGCGTAGTCGTGCTGCTCAATTTTGAAAGCGGATATAACGACCACACACGGGCAATTTTAGTTTCGTTTCCTTCAAAGGGAAGATACTCCGCCTGACTTCCTGTTTTCACGAATGTCGCGCTGTTGTGCCAGTTTGTAAAGATTACTCCGTTGTTGTCGGAGATAACGGCTTTCAGAATATTGTTCTGAAAATCCATCGTGTCTTGCCAATTTTCCACATTTACCATATAGGAAACGGCTCTATATTCGTCAGCAAGTGTAGCCGCAATCGTGCGGTAATCTTCATTGTTCAAAATCAGAAAAGAAGAAAATACAGACCGTGTATTAAAAAGCCTATCGCGGCATATCGGTTCATTTTGAGTTAAGGTAAACTCCTGTTCAGTTGTCGGATTATAAAAAAGGCTGTTATCTGCCGAAAAGGCATTTAGCTTATATTCCATACTGCTGTCATAATAAACTGTATAGCTTCCCTTTGGTACGGATATTGCCGCGCCGGATAGGACATTAAAGTTATCTTCGCTTACGACGATACGCGAACTCCAATCACGCTCACCGTTTTTATAATGGTTCTGCACACCGAGCAATAGACAGTCTATATGCTTTATGTCGGTAATGACCGCATTGCTTTCTTCTGCTATTTCTTCAATACGTTTTTCGGTCATGGGGTGTTCACAGGTCGCATTGATCGTGTAATCGTATGGCTCGTTCAGAGCGACGTTATAACCGTCAATAAATCCTGCCGCTATGAAGCCGATCCCAAATACGGTAAAGGTAATGAGAAGCGTCGCCACAAATATAGACCGGGTATATTGCCGGATTTTCTGCTTCAGAAGATTGTAAAAGACAATATTCTTGTAGTATGCTTTGTCATTGTACTTTTTCAGAATATCCCCAATAGACGCACATTGAATGATCAACAGATAAACGCCTA
>CALWGI010000033.1 GCA_944380045.1 uncultured Blautia sp.
ACCGGCGGGGGAGATACCGGCGGGGGAGATTATGTAGATCCCGGAACCGGCGGGGGAGATACCGGCGGCGGAGACTATGTAGATTCCGGAAGCGGCGGCGGAGATTATTCTGATTCCGGATCAGACGGAGGATACACAGAAGGCGGCGGAGATGCCGGCGCAGTGAGCGAGTCCGTGGAAGCTGCCTGAACAAAGATTTTGCAGGAGGGGATTTCTGTTAAAGGAATTCCCTCCTTAATTTATACAGGAGAAACAGTCATGGATAAAAAACTAATTGATGTGATCATTCCCGCGTACCGGCCCGGGAGCGGGTTTCAGAATCTTCTGAAAAGACTGGAGAGACAGAGCCTGCCGGTAAGGCGCGTGCTGGTCATGAATACGGAGGAAAAGTTCTGGGATTTCCGGTGGGAGAAAGAATTTCCCTTTGTGGAAGTGCACCATCTGAAAAAGGCGGAGTTTGACCACGGGGGAACAAGAAAAAAAGCGGCAGAGCTTTCCGGCGCGGATATTATGGTGTTTATGACGCAGGACGCGCTTCCGGCGGATGAGAACCTGATAGAGAATCTTACCGCTCCGCTGAAAGCCCCGGGCACGGCGGCGGCTTATGCCCGTCAGCTTCCCAACGCCTCCTGCGGTTTTGTAGAGCGTTATACCAGATCGTTTAATTATCCGGAACAGTCTTCGGTAAAATCAGCCGCGGATCTGCCTGTGTATGGGATCAAAACCTTTTTCTGCTCAAACGTCTGCGCGGCGTACAAAAAAGAGATTTATGACAGACTTGGCGGTTTCACCGAACGTACCATTTTTAACGAAGATATGATCTATGCGGGAAAGCTCATCCAGAACGGATACAGCATTGCCTACGCGGCAGACGCAAAGGTGATCCATTCTCATAATTATTCCTGTATGCAGCAGTTTCACAGAAATTTTGACCTGGGAGTTTCGCAGGCGCAGTATCCGGAAATATTTCAGACAGCGTCTTCGGAGGGGGAAGGGATCCGCCTGGTCAAGGATACCTTCCATTATCTCTGCAGGAACGGGAAGAAGAGACTGATTCCCTGGTTTGTGCTCCAAAGCGCATGCAAATATGCCGGCTATCTGGCCGGAAAACATTACCGCAGGCTGCCGAAGCGGGTTGTTCTCTGGTGCAGCATGAATAAGGATTACTGGAAAAACGGCGCTGCTTCATAGGCGGATCTAAAGAAAATCAGCAGACATGTTTTTTTAAAACAGTTATCACATTTTGAACACAATTCCCTGATACACTGATTTTTATAAAAGGATGATTGATAACGGAAAGGAGCAGATAATATGAATGATGATAAATTCTGGGATCAGGATGCTCCATATAATCAGGATACAGACGGGAACAGGCGGGCGGAGACTTCCCCCTCTCCCTATTCTCATTATCAGTTTCACCAGAGTACGGCTGTTTCAGAGAGAGAACGCCCTGTAAAGCGCAGGAAAAAGACCGGCTTTATCCATAAACTTCCGGGAACGATAGCCCTGGCGGCTGTGTTCGGACTGGTTGCGGGAATTGTATTTCAGTGTGTGGATAATCTGTCGGGCGTATTTCCGGGAACGGAAGAAGAGGTACAGACGACAGAGCCGCAGGTGATGCAGCAGGCGGCTCTGGATACAGACGATACGGCGGGCGGATCCGGACAGAGCGGCTCCGTAGCGGCGGTGGCGGCTGCGGCAATGCCGTCCGTGGTTGCGATCACTTCGGTAAGTATTCAGGAGATCCCGGATTTCTTCGGGCTTTATGGTTTCGGCGGTTACGGAACCCGCCAGTATTCCAGCGAGGGAAGCGGTTCCGGTATCATCGTAGGCGAGAACGACGACGAGCTGCTGATCGCCACGAACAATCATGTGGTGCAGGATGCAGACACATTAAGCGTATGTTTTATCGGCGACGATACTTCTGAAGCCGACGGGGGAACCGACGGCAGCGAGGGAGATATCAATGTGGAGGATGCTGTGACTGCCGTTATCAAAGGCACCGATGTTGCCGATGATCTGGCGGTGGTTGCCGTCAATAAAGGAGATATTCCCGAAGATACCCTTTCCCGGATCACGATCGCGCAGATCGGAAACTCGGATTCCCTTCAGGTAGGCGAACAGGTGGTGGCGATCGGAAACGCGCTGGGATACGGTCAGTCGGTTACATCAGGGTGGGTCAGCGCCCTGAACAGAAGCATTTCTACGGAAGACGGCGTCAGTTCCGGTCTGATCCAGACAGACGCCGCGATCAATCCCGGGAACAGCGGCGGCGCGCTTTTGAATATGAACGGTGAGCTGATCGGTATCAATTCCGCGAAATATGCGGACAATGCAGTGGAGGGGATGGGATATGCCATTCCGATATCCACCGCGCAGCCGATCCTGGAGAATCTTATGAACCGTCAGACAAGGGAAAAACTGGATTCCTCACAGACCGGTTATCTCGGGGTTCTGTTTCTGGACCTGTCCTCCCAGGCAGCCCAGATGTACAATGTGCCTGCAGGAGCTTTTGTTTCAGATGTGATAGAGGGAGAAGCCGCGGCCAACGCGGGAATCCGGCCCAGGGATATCATCGTGAAGCTTGACGGTCAGAATATCAGCAGCCGTCAGGACCTTCAGGAAAAACTCCAGTATTACAGATCGGGAGAAACTGTGGAAATAGTTGTTTCCAGAGCCGAGAACGGGCAGTATGTGGAGAAAAGCATTGAAGTGACCATGGGGACAAAACCGGAAAGCAGCAACTGACCTATTTTTTATAAAAAGTTTATGTAAGATATTTACGGGGTATGATATAATGAACGCATAGACGGCGGTTTCCCGACAGGATTCCGGCTGTCTGTGCGTTTGTGCGTTCAGCCTGGACCCGGAACGTATGGGAAAGCGGCGGGACACACGATGGAAAGGAGTATATATGACAGATAATTATAAAGACGAGATTACCGGGGGAGAAGACAACGGCCATGACGAAGAAAAAAAGGATCCGATGAGATTCTGTACTCTCTGCCGCAGGCCGGAGAGCCAGACCGGGAAACTGATCGATCTTCCCAATAATATACATATCTGTTCCGACTGTATGCAGAAGAGTTTTGACAGCGTAAACCAGCAGATCAGCCGTGGCGGCTTTAATTATTCCGATCTGTTCAATATGCCCGGCGTGAGCATGATCGATCTGGGAAGCCTTCAGAACCAGATGGCACAGCCCAGGAAGGCGCCTCAGAAGAAAAAGGCGGAGGAGAAAAAGCTTGCGCTGGATCTGAAGAAGATACCGGCTCCCCACAAGATCAAGGCGTCGCTGGACGAATATGTGATAGGCCAGGAATACGCCAAGAAAGTCATGTCTGTGGCGGTATACAATCACTATAAGCGCGTTGCCACAGATACCATGGACGAGATTGAGATCGAGAAGTCCAATATGCTGATGATAGGGCCCACGGGATGCGGCAAGACATATCTTGTCAGGACCCTTGCCAGACTTCTGGATGTTCCGCTGGCGATCGCGGACGCAACGTCTCTGACCGAGGCGGGATATATCGGCGACGATATCGAAAGCGTGGTGTCGAAACTTCTGGCCGCCGCGGACAACGATATAGAGAAAGCGGAACACGGAATCATCTTTATTGACGAAATTGACAAGATCGCGAAGAAGAAAAATACCAATCAGAGGGATGTAAGCGGCGAAGCGGTCCAGCAGGGGCTTTTGAAGCTCCTGGAGGGAAGCGAAGTGGAGGTCCCCGTTGGAGCCGGAAGCAAGAACGCCATGGTTCCCCTGGTTACAGTAAATACAAGGAATATTCTGTTCATCTGCGGCGGCGCATTCCCGGATCTGGAGAATATCATCAAGGAGCGCCTGAATAAGCAGGCGTCTATCGGATTTTACGCTGATCTGAAAGATAAATACGATAATGACCCGCATCTCCTGGAGAAGGTGACGGTAGATGATCTGAGATCTTTCGGCATGATCCCCGAATTCCTCGGACGTCTGCCGATTATCTTCACGCTGGAGGGCCTGACGGAGGACGCGCTGGTTCAGATCCTGCGCGAACCCAAAAACGCGATCCTGAAACAGTACCAGAAGCTCCTGGCGCTGGATGAGGTGAAGCTGGAATTTGACGACGGCGCTCTTCACGCCATCGCGGCGAAAGCCATGGAAAAGAAGACCGGCGCCCGTGCCCTGAGAGCGATCCTGGAGGAATATATGCTGGATATCATGTATGAGATCCCCAAGGACGACAGCATCGGGCAGGTGATCATCACAAGAGAATATATCGATGGGACCGGAGGACCGAAGATCCTTCTGAGGGGACAGGAAACGCCCCTTCTGGAGACGGCCCGGGGTTGAGATTGAACAGAAATGACAGGGAGGTAGTTTTATGGGAAAAGATTTTTTTGACAGACTTGGAACAGCAATCAGCAGAACCGCGAGAGAACTGGGAGGGAAGGCGGAAAACCTTTATGAATCCCAGAAAATGAAGAACAGGATCGCCGGCGAAGAACGGCAGATCCAGAAGATCATGGCGGAAATAGGCCGGATCATCTATAAGCGTTATCTTGACGGAGCACCTCTTGAGGACGCCCAGAAGATCCTCTGCGAGCAGATCGATCAGCGGATGGATAAAATCGCTGATTATAAAGAGGGGCTTGCGGGAGTCAGAGGCCGCAAAATCTGTCCTTCCTGCGGAAGCAGCGTGGAAGGGAACGCCTCCTTCTGTCCTCACTGCGGGGCAGCCTGTACTGTCCGCGAAGCGGAAGAGGATGCGGGCGACGTTGTAGAGGCCGCCGCTGAGGAAGCGGAGCATACAGAAGAGACAGAACAGACAGAACAGTCTGAGGATTCAGGGCATACAGAAGACGAAGACGGATCTGATGAGAGAGAAGAGCAGGCCGAAGCTGCAGAGGATGCAGGTTCCTGTGAAGAAGAGGAGACTGCAAAGTAACAGATCCATGAAAGTAAAATTGCCGGTTTTAAGAAAAAATAAGCGTTCCGTTTTCGGGGCCGCTGTGGGACTGAATCTCCTGGCAATGGCTGTTATAGTCCTTGTTATGAGGCCTTCTTTTGAGACGAACGATGATATTGTTTTTGCGGAATTCGGCAGCGGCCTCAGGGGGGTGAAAGACGCGCATCTGGTTTTTCAGAATTATATCCTGGGGCTGATCTACCGTTTTCTGTATCAGGTGACGGGAAGGCTGCCGTGGTATACCATATTTCAGTACGCGGTTCTTCTGGCGGCGTTCAGCGCGGTTGCCTATGTACTGATAAACAAAATGGAAGGGTGGGCCGGATTGTGGCTTTCCCTGGTTCTGCTGTGCTGTTTCGGATATGAAGCCTGTATCCATATACAGTTTACCAAGACGGGCGGTATTGCGGCGGCTGCGGCTGTGTTTCTCCTGTTTTATGTGATCCTACAGGAGAAATTCCATATATGGGAATTTCTCTGGGGTATCGGGCTGGGACTTCTGGGCTTTATGTACCGGGAAGACCAGTTCTGGGCCAGCAGCGCCCTGATGGCGGGGATTGGGATATATTTTCTCCTTACACTGCGAAAACGGTTTGGAAATTTCGCAATCCGGAAGATCGGTGTCTGCGCGGGAGTTTTTGCTGTCCTGCTGATTGCTGCAGGAACGGCGGGAACGGTGGATTCCTTTATGTACAGAAGCGGCGAGTGGCAGGAATATCAGGAATTTAACAGCCTCCGGTCCCAGCTTCTGGATTACGGATTCCCGGACTATGACAGCACGGAAATATATCAGGAACT
Organism: uncultured Blautia sp.; assembly: GCA_944380045.1. Taxonomy (GTDB): domain Bacteria; phylum Bacillota; class Clostridia; order Lachnospirales; family Lachnospiraceae; genus Blautia_A. The sequence continues at coordinate 5,757 of CALWGI010000033.1, forward strand.
TGGAATTACCCGGGAAGCCTATGAGTTATACAGGACGTGGAATTTTAACGATCCGGACAGATTCACTTCTGAAGTGATGGAACAGCTGGTTCAGGAAAAAAGCGGATATACGATCCGGCCTGAGCAGGCGTTGAATTTTACGAAAAGGATCCCCCGGGATCTCTCGAAACTGGCGCCCGCTTATTACTGCGGGGCGTTTCTGGTATACTGGCTGATCTTCGGAAAGAAGACAAGGGCTGCGGTGCTCTCTCTTCTTGGAGAAACGGTGTTGCTGTGGGCTGTCTATTTTTATCTGTACTGCCAGGGAAGATATATGGTGAACCGCGTAGACGTGGGACTGTGGTTCAGCGTATGTCTTGTGGTTCTCTGGCTGATATCAGATTCGGAGAACCGGAAACCGCACATGGCCGTGATCGCCGGCAGGACAGCTCCGGTCCTGTTCTTTGCGGTCCTTATTGCCAGCCAGCTCCTGTGGAGCAGAGACTGGCGTATAAACACTTCCTCTATTCCCGAGGCAAGAGTCAGCCAGAGGGCGGTACTGGAAACGATCGGAACAGATAAAGACCATGTTTATCTTGCCAAAAGCGGCATGGTCTCAGAGATTGTCTGCTATGGTCCCTTCGACCGGATGCCGGAGAACCTTCTGGATAATATTTACTGGTTTGGCGGATGGGAATGCCGCACTCCGGGTATTGTGGACGAGATGCGGGAACACGGGATCGAAAATCCGTACAGGGATATGATCAATAATGAGAGCGTATATCTGATCGACGATCAGATCGACCTTACCATGGCGTATATTCATGAATATTATGACGAGAATGCAGAAGCTGTTTTTATAAAAACTCTCGGAAATGTGGATCTGTACCAGATCAGGAGCGAAAGCCGCGCGTAATGCGCGGCTTTTCGGTTTTACTGCCGGAGTATATACTGAGAATGTACAAAACCATAGTATTTTCCGGCGATACGTATATAGTACCAGACGCTTCCGTCGGAAGCAGTCTGCGTATAGTTCATGACGTCCACCAGATTTCCTCTGGCAAGGACCGGATAGGATTTTATCCGGGGATATTCTGTTCCCGCCCAGGTGCGGACATTCAGCTCGGTGGCGGTTACCATGCCCACAAAAAGCCTTTCCTTTTTATTCTGTTCTCCGGATCCGTTATCCTCTTTATAATCAATCCACAGGTAACCGTCTATCTGCGGGTTTCCTATGGTATAGGATTTTTCCTCCACGGCGCCGCCGTTGGGTTCGACGGTATCTGTTTTTCCGGACGAGGTGTTTCCCTCGTTAGTGTAGATTTTGTTTCCGGAAATACGGGTTATGCGTCCCATGTGGGCGCCGTCCCGGAAATTGACGATGGCGCCGGTCCTGGGATCGCTGTGCCAGGTGCCTTTTGATTTTGCGTGAGAACGGACGCTGTTGCAGTTGTAGAAACCGTTTCCCATAATTTCAAGTGCTCTCTGTCTGCCGAAAATTTCTGCGCAGATCCAGAACTGGTACACGGCGCACCATGGCTGTCCCTGATATCCGGGAAGCCCCCAGGAGGTTACGTCCCGGGCGTATTTTGTATAATTTCCGTACCCCGCGTTGGCGGTTTTGCTGTCCAGATCCTTATCTGAACGTTTTTCCAGATATCCTGTCTGTTCTGCCATAAGGCGCCGGGTCCTTTCCCACAGGTTTTCTGCGCCGCCTTTTTCTCCGCTGTCTTCGTCTTCCGAACCTTTTATTTCATCGGAGGTGTTTTCATCCGCATAATCTTTGTAAAACACGTCCCGGTCAACATATCCGGAAATGCCGGGGATCCTTGCCTTGCTGGAGTACTGCCAGCCCACGCCGAAGTCCGGGCGGAGACTTTCCTTCATCCATCCGTCGTCGCTGGCGGGATATCTGGCGATCCAGAAATCATATTTTTTCAGGGAAGAACTGATCATGGTCTGATACCAGTCCACATTGCAGTAGATTCCAAAACGGTATCCGGCCGCGGTGATGACTTCTTCAAACGCTTCGGCGATTTTTTCAACGCCGGAGGATCCGAGGACTCTCTGATTTTTCCATTCCAGATCCAGAAAAACCGGGAACCGGAGTTCACGCCCGTTCAGGACCTGAACCACCTTTTCGGCTTCCCGTACAGATTCCTGCGGAGTCATCGCGTAGCTGTATTTGTACACTCCTGTGGGGATCTGATACCGGGAACATCCCTCATAATTGGCCTCAAAAGCACTGTCCACCACATTACCCGCTTCTGTGATTCTCAGAATGGCGAAACCCATGCCGTAGTCCGCGACTGTTTTCCAGTCGATCTTCCCCTGCCATGCAGAAACGTCGATGCCTTTTATTTCCATAAACCCCTCCTATTTAACCTTCCGGTCTTCGGAATCTGTCTTTTTGCTTTTCAGCATATTCCGCAGCATTTCATAGAGACCGGTAGATGCAAGACCTGAGATCATTCCGCCCAGTATGACCTGGGAACCGGCCTGGGGCCAGTTGATCATAACGTTGACGACAGTTCCGAGGATCAGCATGATCAGGGGAATGTACTGATTCCCGAGACGCTGAAAGAGCCTGGCATATTTCAGGGCGAAGCCTACGCAGAGACAGATCCCCAGAGTGACCAGATTGATATAACCCAGCAGAAAATCAAGATTCATTCTAAATTCCTTTCATTTTAACTGTTTCCGGCCGCCTGAATATTCCAATATGTACAGATCCCGGCAGCAGGAAGATTCTCTGGGTTATTATATGCAGAGAAACAACTGTGTGACAGAAGGAAAGTATGTGTTTGGAAACAAGAAAGCCGCGTGACCACGCGTGACCAGAAAATCATTATATTTCCGGCATAAAAAAATACGGGAAACCTCAGTAAAATCAAGGCTTCCCGTAAATAAAAAATAATGCAGGAGATGGGACTTGAACCCACACGATCTTGCGACCACAGGCACCTGAAGCCTGCGCGTCTGCCAATTCCGCCACTCCTGCATTTCTTATGAATCAGCCGCTCTCTCGCGACTGCTTGATTATAATAACGCATACCCGTATAAATGTCAAGGGCGAATTTGAAAAAAATTCCGGAAAAATTGAAAAAAGAAATATTTTAAGTAAAACAGAATAATTTTTAGCCTTTGATTTTGTTGAAAAAGACTATTTGTTGTGATACAATCTTGAAAGTTTAGGATAATACTAGAAACTAAAGAAAGGGAGATTGTATGAAAGCATTTCTGATATTAGAAGACGGTCATGTTTTTACCGGAACCAGCATCGGCTCATCCAGGGAAGTGATCAGTGAGATCGTATTTAATACTTCCATGACCGGATACCTGGAAGTGATGACGGATCCCTCCTATGCGGGACAGGCTGTCTGCATGACCTATCCGCTGATAGGAAACTACGGAATCTGTTATGAGGATCAGGAGTCAAGGAAACCGTGGGTAGACGGTTTTATTGTCCGTGAATTATCCCGTGTCCCCAGTAATTTCAGAAGCGTGGACACGATTCAGCATTTTCTTGAAAAGCATGATATCCCAGGGATCGCAGGTATCGATACCAGAGCCCTGACGAAGATTCTCCGTGAAAAAGGTACCATGAACGGTATGATCACAGTCAACGAAAATTACGATTTAGATGCAATTATCCCCCGTTTAAAAGCATATACAACAGGAAAAGTAGTAGAAAAAGTTACCTGCAGGGAAAAAGAGGTCCTGAAAGGAAAAGGGCCGAAGGTAGCTCTTATGGATTTCGGAGCCAAGAGAAACATTGCCCGCTCTCTGAATCAGAGAGGCTGTCAGGTAACGGTTTATCCCGCGCTCACGCCCGCCGAGGAGATCCTCAAGGATGCGCCGGACGGGATCATGCTGAGCAACGGACCGGGAGACCCCAAGGAATGTACTTCCATAATAAAGGAAATCCGCAAATTATACGAATCAGATATTCCGATCTTCGCCATCTGCCTGGGTCATCAGCTTATGGCGCTGGCTACAGGCGGCGATACCTATAAGATGAAATACGGACACAGAGGAGGTAATCATCCGGTGAAGGATCTTGCCACCGGAAGAGTTTATATTTCTTCCCAGAACCACGGCTATGTGGTGGACGCCGACGAACTGGAGAAGAAACATATCGCGAAACCGGCCTTTGTCAATGTAAACGACGGTACCAATGAAGGAATGATCTATGAGGGCAAAAATATTTTCACCGTGCAGTTCCATCCGGAAGCCTGCCCGGGCCCCCAGGATTCAGGATACCTGTTTGACCGTTTTATGGAAATGATGGGAGGGAAGAACAATGCCGAGAAATAAAGATATCCATAAAGTTCTTGTGATCGGTTCCGGCCCGATCGTCATCGGCCAGGCGGCGGAATTCGACTATGCGGGAACCCAGGCCTGCCGTTCTCTGAAAGAGGAGGGCATCGAGGTTGTTCTTCTGAATTCCAATCCGGCTACGATCATGACGGATAAAGATATTGCCGACAGAGTTTATATCGAACCCCTTACCGTTGAGGTGGTAGAGCAGCTGATCATGAAGGAGAAACCCGACAGCGTGCTTCCTACCCTCGGAGGACAGGCGGGACTGAATCTTGCCATGGAGCTGGAGGAAAAAGGTTTCCTGAAAGAGCATAATGTGCGTCTTATCGGTACGACGGCGGAGACGATCCGCAAAGCCGAGGACCGTCAGGAATTCAAAGATACCATGGAGAAGATCGGCGAGCCCGTAGCGGCTTCCAAAGTAGTGACTACCGTGGAGGACGGTCTCGCTTTCACAAACACCATCGGCTATCCGGTGGTACTCCGTCCGGCTTATACTCTGGGAGGCAGCGGCGGCGGAATCGCCAACAATGAGTACGAGCTGAGAGAAATCCTGGAGAACGGCCTCAGACTTTCCCGTGTGGGAGAAGTTCTGGTGGAACGCTGCATTGCCGGATGGAAAGAGATTGAATATGAAGTAATGCGCGACAGCGCGGGCAACTGTATCACTGTCTGCAATATGGAGAATATTGACCCGGTAGGCGTACACACAGGAGATTCTATCGTGGTAGCGCCTTCCCAGACCCTGGGAGACAAGGAATATCAGATGCTCCGTACGTCCGCTCTGAATATCATCACAGAGCTGGGAATTACCGGCGGCTGCAACGTTCAGTACGCCCTTCATCCCGACAGCTTTGAGTACTGTGTCATCGAAGTAAATCCCCGTGTAAGCCGTTCTTCCGCGCTGGCAAGTAAGGCTACCGGATATCCCATCGCCAAGGTTGCGGCGAAGATCGCCCTGGGATACACACTGGACGAGATCCCCAACGCGATCACGGGCAAGACCTACGCAAGTTTCGAACCCATGCTGGACTACTGCGTGGTGAAGATCCCCCGTCTGCCTTTTGACAAGTTTATCACAGCCAAGAGAACGCTCACCACTCAGATGAAAGCTACCGGCGAGGTAATGAGCATCTGCAGCAACTTTGAGGGAGCTCTGATGAAAGCGATCCGCTCTCTGGAACAGCATGTGGACAGCCTGATGTCCTATGATTTCACAGGACTGGACGAGGACGAACTGATCGAAGAGCTGGCTGTGGTGGACGACCGCCGTATCTGGAAGATCGCGGAAGCGATCCGCAGAGATATCTCCAGGGAATATATCCACCGTATCACGAAAATCGACCGGTGGTTTATCGATAAGATCGCGGTGCTGGTAGAAATGGAGCAGGCTCTGAAGACACAGCCTCTGACAGGTGACCTTCTTCTGGAAGCGAAACGTCTGGAATTCCCGGACCATGTGATCGCTCAGCTCTGCGGACGTACAGAGGAGGAGATCAAGGCGCTGAGAGCCGGATACAAGATCCAGGCCGCCTATAAAATGGTCGACACCTGTGCCGCTGAGTTTGCCGCGGCCACACCTTATTATTACTCTGTTTACGGAGGACCGGATACAGAGAATGAAGCGGTAAGCACAAAGGACAGGAAGAAAGTCCTCGTGCTTGGTTCCGGCCCCATCCGTATCGGCCAGGGTATTGAGTTTGACTTCTGCTCCGTGCACTGTACCTGGGCCTTCGCCAAAGAAGGATATGAAACGATCATCATCAACAATAACCCGGAGACGGTAAGTACAGACTTCGACATAGCGGATAAGCTGTACTTCGAGCCGCTTACCCCGGAAGACGTGGAGAATATCGTCAATATCGAAAAACCGGACGGCGCTGTGGTGCAGTTCGGAGGACAGACCGCCATTAAGCTGACAGAAGCCCTTATGAAGATGGGCGTTAAGATCATGGGAACATCCGCGGAAAACGTGGACGCGGCAGAGGACAGAGAGCTCTTCGACGGCATCCTTGAGCAGTGTGAGATCCCCAGACCCAAGGGACACACGGTATTTACCGCTGAGGAGGCGAAGAAGGCGGCCAACGATCTGGGATATCCTGTCCTGGTACGTCCTTCCTACGTGCTCGGCGGCCAGGGAATGAGGATCGCGGTGAGCGACGAGGATGTGGACGAATATATCGGCATTATCAACCAGATCGCCCAGGAGCATCCGATCCTTGTGGACAAATACCTTATGGGAAAAGAGATCGAGGTGGACGCTGTCTGCGACGGAGAAGATATCCTGATCCCCGGAATCATGGAGCACATCGAGCGCGCGGGAATCCATTCCGGAGACAGTATCTCCGTATATCCGGCCAGAACCATCAGCGACAGGGCAAAAGAGACGATAGCGGAATACACCCGCCGCCTTGCGAAAGCCCTTCATGTGATCGGAATGATCAACATTCAGTTTATCGTCTGCGGCGAAGAGGTTTATGTGATCGAGGTAAATCCGCGGTCCAGCCGTACCGTTCCCTATATCAGCAAAGTGACGGGAATCCCCATCGTGCCCCTGGCGACGAAGGTGATCCTGGGCTACAAACTGAAAGATATGGGATATGAGCCGGGGCTTCAGCCGGAAGCGAAATATATTGCCATCAAGATGCCGGTATTCTCCTTTGAGAAGATCAGAGGCGCGGATATCAGTCTCGGACCGGAGATGAAATCAACAGGAGAATGTCTGGGAATCGCGGAGACCTTTAACGAGGCTCTTTATAAAGCCTTCCTGGGAGCCGGTATCCGTCTTCCGAAACACCGCAATATGATCATTACGGTAAAAGACGAGGATCAGCAGGAAGTGGTTCCCATTGCCAGAAGATTTGAGTCTCTGGGATACCGTATCTACGCTACCAGAGGAACAGCCCGCGTCCTTAAGGAAAACGGCATCAGGGCGATCCGTACCAATAAGCTGGAACAGCCGGCGCCCAACCTTATGGACCTGATCCTGGGCCATAAGATCGACGTGGTCATCGATACGCCGCCGCAGGGAATCGAGCATCAGAAGGACGGATTCGTGATCCGGAGAAACGCTATTGAGACAGGCGTCAACGTGCTTACCAGCCTCGATACAGCGGAAGCTCTGGTGACAAGCCTTGAGAATACGGACCTGAATCATCTGACCCTGATCGACATCGCCACGATCGCGGACAGATAAGGGAACCCGTACAGAATCAGAAGCTGTCCGGCCGGACAGCGATCATCATATCGGACCGGAGGGATGACAGAATCCCTCCGGTTCTTCGTTTTCAAGAAATATGGTTTACGGAACGGGAAATCTGTAATATACTTGTAGAAAGATACCGGATCTGCGGATATCTGATATTAATATAAAATAGAAAGGATATAAAACATGGATATTGTGGAATTCATAAAAACTGTGTTCCTCGGGATTGTGGAGGGGATCACAGAATGGCTTCCCATCAGCAGTACAGGACATATGATCCTGGTGGATGAATTTATCAAACTGGATGTTTCACAGGATTTCAAAGATTTCTTTCTGGTAGTGATCCAGCTGGGAGCCATCCTGGCGGTGGTAGTCCTGTACTGGAACAAACTGTGGCCGTTTTACATAAGAGAGATCCCGAAGAAAACAAAGGCGGCGATCGCGGCCCGTCCGGCGCCTGCGGGATGGATCATGACTTTTGTGGAGCGGTTCTGCGATAAGGATAAATGGATCCTGTGGTTTAAGATCCTGGTGGCCTGTATACCGACCATCGTTATCGCGCTGCCTTTTAACGATCTCATCGAAGAGAAATTCAATAATTATGTGGTGGTGGCCGTTGCGCTCATCGTTTACGGCGTGATATTCATTATAGTAGAAAATTACAACAAAAAACGCCGCCCCGCCTGTACGTCTCTTGAGGATATGAGTTTTAAGACGGCGTTTCTGATCGGCGTTTTCCAGGTGCTGTCGGTGATCCCCGGAACCTCCCGTTCCGGTTCCACCATCATCGGAGGTATTCTTGTGGGTACATCCAGGACGGTCGCCGCGGAGTTTACCTTTTTCCTTGCGATACCGGTAATGTTCGGGGCAAGTCTTCTGAAGCTGATGAAATTCGGTTTTACATTTACCTCAGGCGAGATCGTTATACTGGTTACAGGTGTCGCGGTGGCTTTCGTGGTATCCATTCTGGCGATCAAATTTCTTATGGGATATATCAAAAAGCATGATTTCAAGGTTTTCGGCTGGTACAGGATCGTGCTTGGCATACTGGTGCTGGGATATTTCGTGGGGAAAAATATTCTGGCCGCCTGAAAGATCCTGATTTAAACGGCGTATCCGAGAAAAGATAAAGGAAGGTACATATTATGGGAAAGTATATCATGGCGCTGGATCAGGGAACCACAAGCTCCCGCTGCATCCTGTTTGATAAAGAGGGGAACATCTGCAGCCTTGCGCAGAAAGAATTCGCTCAGTATTATCCCCACCCCGGGTGGGTGGAACACGATCCCCATGAGATCTGGTCCTCCCAGATGGCGGTCGCTATAGAAGCCATGGGTAAGATCGGGGCGGACGCCGGCGATATCACGGCTATCGGGATCACGAATCAGAGAGAGACGACGATCGTGTGGGATAAGCGGACCGGCAATCCCATATATCCCGCTATTGTGTGGCAGTGCCGCCGGACCGCGGAGATGATCGAAGAACTGGATCGGGACGGTTTCGGTGAAAAGATTAAAGAGAAAACAGGGCTGATCCCGGACGCTTATTTTTCCGCGACAAAGATAAAGTGGATTCTGGATTATGTGCACGGAGCCAGGGAGGCGGCGGAGAGGGGGGAACTCCTCTTCGGCACAGTGGATACCTGGCTGATCTGGAAGCTTACCAAGGGGCAGGTTCATGTGACCGACTATACCAACGCTTCCCGTACCATGCTGTTTGACATTTATAAGAAGCAGTGGGATAATGAGATCCTGGAAAGATTTCAGATCCCGGCAAGTATGCTTCCGGAAGTGAAGCCCAGCAGCTGTATTTACGGATATACCAATGAGAATCTGATCGGAGGGAGAATTCCGATAGCGGGTGCGGCGGGAGACCAGCAGGCGGCTTTGTTCGGACAGTGCTGTTTTGACGCCGGAGATGTGAAGAATACATATGGAACAGGCTGTTTCCTTCTGATGCATACGGGAGACAGGCCCGTGCGCTCCGGGCAGGGACTTCTGACCACCCTGGCCGTAAATCCGGACGGAACTCCCGGATACGCCCTGGAGGGCAGTGTGTTTGTGGCGGGAGCCGCGATCCAGTGGCTGCGCGATGAGCTCGAGATCCTTCAGAGCGCCCCGGAATCAGAAAAATATTGTCTGTCTGTGCCGGACACCAACGGGGTTTACGTGGTGCCTGCATTCACAGGACTGGGAGCTCCCTACTGGGATCCGTACGCCAGGGGGGCTGTCTTGGGACTTACCCGCGGCGCCGGAAAGGCGCATCTGATCCGCGCCACAGTAGAATCTCTGGCTTATCAGGTGTCTGACGTGATCCGCGCGATGGAAAAAGATTCGGGTATTCATCTGAATGCCCTGCGTGTAGACGGCGGAGCCAGCGCCAACAATTTCCTGATGCAGTTCCAGGCGGATCTTCTGGATACGAAAGTAGTGCGTCCGAACTGCATTGAGACCACAGCCCTTGGCGCGGCGTATCTGGCGGGACTTGCGTCGGGATTCTGGAAGGATGCCGGCGAACTCAGGAAGAACTGGAGGACAGAACGCGAGTTTTCGCCTGAAATCACGGCGGCTTACAGAGAGAAACTCCTGAGAGGATGGGAGAAAGCTGTAAAATGCACTTTTGAATGGGCGAAAGAAGAATAAAGATATCATATAAAGAATGGCTTCGGGAAAATGGAAGCCGTCAGAAAGGAAGGAACATTATTATGAAACATTCAGGAAAACTTATCATGGCCATGGGCGCGGTTCTGGCGCTCGCCCTCGGCGGATGCGGTACCGAACAGAAAACGGTGGAAGTAACGCCTACGCCGGTGCCTACAGCGACGCCTACGGCGGTTCCGCCTACGGTAACGCCTGCGCCTACGGCAACGCCGGCGCCCAGGATGATCGGTGTGAAAACTTCACAGTCAAAGTTTATTTATCTGACCAACAGTCTCGGAACAAATCTGAGAGAGATCCATCTCAGAGTGTCCGGCACAGAGGAGTGGGGCAATAACCTGATCCCCGTGGAATCTATCGTGCAGAACGGCGAGCAGGTACAGATGTATTATACATCCGGCACCGCGTCTTCAGAATCTGCCCAGGATACTTCCGCACAGGACAGCGCGCTGTATGACATGAAGATTGTGACTGCAGACGGCGATACATATGAGATCTACAGTGTAGATACCGAAGATATGGAGAAAGCGACGCTGACAATGGATGAGGAAAGCGGTGTGGCGTATCTCCGTTATATGAGCCTGTCAACCAACAGTGAAACAGATACCCGTGATAATTCACAGCAGACCGGTTACGGAAGCGATTCTTCGGACGACGGTTATGATGAAGAATATTACGATGACAGTTCAGATGAATATTATTATGATGACAGTTCAGATGACGGTTATTATGATGATTCAGACGGAGAATCTCAGACGACGGAGCCCTATTATCCTGACGACAGCAGTGATTATGACGACAGCGGTGATTACGATGACAGCGGTGATTATGACGACAGCGGCGACTATGACGACTCCTATGTAGATGCCGGCGACGGCGGCGATTACGATGACGACGGCTATTATGATGAGGGCGACGGCTCTTATGACGACGGGGATAACTACTATGACGACGGCCTTGACGACTCTTATGACGACGGCGGCGATTATTCAGAAGAGGAAGAAATCCCCTGGGATTATGAATAAGTAATGATCGTGATAACAGCGACAGCAGAAAAAGGCTGCTCTGCGGATATCAAAATCCGCGGAGCAGCCTTTTTACGTTAAGCCCGGATGAGGCACTCCCTGTCCGGTTATCCGGCCGAGACAGATCAGGAGCCGGCGATGATGAAATTCACGGCTTCCTCATAATCCGAAAGGTCGATGGATTTGGGAAGAGAATCTGTGATCAGA
>CALWGI010000034.1 GCA_944380045.1 uncultured Blautia sp.
TATACCTGCTGCGCGCTTGCCGCGTTCATGGATTCCGTGTCGGCCAATTCCTCCAAAGATGCGTCTCTGATCTTTTCCACGGAGCGGAACTTCCGCATCAGCGCTTTCCTCCGTCTCTCTCCGATCCCCGGTATGTCGTCCAGCACAGAATGCACCTGGCCTTTGCTTCTCAGGGATCTGTGATATTCTATGGCAAACCGGTGGGCTTCATCCTGGATCCTGGTGATCAGGCGGAATCCTTCACTGTCTGTATCTATTGGAATCTCTGTATTATTGTAATATAAGCCTCTGGTGCGGTGATGATCGTCTTTTACCATGCCGCATACCGGAATGTGCAGTCCCAGCCGGTCCAGCACGCTGAGGGCAATATTTACCTGTCCTTTTCCCCCGTCCATCAGAAGGAGATCCGGCATCCTCGCGAAACTGTCAAATTCTCCGCTGCTCTCATGGGTAAAACGCCGTGTCAGCACTTCCTCCATACTGGCGTAATCATTCGGTCCCTGGACCGATTTAATGCGGAATTTACGATAGTCACTGCGTTTCGGCCTGCCTTTTTCGTAAACCACCATGGAACCTACGGACTCGAATCCGCTGATGTTGGATATATCAAAAGCCTCCATCCGGCTGATATCAGAAAGTCCCAGCCAGCTCTCCACCTCGCGGACAGCGCCGATCGTCCTTCCTTCCTCTCTTTTTATGCGCTCCCGGTCTTTATCCAAAACCATTTTCGCATTCTCCCAGGCAAGTTCCACCAGCTTCTCCTTGGTCCCTTTCTGCGGTACAAAGATGTGCACTTTCTGTTTTCGCCTGGAAGAAAGCCATTCTTCAATGACCCCGGCGTCCTCCACCTGAGTCTGAAGCATGATCTCTCTGGGGATAAAGGGAGTCCCTGCGTAAAACTGTTTCAGGAAACTGGAGAGAACCTGGGATTTCGTATCCCCCCGGCCGACCTTCAGATAAAAATGGTCTCTGCCGATCAGTTTTCCGCCTCTCATAAAGAACACCTGAACAACCGCGTCCTGATCCCGGAGATCCGGGCTTTCGTCCATCGCCACCGCAATGATATCCCTGTCCTCCTCGCCATACGCAGTAATTTTCTGACGCTCTCCGATCATACGGATACTCTGTATCAGATCCCGGCACTCGGCGGCATCTTCAAACCTCATCTCTTCAGATGCCAGGTTCATTTTTTCTGTCAGCTGATCTATCGTCTCCTGAAAATCACCGTTCAGAAACCGGATCACTTTGCTGATTTTCTCTTTATATTCTTCCTGAGATACTTCTCCCGTACAGGGTCCCGCGCACTGCTTCATATGATAATAAAGACAGGGACGATCCTTCCCGAAATCTCTGGGAAGCGACCGGTTGCAGGAACGTACTCCGTACAGTTTCCTCACAAGCTCAATAACATCTTTTACCGCCCCGGCGCTTGTATAAGGTCCAAAATAGCGGTTTTTATCTTTCTTCATGCTTCTGGAAAAAAGCACCCGGGGATATGCCTCCTGGACAGTCACCTTAATAAAAGGATAACTCTTGTCGTCTTTCAGCATGGTATTGTACTTGGGCCGGTGTTCTTTGATCAGATTACTTTCAAGTACAAGAGCCTCCAGTTCCGAATCTGTAATGATGTACTCAAATCTGGCGATATGAGTAACCATCTGCTCGATCTTTGCGCCTTTATTCCGGCTGCTTTGGAAATACTGCCGCACCCTGTTTTTAAGGCTTACCGCCTTACCCACATAAATGATCTCATCCTTTTCATCATGCATGAGATACACGCCCGGTTTGGCGGGAAGTTTTTTTAATTCTTCTTCAATCTGAAACATTGTCAGACTCCCCGGATGTATCTGATCCTGCGGTTTCTGTATATTCTTCCGTCTGCACGGAATCTGTCTTTACTTCTTCCGCATGTTCCTCAGCCTCAATGCCTTGCGGCTCCTCGGGGATCACCAGATCATCCAGATTTTCCGGAATATCCAGTCCTTTCTCCACGGCGCGGAAAATCTTCATAAACTCTTTTCCTGTGATAGTTTCCCGCTTTATCAGATATTCTGAAATCTTATCAAGGGCTGTCCTGTGTTCACTGAGAAGGCGCTTGGCTTCTTCATAGGAAAGATGGAGAAGCTGCATCACTTCATGGTCGATCTCTGTCGCCGTATCGTCGCCGCAATTAAGAACAGCCCGTCCGGAAAGATACTGGTTCTCCTGTGTGGCCAGTCCCATCAGACCGAACTTCTTGGACATGCCATACTGGGTGATCATGGCTCTTGCCACTTTAGTAGCCTGTTCAATATCATTGGCTGCCCCTGTAGTCACAGTGTCAAAAACAATCTCCTCTGCAGCGCGTCCTCCCAGATAACCCACAAGCATCGCTTCCAGTTCCTTCTGGGTGTTGAGGAACTTCTCCTCCTCCGGGACCTGCATTACATATCCCAGCGCTCCCATGGTACGGGGAACGATCGTAATCTTCTGCACCGGTTCCGCGTCTTTCTGAAGAGCGTTCACAAGAGCATGGCCCACTTCATGGTAAGATACTATTTTCCTCTCCTGCGGACTCAGGATCCTGTCTTTCTTTTCCTTGCCTACCAGAACCACTTCCACAGATTCCAGAAGATCCTTCTGGGAAACCGCGCGGCGCCCGTTCTTAACTGCAAGAATAGCGGCCTCGTTGATCATATTGGCAAGATCCGAACCCACAGCGCCTGACGTAGCCAGCGCGATCGCCTCTAAATCCACCGTATCGTCCAGCATAACTTCTTTTGCATGCACTTTGAGAACTTCCACACGGCCCCTCAGATCCGGTCTGTCCACAATGACCCGACGGTCAAAACGTCCCGGTCGAAGGAGCGCCGGATCAAGGACTTCCGGCCGGTTGGTAGCCGCCAGGATCAGAAGTCCCTTGGAGGTGTCAAAACCATCCATCTCCGCCAGAAGCTGATTCAATGTCTGTTCGCGCTCGTCATTCCCGCCGTAGTGGGAATCACGGCTCTTGCCGATAGCGTCGATCTCATCAATAAAAATAATACAGGGAGCATTTTTCTTGGCTTCCTCAAAAAGATCGCGGACCCTGGACGCGCCTACGCCCACGAACATCTCCACGAATTCCGATCCGGACAGAGAAAAGAACGGTACATTCGCCTCGCCCGCCACAGCTTTGGCAAGAAGCGTCTTACCAGTTCCGGGCGGTCCCACAAGAAGAGCGCCCTTGGGAAGCTTGGCTCCCACAGCGGTATATTTCCCGGGGTTATGAAGAAAATCCACAACCTCCTGAAGAGATTCTTTGGCCTCATCCTGACCTGCAACGTCCTTAAATGTAACTCCCGTATCCTTCTGCACATAGCTTTTCGCACGGCTTTTACCCACGCCCATGATTCCGCCGCCGCCTTTATTCATGCGGCGCATAAAGAACATCAGCATCAGAAACATGGCTATGGTGGGAAGAAGGATGCTCGCCATCATAGATACAAATTCGCCTACCGCATCAGGCTGTTCATAATGGAAAGTAATATCTTTTCCCTCAAGACGCTCCGTCAGGGCGTCCACGCTTTCCATCTGATTCACACGATAGGTTACATTCTGGTAAAAAGATTCCTGAATCTTCGGTTCAACTGTCAGCACGCCTGACTGGAGCGTCACCTCTTTTACCTGATCTTTATCTACCATCTCAATAAATTTGTCATAAGTGATCTCACTGGAATCACCGCTCAGCATATCTGTCACAAAACTGAGACACACCAGAGTAATGAGCAGACAAATCAAAAAAGCCAGAATGGACTGGCGGTTTCTGTTAGGTCCCTGGTTTTTCGGGTTATTTCGGTTCGGACGGTCTCCGTCATTCCGATCATCCATACGATTATTCATTCTATTCCTCCTGTTGTTATCTTCTTTATTATAAAGAGATTTCTCTGATAAATCAACAAATAATTCAAGACTCCGCCAACCAGTTCTGTTTCGTAAAATAATATTGATTTCCGTTCAAAAAAATTTCCCATTTTCTCTTTTTTTGTAGTATACTATGTGCATGACAGCGCCAGACAATACTGACGGCTGATTGTGACGAGGAAAGGAAATGAACTTATGAAGATTGGATTTGACAACGAGAAATACCTTACAATGCAGTCAGAACATATCCGGGAAAGAATCGGCAAGTTCGGCAATAAACTTTATCTGGAATTCGGCGGGAAATTGTTTGACGATTTTCATGCGTCCAGAGTTCTTCCCGGTTTCGAGCCCGACAGCAAGCTGCGTATGCTGATGCAGCTCAGCGATCAGGCGGAAATCGTCATTGTCATCAGTGCGGCTGATATTGACAAAAATAAAATGCGTGGAGATCTTGGCATCACCTATGACATGGATGTACTCCGCCTTATTGACGCCTTTACAGAACGGGGCCTTTATGTGGGAAGCGTCTGCATTACGCGCTACGCCGGACAGGAAAGCGCCGACCGCTTCCGCGCGAGACTGGAAAAACTGGGCATCCGGGTATTTCTCCATTACAGTATTCCCGGATATCCCAGCAATACATCTCTGATTGTCAGTGATGAGGGATATGGAAAAAATGAATATATCGAGACCACAAGGCCGCTGGTGGTGGTGACCGCCCCCGGGCCCGGAAGCGGCAAGATGGCCACCTGCCTTTCTCAGCTTTATCACGAGTATAAAAGAGGGATCTGCGCCGGCTACGCGAAGTTCGAGACCTTCCCGATCTGGAACATTCCGCTGAAACATCCGGTGAACCTGGCCTATGAAGCGGCGACCGCCGATCTTAACGACGTCAATATGATCGACCCCTTCCATCTGGAGGCCTATGGGGAGACCACTGTCAACTATAACCGCGATGTGGAGATTTTCCCTGTGCTGCAGGCCATGTTCGAGAAGATCATGGGAAACTGTCCCTACAAATCACCTACTGACATGGGCGTAAATATGGCCGGCAACTGTATCATTGACGACGAAGTATGCCGCGAGGCGTCCCGCCAGGAGATCATCCGCCGCTACTATAAAAGCTGCGCGGCCTTTGTCTCCGGCGACGGCAAGGAGGAAGAAGTCCGCAAGATCGAACTCCTCCTGAAACAGGCGCACGCGTCTCTGGAAGACCGCAGGGTCGTACCGGTCAGCCTGGAGATTGAGAAGCAGACCGGAAGTCCTGCCGCAGCCCTGGAGCTCCCCGACGGACAGATCGTACACGGAAAAACCTCCGATCTTCTGGGAGCTTCCGCCGCGCTTCTTCTGAACGCGCTGAAAGTCCTGGCCGGGATCGATCATGAACATCATGTGATCTCTCCCGAGGCCATTCATCCTATCCAGGAACTGAAAACCAGATACCTTGGAAGCAAGAATCCCCGCCTTCATTCAGACGAAACGCTGATCGCCCTTTCTGTAAGCGCGGCCAGCAATCCGGAAGCGCGTCTTGCCCTGGAGCAGCTCCGCAAACTGAAAGGATGTCAGGCGCACACTTCCGTAATGCTGTCTTCCGTAGACATCCTGGAATTCCGCAGACTGGGTATCGAACTGACCTGCGAACCCAAATTCGAAAACCAGAAAGGAAATCCCCGTCCGTAAGGACGGGGATTAACAGAAACCTGCTTGTCCTTTCGGACAATCAGCAGCGAAAATCCCCGTCTCTTCGGACGGGGATTTTCTTCATTCGTATCCGTTGGGATTGTGGGACTGCCAGTTCCAGGAATCCGCACACATATCTTTGATATCATACTCTGCTTTCCAGCCCAGCTCTCTCTCAGCTTTGGAAGCGTCGGAATAGCAGGTTGCAATATCGCCGGGACGGCGGGGTTTGATCACATAGGGGATCTTCACGCCTGTAGCAGCTTCAAAATTCTTCACAATATCCAGAACGCTGTAGCCTTTGCCGGTTCCCAGGTTATAAATGCTGAGGCCGGAATTGTCCTCAATTTTCTTCAGCGCCTTTACATGGCCTTTGGCAAGATCCACTACATGGATGTAGTCTCTCACGCCGGTTCCGTCAGGAGTATCATAATCGTTGCCGAACACTCCCAGTTCTTTCAGCTTGCCTACAGCCACCTGGGTGATATAGGGCATCAGGTTATTGGGGATACCGTTGGGATTCTCTCCGATAGTACCGCTCTTGTGGGCGCCGATGGGGTTGAAATAACGCAGAAGTACAACGTTCCATTCCGGATCTGCCTTCTGGATGTCTGAAAGGATCTGTTCCAGCATGGATTTCGTCCATCCGTAGGGATTGGTGCACTGTCCTTTGGGGCATTCCTCTGTAATGGGGATCTCCGCCGGATCGCCGTATACTGTAGCCGAGGAGGAGAAGATAATATTCTTCACGCCGTGATTTCTCATTACATCTACCAGAACCAGGGTTCCCGCTATATTGTTATTGTAATATTCCCATGGTTTTGCCACTGATTCGCCTACCGCTTTCAGTCCGGCGAAATGAATACAGGAATCAATTTTTTCTTTTTCGAAAATCTCTGTAAGCGCTTCTCTGTCCAGAATATCGGCTTTATAGAACTTCACCGGTTTTCCGGTGATCTTTTCCACGCGTTCCAGACTTTTTTCACTTGAATTGCACAGGTTATCCACAACGACCACGTCATAGCCGGAATTCTGCAGCTCCACAACTGTATGGCTTCCAATATAACCTGCTCCGCCTGTTACTAAAATTGCCATGTCTTTCTCCTCCTTACGGGATTATTTTCCTTGTCTATTATAACATCTCTGATATAAATCCACAATGCTGTTATTGCCACAGCTTCTGCGGATACAGTCCCTGGTCTTTCAGTTTCTGAACCGCCGCCATGACCATCGGTTTATCTTCTTTATATGTGACGCCGTACCACTTATCGGCGGACTTCAGCACCTTTACAGTGGCTTTTTTCTCCTCCAGAAGTTCGTCCACTACAAACGGAAGGAAAAACTCGCATTTCAGCGGATTCTTCTCCAGATTTTCCTCCAGGAATACCACAAAGCGTTTCTTAAGTTCCTCAAGGATATCCGCGGAGAATCCCCACATATTCATGGAAACTGCCGTGTCCGCGGGGAGCTCTGTCCAGGAAGCCCCTTCGTCCTCTGTATACGCCGCGCCCTCTCCCCGCTTTTCGATATGGGTACGCTCATTGATCCCCCTGAGATAGCCCTCATCATCTGTCACGCATACGCCTCTGGAGACATATCCGTTCTCTGTAAGGGTGTTTTCCAGCCTGTAACTTACCATCATATATCTTCCGGTACTGTCTTCCGCCTTCGGATCTGTCAGGAAATCGTAAGCCATCCGGAAGGCATGGGCCCCGTAATAATCATCCGCGTTGATCACCACAAAGGGACCGTCGATCTCGTTAATACAGCTTAAAACAGCGTGACCGGTACCCCATGGCTTCACCCGTCCTTCCGGGACCGCAAATCCCTCCGGAACATTGTCCAGCTCCTGAAATACATAGGACACCTGGATAAAACGGCTGAGACGGTCCCCGATCGCCTCGCGAAACGCCTGCTCATTTTCTCTCTTTATAATAAAGATCACTTTTTCAAACCCTGCTCTCACCGCGTCATAAACAGAGAAGTCCATGATGATATGTCCGTCCGTGTCAATGGGATCGATCTGTTTCAGTCCTCCGTAACGGCTTCCCATTCCTGCCGCCATGATTACCAGTACCGGTTTTTTCATTTTCTTTTCTTCCTTTCATTTCTAATGCTTTTCTGTCTGCTGCCGCAGGCTTTTGTATCAGTTTTCTTTCAGGCGGTATCCGACGCCTCTCACTGTCTCCAGCATCTCTCCCGCTTCTCCCAGCTTCTGCCGGAGGGAACGCACATGCACGTCCACAGTCCTGGTCTCTCCGTCGAAGTCATATCCCCACACATGTTCCAGGATCTGATTCCGGCTCATGACCATCCCCTTATTTTCCGCCAGATACAAAAGGAGTTCGAATTCCTTGCGGGTAAGCTCCGGCTTTTGTTTTCCCGCCCGGACCTCATGTCTGTTCACGGATATCCGAAGATCGCCGCAGGTAATCTCCCTCTCCTCCGTCTGCCTCGCGCATCTTCTGAGGACAGCCTTTACTCTGGAAACAAACTCCATCATGCCGAATGGCTTGGTGATATAATCGTCCGCCCCGCCGTCCAGTCCTTTTACCTTATCGAATTCCGATTCTCTTGCCGTTACCAGGATCACAGGGATATTCCTGGTATCCGGATCGGATTTCAGTCTGGCAAGGATCGAATATCCGTCCTCTCCCGGGAGCATGATATCCAGAAGGATCAGCTCAGGCTTCTCCTTTGCCAGAGCTTTAAACAGGCTCTTCCCGTCCTCCAGCCCCTTTGCGTCGAATCCCGTGGCTCCAAGCGTATAAACCAGAAGTTCACGGATATTCTGCTCATCCTCAACACAAAATATCATTCCATCGCCCTCCCCGACAGTTCTTTTCACGGTTTCTCAGAAACTCCGGATCTCTTCGCCTTCGTCTCCCGTCTTGTCAATGGATCGTATGATCAGATAATAACTGGTGTTTTCGTTCACCTGCACCTTCACACGGTCGCCGGCCCGATGCCCTTTCAATGCTTTTCCGATAGGCGATTCTATACTGATTCTGTTTTCCATGGAATTGCCCCGGATAGAAGTGACCAGCTTATATTTCTCGATCTCTCCGTCTTCCTCAAATTCCACTTCTACAATATCGTCCATCCCCACCTCATCGGCTTTGGATGTATCTGCGACTATATCGGCCGTCTTAAGCATTCTCTCCAGATAGCGGATGCGGCTTTCATTCTGGTTCTTGTGTCTTTTCGCAGCGTAATATTCAAAATTCTCGCTGAGATCTCCCTGAGCTCTGGCTTCCTTCACCGCCTCGATGGCTTCTTTGCGCACCACCAGTTTCCGGTGTTCGATCTCCTGCTCGATCTTCTCTACATCTCTTTTTGTAAGCTTTTCGCGCATTTTTGAACTGCTCCTTATATCTGTCATCATAAACAGCGGCAAACCCTTTACAGCATAAGCATTTGTCCGCTGTACTTTAGTATACACGATATTCCTTTTCCATACAAGAATTCACACAAAAAAAGAGACACTGTGTCTTTTCAGGACAGCGTGTCTCTCGTATTTATTCTTCTGCTCTGTACACAGTTCTGTATCCTTCTCCCAGGATTTCCGCGATCTGCTCCAGCTCTTCTGTGATCTCAGGAAACGCCTCTTCCCCGCACGCGAACCGCACACAGGTCCCGCAGGAGGAACTTAAGTTCCTGGGAACAGGCATGATCTCAGCATCCATCCCCTGTTTTTCACAATTCCGCTTAAAACATAAGGCCCCGTAATGGGAATAAAATGTGGCTATGTATTTTTTCATTTTGTTACCTGCAGGATATAATCATCCCCCTGCTCTTTTACCTGAACTTTGTATCCCTGATGCATGGCGAAACGGGTGACGTTTTCCCTGGCGGTCACGTTATCCACCAGCACCTCATATGCCGCTTCCCGGGAAGCCATGGCGTTCTTCATCATGATCACAGGTTCCGGACAGGAAAGTCCTCTTGCATCGATTGTTTTCATATTCCATCTCTCCTCTCACTACGCGTCCGCTTTGCGGAATGTGTTTGCGGCGGCGATCACAGCCACCACGGCAATCCCGATGATAACCGCGATCTTTCCATTGGCTGTGGGACCGTCTGCCGACGCTGCAAGTCCGAAATTATGAGCAAAAGCGGCTCCCACCATCAGGCCCAGTACAGTCACGGCCGAATCCGTATTTCCCTCTCCCGCAAGGACAAGCTGACGGAGAGGACATCCTCCAAGAAGCACGCAGCCGAAACCTGCAAGGAACATTCCCAGCGCGTTCCACAGTCCGTCTGTGTGGGCTACCGGCTGTCCGGCAAATCCCGGATTGAAAAAAGCGGTTCCTGTCGCCGCGCCGAGGATCAGGTTCACCAGGAAGGCGCTGACCAGAATTGCCAGAAAGCCCAGCAGTAATTTCCATTCTCTGAACAGAACTGCGTCGCGGATACCGCCCACCATACAGAGACGGGTTCTCTGGGCAAGGGCTCCTACGATCATTCCGGCGATCAGCGAGATCACAACAGGCGCGTGGAGAGCTCCCGGACCGGCTCCCGCCTCACTGAAATGAATAAACGCGGGCGCTGCGATCAGAAGGATCAGAAACGCCAGCTGCAGTACAGGGAAAATCTCTCCCTCCAGGACGGGCATTTTGTAGGAACGTTTCAAAGTATAGCCTTTTTTCAGAAATACCACGCCTGCCAGAATGCCGGCGGCAAAACCGATAAATCCGAAAATGGCGTTCCCGTCGCCTCCCGCAAGTCTCAGGATCATGCGGAAGGGGCATCCGAGAAACATCAGGCACCCGATCATTACAAAAACACCCAGTATGAATCTGGTCACCGGAGCGGAACCACCTCTTGGGCGGAATTCTTTCGTCGCCAGGGAAACCGCGCAGGCTCCCAGAACAAGACCGATGATCTCAGGACGGATATACTGCACCGCCGCCGCGCTGTGAAGCCCAAGCGCGCCTGAAGTGTCCCGCAGGAAACAGGCGATACAGAATCCCATATTGACAGGATTTCCAAAAAACACAAGCATAGCCGCGATCAGTCCGATGAGGACGCCGGCTGCCGCGATCGTCATTTTTTCATTTTTCATTTGTTGTCTTCCCCTCTCTTCTTCATTTAATCCATCATATCATTTCCGCTATAATTTCTCCAATTAAATATAGGTTGATTTCATATATATTTATAGATTTTATTTATAAATCAGGTTATAATGAAACTGACAGTTTTGATAAAATATAAGGACCTTTTTCAGGGAAAGGAAGAAATATGAATGATATGAATCCACATACAGCAGGCAGCGCCTGCGAAAATACAGCCGGACAGCGGAAGATCTATCTGGATCAGGCTGCCACATCCTGCCCCAAAGCTCCCGGAGTGGCCGACGCTGTGTACCGTTATCTGTCCGGTTCCGCCGTAAACGTAAACCGGGGAACATATGGCGACGCCTATTCTCTGGAAGAACAGATCCTGGATACGAGAGAACAGCTTCTGAAGCTCTTTCATTTCACCTCCGGCAGAGGAAGGAATGTGATCTTTACCTCCGGCGTCACCGCAAGCCTGAACATGCTTCTGAAAGGGATTCTCCGCCCGGGCGACCACGTACTGGTGTCATCCATGGAACACAACGCCGTCATGCGCCCTCTGATCCAGCTTACGCATACAGGAGTAACCTTTGACCGGATCCCCTGCAGTTCCGACGGAACTCTTCTCCTCCACGAAGCAGAGAATCTTCTCCGCCCGGAAACCAGGCTTCTGGTCTGCCTTCACGCTTCCAATGTATGCGGCACTGTCATGCCTGTACAGGAAATCGGAGATTTCTGCCGGAAGCACAATCTTATTTTTATTCTTGACGCGGCGCAGACCGCCGGAGTCCTTCCCCTGGATATGGAAAGACTTCATATCGACGCCCTGGCTTTCACCGGACACAAAGGACTGCGGGGACCTCAGGGTACAGGCGGTTTCCTTATCCGGGATGAACTGGCGGCGCAGACGGAGCCGCTTTTAAGCGGCGGTACCGGAAGTATTTCCCATACAGAAGAAGTTCCCGACTTCCTTCCGGACCGTTTTGAACCCGGCACGCCCAATATCCCGGGAATCCTGGGGCTTCACGCCGCCCTTTCCCATCTGGCGCAAACTCCTCCCGGCGAGATCTTCCGCCGTGAAATGGAGCTGACAGATTACTTTCTGAAAGGAATCCGAAAACTGGATCCTGAGGAAAACTTCATCCGTCTCGCAGGCAAAAAAACCACAGACGGACGCTGTGCCGTGGTATCTCTTCAGACCGTGGGCGTCGATATGGCGCAGGCGGCGTGGGAACTGGATTCCCGATATGGAATTATGACGAGGGTAGGACTTCACTGCGCTCCCGCGGCTCACAAAACACTGGGCACATACCCGGAGGGTACGATACGTTTTTCTTTCGGCCCGGAAAACACCGTAGAAGAAGCGGACGCCGCTCTTGGCGCTCTGGCGGAGATCACCGGCATCAGCAGCAGAAAGGAGATCTGAAAAAAACATGGATTTCAAACAGCTGGAAGCATTCGTGGCTGTGGTTGACTACGGAAGTTTTTCCGAGGCGGCGCGCCGTCTGTATCTTACACAGCCCACTATCAGCGCACACATCCGCGCTCTGGAAAAAGAACTCACAGCCCGGCTTCTCATAAGGACCACAAAGAAGATTACTGTAACTTCCAAAGGATATCAGCTTTATGACAGCGCTGTGCGTATGCTCCATATCCGTGACAATCTTCTTGCCGACTTCACAGAATCCAGGAAGCATATCATCGATCTGGGCGTATCCACGATCCCCTCCTCCTATCTGCTTCCCGAGCTTCTTGCGGCCTTCGGCAGACATTATCCTGATGTATACTTTCATTCTTTTCAGTCCGACAGCGCGGAAGCGATCGCAAGGGTACTGGACGGCAGCGTGGATCTCGGCCTGGTGGGACAGGATACCGGGGAAGAGAGCTGCTGTTTTATCCCCTTTTGCCGGGACAGCCTGGTAATAGCCGCCCCGGTTACACCGCATTATCTGAAAATGGCCGAAAAAAAAGTCTCCTTCCGGGACTTTCTGAAAGATCCTATCATTATCAGGGAAAAGGGATCGGGAACCAAAAAAGAAATGGATATTTTCCTGGAAAAAGCGGGGATAACCCCCGCTGAATTAAACGTCGTGGCTCGCATGAACGATCTGGAAAGTATAAAGAAGTCTATTGTTAACGGACTGGGAATTTCCGTGCTTTCAGCACGCTCCGCCGCCGATCTGGAAAAAACAAACCAGCTTCTTCTCTTTCCCCTTGACGAGGCCGGACATACCAGGAATTTTTATATCGTATACAGCAAAAACCGGATCCTCAAGCCCCACGTCCGGCAGTTTATACATTTTGTGAAAGACTTTTATCAGCTTCACGACAACGCCTGAAAACCCGGACAAAATTTTACGCCTTACTTTTCGCGTTCTTTGATCCTGTCCCTGATGTAGTCTTCCATCCGGTTCCTGGGAACATCCAGGAGTATGGATAACTCTGCATACAGATTATCTTCTGCGGTTTTCAGATATTTCTCGTCAGTGGCGGTTGCCTTCTTGCCTCTTGCAAGGCGGTCCCTTTTGCGGTAGCGGATCGTCTTGATCATACGCAGCAGCTCCCGGCACTGGCAGCCGCGGATACATTCTTTGTACGTTTCTTCCCGAAGTTTCTCATTCTCAATCCCCAGAACTTCTATTTCCGGGATCTCGTCGATCAGCTCCTCGGCTTCCTCTCTTGTCAGCAGCTTTCTCATTACCATCTTGTCATTATCCACGGGAGTAAAAATTGTTCCCTCTGTCGCCCCGTCCGGCCGCAGGATATAATACAGACGGTCTTTCGGTATTCCTTCCATATCCATGGTCGTTACGCCCATCACCTGACAGATGCCTGTTTTTCCATAAACAATATACTCACCAGTTTCAAACATACATTCACATCCTTTCCATATGCCGGTTCACATAACATGATCTCATTGCCAATTTAAAACCCCCTGCCGGAGGATGATCCGGTACAGGGAGTCTTTCTCTTAACTATATTTTACCAGTTTTTTTGTATTTTATCAAATACAATCTGGATTTTTTTCGCCAAGACGCACTTTTTCTATATATTCCTGCGTTTTTTCGTCCGCACTGTCAAACAGGTAGTTCCTGCTGCTCTGCCGCCTCTGTCTCCATTCCTGTTTTCCCGCTTTTTCCGCGTCTTCGATCTCCTGCTTCAGCCCCTGGGCGGAAAGCCTGTGGGCGCCCTGTCCCAGGATGATCACCTGCTCCAGTCCGTCTGATGTGGCCACAGTCACCTGATGTTCCCGGCCGATGCGGTGGACAGTTTTTTCGATATACTGGTCCGCGGTCTCTGCTTCCCTGGTATATACCACAAAAATGTTATGATAGGGAACCACTTCCTCCTGATGGCCTTCCACCTTATAGGCGTCGAACACCAGGATCAGGGTACACTTGCGGTATCCCTGATAATTGCTGAGAATGTCTTTCAGTTTATCACAGGCGGCGTGGATATTCTCTTCCGCCAGCTCCCGCAGCTCATCCCAGGAAAATATAATGTTATATCCGTCCACCAGAAGATATTCTTCTTTTCTGGGTTTTCCCGGCCTGTAGCGTTTCGTCTCCGAGGGAGCCTGTACTGTTTTTTTCTGAAAAGCCCCCCTGTCTCTTTTTACAGGACCGAAAGTTCTTTCAAAAATCGCCTGCAGCTCCTGCTCGTCCTCATAACTTCCGCTGTAGGAATAACCGGCGGATCTTTTTTCTCCACTGCCGGAAACTTTTGGGACCATACCGCCGGCTGACTTACGGTTTACCTCCGCCGGATTATCAGAATCTCCTGCGCCGTTTCCCGGATCGGACAGATCCTCATACCAGGAATCTGCTTCCAGAGAATCCTCATCTATGCCGCTGTCTGTGTGCATATATTCTTCCACCTGATCCCATGGCACTACGAACCCCGCGCCGTGGGAACAGAAAACAGAGCCGGTCGGATTCTCCAGATCCCGTTCCGGATCATAGCCGATCCGCTCCACGATCTCATCCTGGTTCCGGCAGGGCGCGTATCCTTTCAGGCTGCAGAAAAGACGTCCCGCGCCCCGTGTATAGGAATTGATCTCCTTCTGATAATCCCTCATCTCCGCCACCGGAGCCGTTCCGGTGAGTACGGCTGTCTCGCCGTCTGTTTCCGGCGGCTGAAAGCTGCCCTGCATTTTCTGGATATCCGCCATCGCTCTCCCCAGCATCTCTCCGGGAAGCTCCAGACGGAACTCATAGTACGGCTCGAGAAGAATACTTTTCGCCTTTCTCAGTCCCTGGCGCACCGCCCGGTAAGTCGCCTGGCGGAAATCACCGCCCTCGGTGTGCTTCGTATGCGCCCGGCCGGTAAGCAGGGTGATCTGTATGTCTGTGATGGGCGACCCTGTCAGCACGCCCGGATGTTCTTTCTCCTCAAGATGAGTGAGGATCAGGCGCTGCCAGTTCCTGGCAAGCACGTCTTCGCTGCAGGCTGTGAAATACTGGCATCCGCTTCCCGGTTCTCCCGGTTCCAGCAGAAGATATACCTCCGCGTAATGCCGGAGAGGCTCGAAATGTCCCGCGCCTGTCACCGGGGCGGCAATGGTTTCTTTGTATACAATGTTTCCCGCGCCGAATTCCACCGCCACATGAAAGCGTTCCCAGATCAGCCGTTTCAGGATCTCGATCTGTACTTCTCCCATGAGCTGGGCGTGTATTTCTCCCAGGGCGCTGTCCCAGACTATGTGAAGCTCCGGCTCTTCCTCCTCCAGCTGTTTTAACTGCTGCAGCATTTTGTGCGGATCACAGCCCTCCGGAAGCCGGATCTGGTAGCTCAAAACCGGTTCCAGCACAGGCATTGCGGAATCCGCTTCCACTCCCAGGCCTTCCCCCGGATAGGTCCTGGTAAGTCCCGTCACCGCGCAGACGGTTCCCGCCGGCGCTTCCTGAAGAGTTTCATATTTTCCTCCGGAATACAGGCGGATCTGATCCACCTTTTCCTCCCAGGGCTCTGCCTGTTCCTTCCGCCCAGGGAGCGTCTGCCCACGGCTTTTCTCTCCGCCTGCGGAGGCGAGATTGGCCTTGACCTTCAGGCTTCCCCCTGTGATCTTCATATAGGTAAGGCGGTTTCCCTGTCCGTCTCTGGCTATTTTGAATACTTTGGCTCCAAATTCTTCCGGATATATCTTTTCTCTTGTATACTCCTCAAATCCGCGGAGAAATTCTTCCACGCCCTGCATTTTCAGGGCGGAACCGAAATAACAGGGGAACAGTTTCCGCTCCCGGATCAGTTCCGCCACAGCGTCCTGATCTATTTCCCCGGATTCCAGATAGGATTCCATCAGCGTCTCGTCACAGAGGGAAACATTTTCCATCCATTCTTCCCTGTCCGTATCCGCGCTGAAATCAATGCAGTTCTCATCCAGTCTTTTTTTCAGGTCCGAAAGGATCCCGTCCCGGTCCGTACCCTCCTGGTCCATTTTGTTGATAAAAAGGAATACCGGGATCTGATACCGTTCCAGCAGTTTCCACAGTGTCATGGTATGGCTCTGCACTCCGTCCATACCGCTGATCACCAGAACCGCGTAGTCCAGCACCTGCAGCGTACGTTCCATTTCCGCGGAAAAATCCACATGTCCCGGCGTATCCAGAAGGGTGATCTCCATACCGGCAGTACGCAGAACCGCCTGTTTGGAAAAAATAGTGATGCCTCTTTCTTTTTCCAGTTCGTATGTGTCCAGAAAGGCGTCTCCGTGATCCACGCGCCCCAGTTTCCGGATCTCGCCGCAAAGATAGAGAAGTCCCTCCGAAAGAGTTGTTTTACCCGCGTCCACGTGGGCGAGTATCCCCGCGCATATATGTTTTAATGTATGTTCTGTCATATTGTTTTCTCTTTTCTCAGACGTATTTCCCACAGAAAATACCCCTTTCTGTGTCAGTTGATATAATCATAACACAGAAAGGGGTATAAGTCGATAAAGCATTTCCGCCCGCGGCGTCATCCTTTCCGGGTTTTCCAGTTCAGCAGGAAAGCGGAATTTACGATCACAATCACCGATCCGGCGTTGTGGACCAGGGCTCCCACAACCGGATTCAGGATCCCGGTGATGGCAAGAACGATCGCCACAAAATTCAGCGTCATGGAAAAGGTCAGATTACATTTGATCGTGATCATCATACGCTTTGCCAGCCGCAGAAGGTGAGGCAGTTCGCGAATCTTATCGTTGATCAGGGCGATGTCCGCCGCATCCACGGCAATATCGCTTCCGATACCGCCCATGGCGATTCCCACAAAA
>CALWGI010000035.1 GCA_944380045.1 uncultured Blautia sp.
AACATCCTGTAAGTGGGAGACAGCATTGTGAAGACAAGCGGTTTCTACGGCGTGGTCATTGATATGACAGAAGAAGACGTTATTGTGGAATTCGGCAACAACAAGAACTGCCGTATCCCTATGAGAAAACAGGCAATCGCGGAAGTAGAGAAAGCAGAACAGGCTTCTGCGTAACCGCGTGGAGAGGATCCCCGTCCAAGGCGACGGGGATTTTTCTTTTTCCCGATTCCTGACAGGAATTTAACGATTTTTCGCTTTAACAGGTTGAAATAAATCGGAAATTGCGTTATCATAGAAGGAAATCTGCAGGCATTCTGCGGAACTATGGAAAGAGGGAACAGAAAATGAACTACAAAATCGCTTTGATCCCCGGCGACGGGATCGGTCCGGAGATCGTACGGGAGGCCAGGAAAGTCCTGGACGCGGTCTGCCGGAAATATGATCATACATTCACTTATTCAGAGGTCCTTTTGGGAGGAGCCTCTATCGACGTACATGGAGTGCCTTTAACCGAAGAGGCCGTCGCAGAGGCGAAGGCTTCCGACGCGGTACTGATGGGATCCATCGGAGGAGACGCGAAGACCTCCCCGTGGTATCAGCTGGAGCCGTCGAAACGTCCTGAGGCAGGACTTCTGGCGATCCGCAAGGCGCTGAATCTGTTTGCAAATCTTCGTCCAGCCTATCTTTATAAAGAGCTTCAGAAGGCATGCCCCTTAAAGGAAGAGATCATAGGGGACGGCTTTGATATGATCATTGTCCGCGAGCTTACCGGAGGCCTTTATTTCGGAGAAAGAAAAACCATAGAAGAAAACGGTGTGAAAACGGCGATAGACACGCTGACCTATAATGAAAATGAGATCCGCCGCATCGCGGTGAAGGCTTTCGATATCGCCATGAAACGCTCGAAGAAAGTTACAAGCGTGGACAAGGCGAATGTCCTTGATTCTTCCCGTCTCTGGCGGAAGGTCGTGGAGGAAGTGGCAAAGGATTATCCCGAGGTGACGCTGGAACACATGCTGGTGGACAACTGCGCGATGCAGCTTGTGCATAACCCGGGACAGTTCGACGTGATCCTTACAGAGAACATGTTCGGCGATATTCTTTCCGACGAGGCCAGCATGGTGACAGGTTCGATCGGAATGCTTTC
Source organism: uncultured Blautia sp. (assembly GCA_944380045.1). Lineage (GTDB taxonomy): Bacteria > Bacillota > Clostridia > Lachnospirales > Lachnospiraceae > Blautia_A. The sequence continues at coordinate 1,148 of CALWGI010000035.1, forward strand.
TTCCGCCAGCCTGAACGACACGAAGTTCGGCCTTTATGAGCCCAGCCACGGTTCCGCTCCGGATATAGCCGGACAGGACAAGGCCAACCCCATCGCAACCATCCTCTCCGCGGCCATGATGCTCCGCTATTCCCTGGATCTTGACAAAGAAGCGGACGCAGTGGAGGCGGCAGTCCAGAAGGTCCTTACAGACGGTTACAGGACCGGCGACATTATGTCGGAGGGATGTAAACAGGTTGGAACCGAAGAGATGGGAGATCTCATCGCTGCGGCTGTTTAAGAGTCCAGAATAATATTCCGCGGATATCGGCGATATCCGTCTGATAATAAGATTTAAAGTGAGGAGAGATGTGAGATGAAGAGTGACGCAGTAAAAAAAGGCTCCCAGCAGGCGCCCCACAGATCCCTGTTCAACGCTCTGGGAATGACGAAAGAGGAAATGGAACGTCCTCTGGTTGGAATCGTAAGTTCCTATAATGAGATCGTACCCGGGCATATGAACCTGGATAAGATCGTAAACGCGGTTAAGCAGGGCGTAGCCATGGCGGGCGGAACTCCGGTGGTATTTCCGGCAATCGCCGTCTGCGACGGTATCGCCATGGGTCATATCGGCATGAAATATTCTCTGGTAACGAGAGATCTCATCGCGGATTCCACAGAGGCTATGGCCATCGCCCATCAGTTTGACGCTCTCGTCATGGTCCCCAACTGTGACAAGAATGTCCCGGGCCTTCTGATGGCTGCGGCCAGGATCAATGTTCCCACCGTGTTCGTCAGCGGCGGCCCCATGATGGCCGGACATATCAACGGCCATAAGACAAGCCTTTCCAGTATGTTTGAGGCGGTGGGTTCCTACGCGGCAGGCAAGATCACGGAAGAGGAGCTTACAGAGTTTGAAAACAAAGCCTGCCCCACCTGCGGATCCTGCTCCGGTATGTATACCGCCAATTCCATGAACTGCCTCACCGAGGCTCTGGGAATGGGCCTGAGAGGCAACGGTACCATCCCCGCGGTATATTCCGAGCGTATCCGTCTTGCGAAACATGCGGGTATGCAGGTAATGGAAATGTACAGGAAGAATATCCGTCCGAGAGACATCATGACGAAGGAGGCGATCCTGAACGCTCTGACCGTGGATATGGCCCTTGGCTGCTCCACCAACAGTATGCTTCACCTTCCGGCCATCGCTCATGAGATCGGAATGGATTTCGATATCAGTTTTGCAAATGAGATCAGTGAGAAAACTCCGAATCTCTGTCATCTTGCTCCGGCAGGCCCCACCTATATCGAGGACCTCAATGAGGCCGGCGGCGTCTATGCGGTGATGAACGAGTTGAACAAAAAAGGACTCCTTCACACAGACTGCATGACAGTGACAGGAAAGACAGTAGGCGAGAACATCAAAGACTGTGTAAACCTGAATCCCGAGGTGATCCGCCCCATCGACAATCCTTACAGCCAGACAGGCGGCCTTGCGGTGCTGAAAGGCAATCTGGCTCCGGACGGCGGCGTTGTGAAGCGTTCTGCCGTTGTGGAGGAGATGATGGTACACGAAGGACCGGCGAGAGTCTTCGACTGTGAAGAAGACGCCATCGCGGCGATCAAAGGCGGCAAGATCGTGGAAGGCGACGTGGTCGTGATCCGTTACGAAGGACCGAAAGGCGGTCCGGGAATGAGAGAGATGCTGAACCCCACATCCGCCATTGCCGGTATGGGACTGGGCTCCTCCGTCGCCCTGATCACAGACGGACGTTTCAGCGGCGCTTCCAGGGGAGCGTCCATAGGACACGTTTCGCCGGAGGCAGCGGTGGGCGGCCCTATCGCCCTTATTGAAGAAGGCGATATCATCAGTATCGATATCCCGAATCTGAAGCTGGAAGTAAAAGTCTCCGATGAGGAAATGCAGGCGAGAAAAGCAAATTGGCAGCCCCGCCAGCCGAAGGTGACCACCGGATATCTGGCAAGATATGCGGCTATGGTGACGTCCGGCAACAGGGGCGCGATTCTGGAGATACCAAAGGCAGATTAAGGAGGAAACGGAATGCAGCTTACTGGTGCAGAAATTATTGTAGAATGTCTGAAAGAACAGGGCGTGGACACCGTCTTCGGTTATCCGGGCGGAGCCATCCTGAACGTGTACGACGCTCTTTATGAATATAAGGATCAGATCAATCATGTCCTGACCTCCCATGAACAGGGCGCGTCCCATGCGGCGGACGGATACGCGCGGGCTACCGGAAAAGTAGGCGTCTGTTTCGCTACTTCCGGTCCGGGAGCCACGAACCTTGTGACAGGGATCGCCACGGCTTATATGGATTCTGTTCCTGTCGTGGCCATCACCGCCAACGTAGGCACCTCGCTTCTCGGCAAGGATTCCTTCCAGGAGGTGGATATCGCCGGGATCGTGATGCCTGTGACGAAACACAGCTACATTGTAAAAGATATCACAAAACTGGCGGACACCATCCGCAAGGCTTTTTATATTGCGAAAAGCGGTCGTCCGGGTCCCGTCCTGGTGGATGTGACCAAGGATGTGACGGGAGGAACCTGCGAGTACACTCCCCGGCGTCCCGCTACGGTAAACAGAGAGACAAGCGAGATCCATAAAGAGGACGTGGAGAGAGCGGCGGAGATGATCCGTCAGGCAGAGAGACCCTTCATCTTTGTGGGCGGCGGCGGAGTGATCTCCGGCGCATCCGAAGAGATCAGGGAGCTGGCTCACAGGATACAGGCTCCGGTGTGCGACAGCCTTATGGGAAAAGGCGCTTTCTCCGGAGAGGATCCCTTATATACGGGAATGCTGGGAATGCACGGTACGAAGACGTCGGATCTGGGCGTCAGCGAGTGCGATCTTCTGATCGTACTTGGTTCCAGATTCAGCGACCGTGTTACCGGAAATGTGAAAACATTTGCGAAACAGGCGAAGATCCTTCAGCTGGATATCGACGGTGCGGAGATCAATAAGAACGTGATCGTGGACGCATATATCGAAGGAGACCTGAAAGAATCTCTGAAGCGTCTCCTGGAAGTGATCCCGGAGAAACAGCATCCGGAATGGATCGAACATATCCAGGAAATGAAAGCGAAATTCCCGCTGAGTTATGATCATACGCAGCTTACCGGTCCGTATATCATCGAGAAGCTCTATGAGCTTACCGGCGGCGACGCTATCGTCACAACAGACGTGGGACAGCATCAGATGTGGACCGCTCAGTATTACAAGTTCAAAAATCCCAGAACTTTTCTTACTTCCGGCGGCCTGGGAACCATGGGATACGGCCTGGGCGCGGCTATCGGAGCGAAGATGGGATGTCCGGATAAAACAGTTGTCAACATCGCGGGAGATGGATGTTTCCGTATGAATATGAATGAGATCGCGACTGCGGTGCGGTGCGGCAGGCCTCTTGTACAGATCGTGCTCAACAATCACGTGCTCGGTATGGTGCGGCAGTGGCAGACGCTGTTCTACGGACAGAGATATTCTCATACAATATTAAACGATGCGGTGGATTTTGTGAAAATATCAGAAGGTATGGGAGCAAAAGCGATCCGCGTGACAAAGAAAGAAGAAGTGGAGCCTGCGCTTAAGGAAGCCCTTGCTTCTGACGGACCCGTCGTCCTGGACTGCTGGATCGATCAGGATCTCAGCGTGTTCCCCATGGTGGCGGCAGGCGACAACATTGATAATGTGTTTGACGAGGAGGATTTGAAAAATGGGAAGAGTTTATAATTTTTCCGCCGGACCGGCCGTGCTGCCGGAAGAGGTGCTGAAGGAAGCAGCAGCGGAGATGCTGGATTATAAGGGAACAGGAATGTCTGTTATGGAGATGAGCCACAGAAGCCCGGAATTCCAGCAGATCATCGACGAAGCGGAGCAGGATCTGAGAGATCTTATGAAGATCCCGGATAATTACAAAGTGCTGTTCCTCCAGGGCGGCGCTTCTCAGCAGTTCGCCATGATCCCCATGAATCTCATGAAGAACCGGGTGGCGGATTATATCGTTACCGGACAGTGGGCGAAGAAAGCGTACCAGGAAGCCCAGAAATACGGAAAAGTCAACAAGATCGCTTCTTCTGAAGACAAGACGTTTTCCTATATTCCGGACTGCAGCGACCTGCCGGTAAGCCCTGACGCGGATTATGTGTACATCTGTGAGAACAATACGATTTACGGTACGAAATTCAAACAGCTTCCCAATACCAAAGGAAAAACTCTGGTTGCGGATGTTTCCTCCTGCTTCCTTTCTGAGCCGGTGGATGTAAGCAAATACGGAATCATCTACGGCGGCGTGCAGAAGAATATCGGACCGGCCGGCATGGTGATCGTGATCATCCGCGAGGATCTTATCACGGAGGACGTTCTTCCGGGAACGCCCACCATGCTTACCTATAAGACCCACGCGGACGCGGGATCTCTCTACAACACGCCCAACAGCTACTGCATCTATATCTGCGGCAAAGTCTTCAAATGGCTGAAAGCAATGGGCGGACTGGAAGAGATGAAGAGAAGGAATGAAGAGAAAGCAAAGATCCTCTATGATTTCCTGGATCAGAGCAGCCTCTTTAAGGGAACTGTAGAGCCGGCTTCCCGGTCTCTCATGAACGTTCCTTTTGTCACCGGAGACAAAGATCTCGACGCGAAGTTTGTAAAAGAAGCAAAAGCGGCGGGCCTGGTGAATCTGAAGGGCCACAGGACCGTGGGCGGAATGAGAGCCAGCATCTATAACGCCATGCCGAAAGAAGGCGTGGAGGCGCTCGTTGCCTTTATGAAAAAATTTGAGGAGGAGAATGCGTAATGTTTCAGTATCATTGCCTTAATCCTATTTCCGAAGTCGGATTAAATATGTTTAGCGATAATTATAAAAAAACAGACACAGCGGACGACGCGGACGCTATCCTTGTCAGAAGCGCGAAAATGCACGACATGGAGATTTCCGATTCTGTTGTAGCTGTTGCCCGCGCAGGCGCAGGCGTAAACAATATCCCTGTGAACGATTACGCGGAGAAGGGTATCGTAGTGTTCAACACGCCGGGAGCCAACGCCAACGGCGTAAAGGAGCTGGTGCTTGCCGGAATGCTCCTTGCATCCCGTGATATCGTAGGCGGGATCGAGTGGGTCGCCCAGCAGAAGGATAAAGAAAACATCGACAAGCTGGCGGAGAAACAGAAAAAACAGTTCGCCGGCTGCGAGATCAGCGGCAAGAAGCTGGGTATTATCGGACTGGGAGCCATCGGCGCGCTCGTAGCCAATTCCGCTACCCATCTGGGAATGGAAGTTTACGGATACGACCCCTATCTCTCCATCGACGCCGCATGGAATCTTTCCAGAACGATCAAACACAGCAAAACTCTGGATGAGATCTACAGCCAGTGCGATTATATTACGATCCATGTTCCGCTTCTGGACAGCACCAGGAAGATGATCGACAAAGACGCTTTCGCGAAAATGAAGGACGGCGTGGTTCTTCTTAACTTCGCCAGAGATCTTCTGGTAGACGAGGAAGCGCTGATTGACGCGCTGGAAAGCGGCAAGGTAAAGAAATACGTGACAGATTTCGCCAATCCCATCGTGGCAGGCCGCGAGGGAATCCTTGTTACGCCCCACCTGGGCGCTTCCACGGAGGAATCCGAGGAGAACTGCGCGGTGATGGCGGTAAAAGAACTGAGAGATTTCCTGGAAAACGGAAATATCAAAAATTCCGTGAACTTCCCCAACTGTGACATGGGAAGCTGCGTAACAGTTGGAAGGATCGCCATTACCCACAAAAATATCCCCAATATGATCAGCCAGTTCACCAAGATCCTCGGCGGCGAGGGCATTAATATTGCGGATATGACCAACAAGAGTAAAGGCGGATACGCTTACACACTGATCGATCTGGAAAGCGCGGTTTCAAAAGAAGCGCTTGACGAACTGAAAGCTGTGGACGGCGTAGCCAAAGTGCGTGTTGTAAGATAAAGAAAATCCCCGTCTGCAGAGACGGGGATTTTTTTAACGTCTTGATTCTATGAAGTCCAATACTTCCTGGCGGGAAGGCATTACACGAAGCGCGCCTTTTCTGGTGGTGATGAGCGAAGCTGCGGCGTTGGCGAATGTGAGGAGTTCTTTCAGATTTTCTTCTGTGAGATCTTCGAGGCCGTGCTCCAGAACATAGTTCAGTGTACTTGCGCAGAAGGTGTCGCCCGCTCCGGTGGTTTCGATGGTGTTCTCCTGAAGGAAGGGCGCCGCCTCAACACGGAGATCTTTGTAATACGCGCGGCTGCCGTCTTTTCCCATGGTGATAAGCACAAGAGGAATATTATATTTCTCACGGATCATGGCAGCCCCTTTGTCATAGTCTGTGGTTCCGAAGAGAAATTCCACTTCATTGTCGGAAATCTTCAGCACGTCGCATTTCGTCATGCCGTATTCGATTTCTTTTCTGGCGTCGTCCAGCGACTTCCAGAGAGGCGGGCGGAGATTGGGGTCGAAAGTTATGATACATCCGGCCTCCTTCGCCAGTTCGATAGCGTGGCGGGTTGCCTCGCGGACGCCCTCATGAGTGGAAGAGAGTGTGCCGAAGTGGAAAATACGGGAGTTTTCGATAAGCTCCTTCTGCACCTCGTCTTTGGTCAGCATCATGTCCGCGCCGGGATCACGGTAGAAGGAAAAATCCCTGTCTCCATCCGGATAGGTGTGTACAAAGGCAAGGGTGGTGTGGACGTTTTCATCCATGATCAGATTCCTTGTGTCGATTCCCACCTCTTCCACAGCGGCCTTCAGCTGGTTGCCGAACATATCTTTTCCTACTTTGCCGATGAAAGCTGTCTTCTTGCCAAGGCGTTCCAGCATGGCAAGAACATTACAGGGAGCGCCGCCGGGGTTGGCCTCCATGAGAGGATTGCCTTGTGAGCTTGTACCGTTTTCAGTAAAATCAATAAGCAGCTCGCCGAGAGCTGTCACGTCAAATAACCTGTTCTGCATAATAAGAATCCCTCCTTAACACTTACGAAAACACTCCCGGAAAACCGGGAAATGTCCATATATCCAATTTATCCTAGTAAAGTGATTTTGTCAAACAAATTTCGTTATATTCTTTATTTTTACCGAAAAAAATGATAAACTGAATCTATAACAGGACTGAATCTGTCAGGCGTCTTCTGACCCTGATATAAAAGATTGGAGGAGGGAATAATGGACGTGAAAGCATACGATTATATGGACTGGCCGAGAATAGAGGCTGTTGTATACGGAGAAGAGGCGTCGCCCAGAGACGTGATGAGCCCCAGGCTTACCCCGGAGGGCGTTCTGATCCAGGGCTTCTTCCCGGATGCGGAGAAGGTGGAAATAGAATCAGGCGGCAGGACATATCCGACGGAACAGGAAGACGAGGCGGGTTATTTCGCGGCTCTTATTCCCGGACGTAAGATCCCCGCATACAAATTTCTTGTGACAAAAGACGGGGAGACAGAAGAATACGCAGATCCCTATGCCTATGACGGGCAGATCACAGAAGATGAGGAAAAGGCTTTCTGCGCGGGCGTATATTATCACGCCTACGACAAGCTGGGAGCACATCCTGTGACGGTAAACGGAACGAAAGGCGTCAGCTTCGCGGTCTGGGCGCCCAATGCGGTAAGCGTCTGCGTGGTGGGCGATTTTAATAGCTGGGACGGTAGGCGCCACATCATGCACAGGATGCCTATGTCCGGCATTTTCGAGCTTTTTGTGCCCGAAGCCAAGGCAGGGGATCTTTATAAATATGAGATCAAAATAAAGGGCGGAGAAGTAAAATGGAAAACAGATCCCTACGGCGCGGCAGTGGAATGTCCTCCCGCCAGCGCTTCCGTGGTGGCCGACCTGAAGAAATTCACCTGGGATGACGACGCCTGGATGAAGAACCGTAAGAAATACGGGGACAGAAAACAGCCGCTGACTATTCTGGAGACAGATATCCATCAGTGGAAAGACGGCGGAGAACTTGCCGCCCACGCGAAGAAACTCGGCTATACTCATGTGGAGCTTCATCCGGTAACGGCGTATCTGGACGACGCGGCAGGCCCCTATTCCACATACGGATATTACGCGGTGGACAGAAGATTCGGGCTGCCGGAGGATTTTAACAGGTTTGTCAATGAGCTTCATAAAGAAGAGATCGGCGTGATCCTGGACTGGACGCCGGCCGCTTTCCCGAGAACAGAAGGAGGACTGGAGCTTTTTGACGGAACTCCCCTTTATGAGATCGCGGATCCGTCCGCGGCGGTGCATCCCATGTGGGGAACGCTGCTCTATAATTACGAAAGCCCCATGGTGCTGGATTTCCTGATCGCCAACGCCTTTTACTGGCTGGAGGTTTATCACGCGGACGGCTTAAGGTTCGACGATGTGGACGCCATGCTGTATCTGGACTACGGCAGAGAGCCGGGCCAGTGGACTCCGAATATATACGGAACCAACGAAAATCTCGCGGCGCTGGAGTTCCTGAAACATCTGAATTCTGTCGTGAAGAAAAATATCCCCGGAGCGCTGCTTATCGCCCAGGAGGACGGGCTGTGGCCCGAGCTTACCGAGAGTGTGGAAGACGATCATCCCGGCTTTGATTATAAGTGGAATCAGGGATGGACGAAAGATTTTCTGGATTATCTTTCCAAAGATCCCATGGAGAGAAAAGAGGCTCACGATCAGCTTACCCTGTCCATGATATACGCCTACAGCGAACACTATATCCTTACCCTTGGAACGAGAGATGTGGGCAGCCTGGAGAATTTCATGGAAAGACTGCCGGGAAACACGGCACAGAAGATCGCTCAGGTAAAAGCCGCCTATACTTATCTGACCCTCCATCCGGGATGCAAGATGACTGCCCCGGACAGAGAAGTGACCGGCGAACTCGCGGCGTTTATCGGGGATCTGAACGGGCTGTACAGATCACATCCGGCTCTCTATGAGAAGGACGACGACTATGACGGATTCGAGTGGATCCAGCTGATGAAATATGAGGAAAATGTCCTTACTTTCCTCCGCAAGACGGACAAACCAGAAGAGACGATTCTCGCGGTATTCAATTTTGCGGGAATTCCCTATGAGAAATATCAGGTGGGAGTGCCCTTCCACGGAAAATATAAGGAAATCTTCAATACTGACCGGAAGGAATACGGCGGAGAGGGAATGACGAATCCGAGAGTCAAGACAAGCAGGGCAGAGGAGTGCGACGAGAGGGAAAACTCCATTAAGATCACAGTACCGGCCCTGGGAGCCGCAATATTCTCCTGCACACCGGAAGAGAAGAAGGAAAAGAAGACTGCGGCGAAAAAGACAGCAGTGAAAAAAACTGCGGCGAAAAAAACAGCCGTAAAGAAAGAAACAGCAGTGAAGAAAGCAGCAGCGGAAAAGAAGGAACCGGCTGAGAAGAAAGAAGCAGCGGAAAAGAAAGAACCGGCTGTGAAGAAAGCGGCAGCGGAAAAGAAAGCGTCAACTGCGAAGAATGAGACGACAGGCGGAACAAAAAGTGTAAAGAAATCTGCTGTTGAAAGTAAGACTGCAAAAAAGAATAGTTGAGATTTTACAATGCGTATCTCGGGGAGCTGTCTGTGCGGCTCCCCGAAAATTTTGGGGGATAGTTGTCAAAAGTTGAAAACTAGTTGTCAAAATCGCTTTTTAGTTGCTAAAAAATTGACAAGTTTAAAAAAAGTTGCTATTCTTTTAATAAAAGATTTTGTTATGGAGGTCGTATCTATGCAAGCGGAAGAACTGAGAACTCTGGCGATGGAAATCCGGCGGCATAAAACGGAGAAGCAAAATGTAGAATTGAAAGCAGCGGCCCATGGCTGTCCTACACGCCTGTTTGATACATTATCTTCTTTTTCCAATCAAGACCAAGGCGGTATTATATTGTTTGGAATCGATGAAAGCGACAACTACAGAATTGTTGGAGTATATGACCCGCAGGATCTGCAGAAAAAGGTTACAGAGCAGTGTAAGCAGATGGAACCGTCTGTCCGGGCGCTGTTTACAGTCTGCGAGATTGATGGGAAAATTATTGTGTCGGCAGAAATTCCGGGTGTTGATATTGCGGAGCGTCCAGTCTACTATAAGGGCGTTGGACGGATAAAGGGATCATACATCCGTGTAGGCGAGTCTGATGAACTGATGAGCGAATATGAAGTGTACAGCTACGATGCCTTTCGGAAAAGGATTCGGGACGACCTTCGTGTGGTTGAGGACGCCAGAATGGAACTTTTTGACAAAGAACGTTTGGATCGATACCTTGAAGCAGTAAAACAGGAAAGAAAGAACCTGGCTGACCATGTTTCAGACGAGGAGATTCTGGAGCTCATGGGGGTCACCAATAGGGGCATTCCCACTTTGGCTGGTCTGATGGTGTTTTCCATTTATCCACAGACTTATTTCCCACAGCTGTGTATAACAGCAGTCGTTGTACCTGGAACCGAAATCGGTAGTACCGGTGAAGACGGCGAGCGGTTTATTGACAATAAACGTATAACCGGGCCTATACCGGATATGCTTAAGGAAGCAATAGATTTTGTCCGGACCAACAGTCGAACGAAATCTGTGATTGGCGAAGACGGACTGCGTCATGATAAAGATGAATACCCGGCGGTTGCCGTCCGCGAAGCCATACTGAATGCAATGGTCCATCGAGATTACAGCTCTCATACCGAGAATGTGCCGATTCGTATAGAGATGTACAGAGATCGGATGGAAATCAAAAACAGCGGTGGTCTATATGGAAAGATTACTATTGATTCTTTAGGTAAGGTGCGTCCGGAAACAAGGAATGCCGCTCTTGCCAATATATTAGAACTGCTGCGAATTACGGAAAACAGATATTCAGGCATTCCAACAATTCGAACGGCTTTTCGAGAAGCCGGCTTACCGGCTCCGGTATTTTCTGTCTTGCATGGGGAATTCAAAGTGGTGTTCAAGAACAACATTTTTAAGACTGAGAGCACAATTGACAAGACAAACCTGGCGGAGGCCATTCTGGAGTTTTGTGAGCAGCCCAGATCCAGAGCAGAGCTTGTGGAATTTACGGGATTGTCCCGTTTTTATACAATGTCCACTCTTGTGCGCCCATTGGTTGACCAGGGAAAGCTGCGTATGACAATGCCTGAAAAACCGAAGAGTTCCAAGCAGCGCTTTGTGCGCGCATAAAAAGCAGAAAGGGAACGATGGGAGCCTCTGCCAAACTAACCATCAATTTTTTGACAGAACTGGATAAAGAAGGGTATAATCCATTTAAAACGGAGGATCGTAAGTCAGAAAGCGAAATGAGGTGAATAGCTTGAAGTGTACCTTGATGCATAAACGGATCGCTGTGGCGGAAATAGAATTAGATGACGCTACCGGCTTCATACAAAAGACCGGCATGGTTTACGCACCGGAGCATTTTCCCGTGGGAATCACAGTGAAAAAAGGCGTCGCTGACAGGGCGGCGTTAAACGAGTGGTGGACCGACCGGTCCATTCCCGCCAGCCGGTGCGGCATCCGGGAGGCGCTGGAGACTCTGGAAATCGCCAGTATAAAAATGCTCTTGGTGCGCTGTTATGGACTGAGTCTGTCGGATCAGTATTGGATCTGTCCGGAGGGCTCCGGTCTGACCTGGGACGCCGTCAATTTCTTTGACAATGATTTTTCAGACGATATCGGCGACGTCCTGTTTGGGGCGAATAAGAAAGCGGACGTTTTGGATTTTTCCTCCCCGGATAATACTTCGGACGGAAACCTGAAAAAACGCTGGAAGATCATGGGTGGGAAAAGGAAGATTATATGGATGAAGTCCGTATTCGTGCGATTACGGAATCGGTCAGGCGAAGAATCGAGAATCTTTTCCAGTTTGCTATGAGCCATACACCGACGCGGGAATATACTACAGAGGATGACGTGGAAGAAAATATTGCCGCAGATTATGCGTCCAAAGTGGGATCTGTAATTACCCGGGCTGTGACATCGTCACAGCCTTTTCCTTTTAAAAACTGATGCGCAGCGACTTGGTTCCGCAGAAATCGCCCATGCGCAGGGATAATAACCGCTTTGCGGTCATTATCCCATATAATCAGTTCGAAGTGCTTCTGCCAGATCGCACTTCAGAATTTGCCTGCCGCCCAGATAATATGCCAGTGCCACAAAGCCAAAAAGTGCCACGATAAAAAGCAGGATAGGAACAATGGGAGCCACTGCTAAAAATTCCATTGGATTCAGGTAGCTTGCCGTTATCATCAGCCACACAAACACAGCGGTAACCGGCAGTGTGATCAGGACGGGGCGGCCCGCTATAACGAGGGCTTCGATCCAAAACATTTTTCGCATACCTTCCGGCGTCATACCGAGGGACATATATCTGGCAAATTCTCTTTTCCTATGTCGGATAAATCCCAGCGTGTTGGAAAATACGTTGGCGATCCCGATGAAGGCTAGCAGGACACACAGCGCCCCAACTACCAGTTGGTATCCGCTCAGCATGGCGTTGTTGTCTATCTTTTCCTGAATCCGGTTTTCTATCTCGAAAGAAATGTTATGGCCCAGCACATTTGTCAGCTCGGTTTCAATCATACTCAGTTCTGTCAGGGTTCTTTCTTTTTCTGAGAGAATGCGGATACAGGTATCTGGGTCAGCATTTCCAATCGTCTCTTCGATTTGTTTCCAGGTGGAAAGGGACACAAATTGAACTAAAGCATAGTTATCATATTCTTCTCTCAAAACCGGCGGCTCCTGCGTAAAACCCAGGACCGGAAGTACCACAGCCGCAGTTGCATCGTTCAGGTTTTGCAGAGTCATCGTGTCCTGGTTTTCTGACAAAAACGGAACATATTCTTTGTATCTGAAATTGCTGTTTATGTTATCCCAGATACGGTTCAGAACAACACTTCCGTTCTCGGCTGAAGAAACGCCAATCTGTTTACAGTACATGGCAAAGCTGCTGTCATCCATGATTACAATAGGAGCCTGAATGGTATAAATCCCATCTGCCATATTGACATCACTTCCGGCGACTGTTTCAAGACCACCCAGACTTTTTACTTCTTCGCTGACAGCGTCGGTCCCAATAGAACAAACGGCGTTTGCCCTTTGATAAATCACACTGTCTGTATCAGGCAAAGCATGGATTTCATCCGTATGAGAGAAGTCCTCGATCTTTGTGTCCTCAAGTGTTGCCATCACATCCCAGGCATCCTGGTAGCGTTCAAAATAGGTATGGTTTGTACTGATTCCAGAGAGAGTAAAAAAACTCAGCATGAGAGTGAAGGCCAGAAAGGAAAGGGTCAACGACAGCGTGGCGGTCCGCAGAGATTTTTTCTGTGCTTTCAGCGCATTCCCGGAAAGTTCCCCTTCGGTTCCAAATAAAAGCGCAAGAATACGGGATTTTTTTCTCCGTTTTAGCTGTAATTCCCCCGTATTTTTTATGGCTTCCAGTGGGGTCATCCTGCTCAATTTCCTGGCTGGCAGCCAGGCAGAAATCAGCACCGTCAAAAACGAGGTCAGAATCGTGAATGCAAACACCAGCGGATGATAGGCGAAGGCAGCTTCATGTCTGCCGACAATACCATCGGCGAGAATATTGACTGCCTGGATGGCTCCGAAGGTCAAAGCGATTCCCACAAAACTTCCGATCAAAACAGGAATCACGCAAAGCATCGCCGCTTCCTGTAAAAGACAGGCGCGAATTTGCCCCGGCGTCGCCCCAATGCTGGAAAGGATGCCAAACTGATGTACACGGGCATTCATAGATACAGCAAACGAGTTATGAATGATTAAAATCAAAGACACCGATACAAGCAGGAGTACAAAGAGATAAAAAGACATCAATAAGGGCGGACTGCCGTCCTGCGGATCGTGGACGAAATAATTTGACAACAGCGTTTCATGATACGATACGGAAGTTTCAGGAATACTTAACTGCTGGGCGATAAGAGGCATATCCTGATACACAGCCCTCATGTTATCAAAGCAAATATCAACTACAAGAGTTTGATCGTCTGATAAATCCTCATTGATCACAGCCGTTTTTACATTGGCGAAATTTTCAATTTCGGACACTTCATCTTCTTCAAACGCCCCGCTGATGCGTCCCTGCCAGTTTCCTTCTTCTAAAACAACGGATTCTGTTTCATAATTCCAGAAGTTATAAAACAAACCGCACAGCAAAGAAAGAAACAGAGCAGAAATAAACGCCGAGGCGAGAACGGATATGCTGGAAGCCCGATTCTTTTTGATAAATCCTATCGAATAGTCTTTCCACATATCCTTCACCGACCTTTCTCATCAGGGATACCCTTGTGCCATTCGGCTGTATTACGGAAATGATCGCCGACGATTTTTCCGTCCTCTATGGCAATAATGCGATCCGCCTTTAATGCGATCTTCTCATCATGGGTGATCAGAAGAATCGTCTGCTCCAGGTTACGGTTAGATAATTTTAATAAGTCAATAATTTCATCTCCGTTTTTCCGATCCAGGTTGCCGGTGGGCTCATCAGCAAGCAGCAGCGCCGGGCGATAGATCAAAGAACGGGCGATAGCAACACGCTGCTGTTGTCCGCCGGAAAGCTGGTTGGGCAGTGATTCCAGTTTATCTTCGATTCCCAGTGAATGTACGATCTGCTCAAAGTATTCTTTGTTAGGTTTGCGCTTGTCTAACAGGAGCGGCATGAGTATATTTTTTCGGACAGTAAGGGTGGGGATCAGATTATAAAACTGGTACACCAGCCCGACCTTCCTGCGCCGGAAAATGGCTGCCTGTGTCCGGTTCATGGCAGATAGTTCTGTCCCCTCTATCAGGACTTTTCCTTCTGTGGGCTTATCCACACTTCCCAAAATATGCAATAGTGTAGATTTTCCCGAACCGGATGCCCCCACGATTGCTACAAATTCACCTTTTTGTACGGACAGGTCAATGTGATCCAGCGCCACGACCTGATTATTTCCAGTGCCATACACTTTTCGGACATTTTCACATCTTAGTATTTCCACGTCACTTTCTCCTTTCCTTTCTCCGCCGTGCTTTTTATGGCACAAAGGTACACCCGGGGTGTCTGCGGAATAGTCTTGCGTACAGTATAACAAAG
>CALWGI010000036.1 GCA_944380045.1 uncultured Blautia sp.
GGAATGCTGATGCAGGCGGAACCGGTATATCTCGCCTATGAGTCGGTTGAGAAAAAAATCGGCAAAAAACCCAGAGTGATCTACCTTACTCCCCAGGGCAGGGTTTTCCATCAGGAAATGGCGCGGGAATTCGCCCGTGAGGAAGATCTCGTTTTTCTTTGCGGCCATTACGAGGGCATTGACGAACGTGTCCTGGAAGAAATCGTGACGGATTATGTTTCCATCGGCGATTATGTTCTCACAGGCGGCGAGCTGCCGGCCATGGTGATGATGGATTCCATTTCCAGAATGGTTCCCGGAGTGCTGAGTAATCAGGAATCCGGCGAGACGGAATCTTTTTCCGGCGGTCTTCTGGAATATCCCCAGTACAGCAGGCCGGAAGAATGGCACGGCCGAAAAGTGCCGCCGGTCCTTCTTTCCGGTCATCATGCCAATATCGACGCGTGGAGACGGGAACAGTCTCTTATGCGCACCGCGAAATACAGGCCGGACCTTCTGAAAACCGCGGACATCACCAATAAGGAGTGGAATCTGATCCGGCAGTGGAGAAAAGAGTGGAAGGCAGAGACAGATAAGGAGTAGACTATGAAAACATCAGATTTTTATTACGATCTTCCGAAAGAGCTGATCGCCCAGGATCCTCTCGAGGACAGAAGCTCTTCCAGGCTTCTTCATCTTTCCATGAAGGACGGAAGCATTGAGCACAGACATTTTACAGATATCCTGGAATATCTCCATGAGGGAGACTGCCTTGTGATCAACGATACCCGCGTGATCCCGGCACGGCTTTACGGACATAAGGAGGAGACGGGCGCTCTTATAGAGATCCTGCTTCTGAAACGGAAAGAGAACGATACCTGGGAATGTCTGGTAAAACCGGGAAAGAAGGCGAGACCGGGAGCGCGGATCACCTTTGGCGACGGGATCCTGAAAGGCGAGATCCTGGATGTCGTGGATGAAGGCAACCGCCTGATCCGGTTTGAGTATGACGGTATTTTCGAAGAAATCCTGGATCAGCTGGGAGAAATGCCGCTTCCTCCGTATATTACCCACAAACTGAAGGATAAAAACAGGTATCAGACTGTTTACGCGAAGAACGACGGATCTGCGGCGGCGCCTACCGCCGGCCTGCATTTCACGGAAGACCTCCTGAAAAAGGTGGAGGAGAAAGGCGTGAAGATCGCCCATGTGACCCTTCATGTGGGCCTTGGGACCTTCCGTCCGGTAAAGGTGGATGATGTGGAGCAGCATCATATGCATTCCGAGTTCTATGTCGTCGAGGAGGATCAGGCAAAGCTCATTAACGATACAAAAAAACAGGGGGGCAGGGTGATCTCGGTAGGTACGACCAGCTGCCGTACCCTGGAATCAGCTGCGGGTGAAGACGGGATCCTTCGCGCCGGAAGCGGGTGGACGGATATTTTTATTTATCCCGGATACCGATTTAAGATGATCGACGGTTTGATCACCAATTTCCATCTTCCCGAATCCACCCTTCTGATGCTTGTTTCCGCCCTCGCCGGAAAAGATAAAATTATGGCCGCTTATGAAGAGGCGGTGAAACAGAGATACAGGTTCTTCTCGTTTGGCGACGCCATGCTCATTGATTAAGGACTACCCTTTTTCTTTATTATTTGCTATAATAGGCAATAAAAGAAAAAGGGTATTTTTTTATCAAGAAAGCATAAAGGAGAAGAATCTATGGATACACCCACAATTGCAGCTTATTACAGAGAATCAGATCCCATGAAAAGAAAGCAGCTCCTGGATCAGTCCGTGGCTGCAGGCGAGGAACCGGAGGAGAATCAGATCCGTCAGGAACTCTGGGAGGCTCGTTATCACGAAAAAGGAGAGAACGGGACGCTTGCCGACGGTTTTCTGAAGCTGTGGATGGCTATGGAATTCAATAAAAATTCAGGCAACCGCTGGTTCACCGGCTCCAGAGGAGCCAGAAAGGAGATCGGCCGGGAACTCGCCGCGGTGAAATTCCACGAGATCCGGGGAAAAAGCGATCTTCATGAGCAGCTTCTTTACAGAGAGTGCTGCCATATGGTGGATCTTTATATGAATCTCTGTGTTACCGATAAATCATATAATACCATTATCTGCGGCATTATCACGATCAGCAAGGACAGCGCCAAAGCCAAACTCCAGAAGGATATCTATGAAACGGCGGTAAGGCTTCCAAAAGAACTCGGAATGACAGAAGAACTTGGCCTGATCACGAAAGCGGCCAGAGAGATCTATGAGCTTCAGTTCCCGGGGGAGGGCGGAATGCCGGAATAAGATCGGGGACAGCGGAAACACTATCTAAAAACGGAGGCAGCAATGGACAGAAATAAAGTAACAGCATATGAGATCGTGAAAGAAGAAAACCTGGGGGATATCCGTTCCACAGGTTATCTTCTGCGTCATAAAAAAACAGGCGCCAGAGTCATGCTCATCGAAAATGAGGATGAGAATAAGGTGTTCAATATCGCGTTCCGAACTCCGCCGAAGAACAGCACAGGAGTGGCGCATATTCTCGAACACAGTGTTCTCTGCGGATCCAGGGAATTTCCTCTTAAGGATCCTTTCGTAGAACTGGTCAAAGGATCCCTGAATACGTTCCTGAACGCTATGACATATCCGGACAAGACCTGTTATCCGGTGGCGAGCTGCAACGATCAGGATTTTCAGAACCTGATGCATGTCTACCTGGACGCGGTCTTTTATCCGAACATTTATCACAAAGAAGAAATTTTCCGTCAGGAGGGATGGAGCTATCGTCTGGAACAGACGGAAGGTCCCCTCACTTATAACGGCGTGGTCTATAATGAGATGAAAGGCGCTTTTTCCTCACCGGACGAGGTCCTGGAGAGAGAGATCATGGATTCTCTTTTCCCGGATACGCCTTATGGATTTGAATCCGGCGGGGATCCCGATGTGATCCCGGAACTGTCCTATGAGGAATTCCTGGAATTTCACCGTACCTATTATCATCCGTCGAACAGTTATATCTATCTCTACGGAAACATGGACATGGCGGAAAAACTGGAGTTTATTGATGAGTATTATCTGTCTCATTTCGACAGGCTGGATGTAAACTCGGAAATTTCTCTTCAGCAGCCTTTCCGTGAGATGAGGGACCTTCAGATGGAATATCCCGTCGCGGAAAATGAAAGTGAAAAAGATAACGCTTATCTCGCCTATAACGTGACTGCGGGAAACGCTTCCGACGTCCTTACAGGAACAGCGTTCGAGGTCCTGGATTATGCTCTTTTAAGCGCGCCGGGAGCGCCTCTGAAAAAAGCTCTTCTGGACGCGGGCATCGGTATGGATATTTACGGTTCCTACGGCGACGGCATCCTGCAGCCTTATTTTGAAATCGTGGCAAAAGGGACAGAGCCGGACAGGAAGGAGAAGTTTGTTTCTGTTATCCGCAGCACGCTTGCGGATGTTGTGAGAAACGGGATCGACAGGAAAGCTCTGGAGGCCGGGATCAACTGCATGGAATTCCGTTACAGGGAAGCTGACTTTTCCTCCTACCCCAAAGGACTGATGTACAGCCTCGCAGTTCTCGGAACCTGGCTGTATGACGATGAGAAAGCCTTCGCCCAGGTGCAGGCTCTTCCGGTTTTTGAAAAACTGAAATCACTTATCGGTGAAAGATATTTTGAAGGACTGGTGGAGAAGTATCTCCTGGACAATCCTCACGGCTCGGTGATCACACTCGTACCTTCAAAGGGACTCGCGGCCCGGAAGGAACAGGCGCTGGCGGAGAAACTGCAAAAATATCTGAACAGCCTTTCCATGGATGAGAGAGAAGAGCTTGTCCGAAGGACAAAGGCGCTGGAGGAATATCAGGAGGCACCGGAGGCAGAGGGAGCAAAGAAGTGCATCCCCATGCTGAAACGCGGCGATATCAGAAAAGAAGCGGGGAAATTTTACAATCAGCCTCTTGATGTGGACGGAAGCCTGTTTCTTTATCATCAGGTTCCCACCAACGGCATCGGTTATCTTGACCTGATGTTTGATCTTAACGGCCTGGCCCCGGAAATGGTTCCCTATCTGGGACTTCTGAAGTCTGTCCTGGGATATGTGGATACGGCGGGGTACACCTATGGAGAACTGTCAAATGAGATCAACGCCGAGACCGGAGGGATCCAGTGCGGCGTGGAAGTTTTTGAACAGGCGGATTCCATAGAAGATTACAGGGCGTTCTTTTCTCTCAGGGGAAAAGTTATGTATCCCAAAATCGACGTGCTTTTTAAAATGGCGCGGGAGATCCTGAATACATCGAAGCTGGACGATACAAAAAGACTGTATGAGATCATCGCCGAGGTGAAATCCAGAGCCCAGGCGAACCTGGTGAGCGCCGGACATTCCACGGCTGTTCTCCGCGCTTCTTCTTATACGCTTCCTATGGCGGCCTTTCAGGACGCTATGGCAGGCATCGCCTATTATCAGTTCATTGAAAAGGCGGAACAGGAATTCGAGCAGCGAAAAGATGAGATCGCAGAGAAGCTAAAGGCGCTTACCGTACAGATCCTCCGTCCGGAGAACCTTTCGGTAAGCTATACGGGGGAAGAGGAATCTCTGGAACAGGTACAGAAGCAGGTAAAGGCGTTGAAACTGACGCTTCATACAGAACCGGCAGAGTTTTCCGCAGAGGCCATGCCTCTTGAAAAGAAAAACGAGGGATTTATGACTTCCGGACAGGTGCAGTTCGTCGCCCAGGCCGGCAATTTCCGCAGAAAAGGCCTTGCCTATCACGGGGCGCTGAATATCCTGAAAGTGGCGCTGAGTTACGATTATCTGTGGAACAATCTCCGTGTAAAGGGCGGCGCGTACGGCTGTATGTGCGGTTTCAGGCGCAGCGGGGAGAGCTATTTCGTATCT
The DNA here is from genome assembly GCA_944380045.1 of uncultured Blautia sp. GTDB lineage: Bacteria > Bacillota > Clostridia > Lachnospirales > Lachnospiraceae > Blautia_A. The sequence goes on from CALWGI010000036.1 coordinate 4,882, forward strand.
TACCGCGATCCCCATCTGAAGCGTACGCTGGACGTTTACCGGGGAATCCCCGAGTATGTGAGAAACTTCCAGGCAGACGAGCGGGAGATGACGAAATATATCATCGGGACCATCAGCGGCAAAGATGTGCCGAGAACGCCCCAGATGCAGGGAAGCCTTTCCAGGACGGCTTGGTTCTGCGGCGTCACGGAGGAAATGGTGCAGAAGGAACGGGACGAGATCCTCAGGGCCACAGTGGAGGACATTCATAATCTTGCCCCCCTTATTGAAGCGGTGCTGGAGGAGGAATCCGTCTGCGTAGTGGGAAGCGAGACTGCGGTACAGAAAGAGAAAGAACTGTTCGGAGAAATCAAATCTCTGATCACCTGTTAAGGAGAAATACATGAAAGACAATTTTAAATCCGGTTTTGCGGCTATTATCGGACGGCCCAACGTAGGCAAATCCACACTGATGAACCACCTTATCGGACAGAAGATCGCTATTACCTCAAAGAAGCCCCAGACTACCAGAAACCGTATTCAGACAGTCTATACCTGCGAGGACGGACAGATTGTGTTTCTGGATACGCCGGGAATCCATAAGGCAAAGAATAAACTGGGAGAATACATGGTCCAGGTGGCGGAGAGGACCCTTAAGGATGTGGATGTGATCCTGTGGCTTGTGGAGCCGACCACCTTTATCGGAGCCGGCGAGAGGCATATCGCCGGCCAGCTGGGCGGACTGCATCTTCCGGTGATCCTGATCATCAATAAAGTGGATACCGTTGACAAAGAAGAGATTGCCAGGGCGATCGACACTTACCGGAAACTTTATGATTTCGATGAGATCATTCCGGTTTCCGCGCTGCGGGGAGTGAACACAGAGGATATCATTCCCTGTATCCTGAAATATCTGCCCTACGGTCCCATGTTTTATGACGAGGATACCGTTACAGACCAGCCCCAGAGACAGATCGCGGCGGAGATCATCAGGGAGAAGGCGCTTCACGCCCTCGACGCGGAGATCCCTCACGGAATCGCCGTAGCCATTGACAGGATGAAGGAACGGCCGGGAAATAAAAAGCTTGTGGATATAGACGCCACCATCATCTGTGAAAAGGATTCTCACAAGGGTATTATCATCGGAAAGCAGGGCGCCATGCTGAAAAAAATCGGCAGCAACGCGCGTTTCGAGCTGGAACGGATGCTGGACGGGAAAGTAAATCTGAAATTATGGGTTAAGGTGAAAAAAGACTGGCGGGACAGCGATTTCCTGATCAAAAATTTCGGATACGATAAAAAGGAAATATAGGCGATGAGTGATCTGATAACCGTTCAGGGCGTGGTGATCTCCGCCATGCCGGTAGGGGAATATGACAAAAGAATCGTGCTCCTTACCAGAGAGCGGGGAAAGATATCAGCCTTCGCCAGGGGAGCCAGAAGAGTGAACAGCCCCTTTATGGCGGCGGCTGATCCGTTTGTCTTCGGAACCTTTACTCTGTACGAAGGCAGGAGCAGCTATAACCTGAACCAGGTCAGCGTCTCCCATCATTTTGTGGAACTTGCGACCATGCAGCCGGGAGTTTACTATGGTTACTATTTCCTTGAGCTGGCGGATTATTTCGGCCGGGAGGGGACGGACGAGAGGGAGATGATGAATCTTCTTTATGTAACTGTGAAAGCCCTTCTGAATCCACATGTTGACGATGAACTGGTGCGCTGTATATTTGAACTCCGGACTATGGCGGAGCAGGGATACTGCCCGGAACTTGTCTCCTGCGCTTCCTGCGGAAAGGATGAGATACCGGAGGACGCGTGCTTCTTTTCCCAGACACATCACGGGATCCTGTGCGGGGAATGCGCCGGCAGAACCCGGGACGCGGTCAGGATATCGGGAGCCGCGTTATACGCCATGCGTTATATTGTCAGCTCCCCTATGGGAAAACTTTATACTTTCACGGTAACTCCGGAAGTCCTGGGGGAACTGAAAAGGATCATATATGTTTACACAGAGAGAAACACAGACAGAAAATTCAGAAGTCTGGAGATCCTGGACTTGATGAGTAAATAAAATACATATTGGGAGGTATTTACATGAAACAGATCAAAGCAAAACCAATCACAGCGGAAAACTTCAGAGAATTCGGAAGTTTTACAGATCTTCTGAATCCTGAGGGCTACAGCCTGGGCGATTTCTATCAGGACAGGCTGAAGATGCACAGTTCCGGAAACATGCAGATCACTTTTTCTCCGCTGCTTGTTCATAAACCGGACAAAATGGTGGTAACAAGCGCAGAGTATCACAATTACACACAGGAAGGCGTTCTCTGTCTGGACGATGATGTGATCGTTCATGTGGCTCCCGCCGGAAAAGATCCGGTTCCGGAGCTTACGGAAGCATTTCTCGTACCGCGTGGGACCATGGTGGTCCTGAATACGGGCGCATGGCATCTGAGCGCTATCCCGGTGAATAAGGAACTGGCTCATGTGCTGATCGTACTTCCGGAGCGTACGTACTTCAACGACTGTGTTGTAGTGGACTATCCGGAGGATAAGTGGGTGGAGATCACACTCTGATCACGTTCACACATAAGTTCAGATCTGTCTGGCGCAGAATCAGCAAAAAGGAAGGGAGAACCCTTCCTTTTTTTGCTGATTGCAGGTTGAAAAAGAAGAAAGATACTAGTATAATAAAAAAGATTTGAAAACGAATATGAGATTTAGGAGAGATAGCATACCATGGAAAAGACAATGGAAAAAATCGTAGCTCTGGCAAAGGCAAGAGGATTTGTATATCCCGGTTCCGAGATTTACGGCGGTCTCGCCAATACCTGGGATTACGGCAATCTTGGCGTAGAGCTGAAAAATAATGTTAAACGCGCCTGGTGGCAGAAATTCATCCAGGAGTCTCCGTATAACGTGGGTGTGGACTGCGCGATCCTCATGAACCCCCAGACATGGGTGGCGTCCGGACATCTCGGAGGATTCTCTGATCCTCTGATGGACTGCAAGGAGTGCCATGAGCGTTTCCGCGCGGATAAGCTGATCGAGGACTACTGTGAGGAGCAGGGGATCGCCATTGAGGGAAGCGTGGACGCCTGGTCACAGGAAAAGATGATGGAATTTATCAAAGAGCATGAGATTCCCTGCCCTACCTGCGGCAAGCACAACTTTACCGATATCCGTCAGTTCAACCTGATGTTCAAAACTTTCCAGGGCGTTACGGAAGACGCTAAGAATACGGTGTATTTAAGACCGGAGACAGCCCAGGGTATTTTTGTAAACTTTAAGAATGTACAGAGAACTTCCAGGAAGAAGATTCCTTTCGGCATCGGCCAGATCGGTAAATCCTTCCGTAACGAGATCACACCCGGAAACTTTACCTTCCGTACCCGTGAGTTCGAGCAGATGGAGCTTGAGTTCTTCTGCGAGCCGGGCACGGACCTGGAGTGGTTCGCGTACTGGAAGAAATTCTGTCTTGACTGGCTCAGCTCTCTGGGTCTGAAAGACGACGAGGTGCGTTACCGCGACCATGATAAAGAAGAACTGAGTTTCTACAGCAAGGCCACCACAGACGTGGAATTCCTTTTCCCATTCGGATGGGGCGAGCTGTGGGGCATTGCGGACAGAACAGACTATGATCTTACTCAGCATCAGAATGTGTCCGGACAGGATCTCACCTATTTTGACGATGAGAAGAAAGAGAAATATATTCCCTACGTGATCGAGCCGTCTCTCGGCGCCGACCGTATGGTGCTTGCTTTCCTCTGCAGCGCATATGACGAAGAGGTACTGGACGCGGAGAAGAACGACGTGCGTACCGTCCTTCATTTCCATCCGGCGCTGGCTCCTGTGAAGATCGGCGTTCTTCCTCTTTCCAAGAAACTGAACGAAGGCGCAGAGAAGATTTTCCGGCAGCTCAGTAAGAAATATAACTGCGAGTACGACGACCGCGGCAATATCGGCAAGCGTTACAGAAGACAGGATGAGATCGGAACTCCGTTCTGCGTGACCTACGATTTCGAGTCCGAGACAGACGGAGCGGTGACAGTCCGCGACCGCGACACCATGGAACAGGTTCGTATCAAAATCGACGAGCTGGACGCTTATTTCGCGGATAAATTTACATTTTGAATTTTAACCCCTGAGATACGGATGATTTCTCCGCCCGGGAATATTCCCGGGCTGGGATTTTGTCCGTGTTTTTGTATTGAAGTCCTGAAATATCAGCTGGCGGGAAAAGTATGCATACCGGCAAATTTCCAATCAGGAGAATGTTATACATAAATAAAATGAAAAAAGATAGTTTTATGTGTTATAATCATAGAAATGGATCAGGAAAGGAGCAGGTATATGAAAAAGAGATGTCTGATGGGGGCGATTCTCTGTTGTCTGGGACTGGCACTGGGAAGTATTCACCCTGTTTTTGCACAGGCAGACGACGGCCAGAACAGCGCACGGGAAAACTACGCCGCTTTTTTAGGCGGCGGAGATGTGGGGATTATTGACGTCGCCTCAGAGGAAAAGAACGCCGAAGTTTATGTCTGCGGCGATGCCGTGGAATTCTCCTGGATGGAGTGGTGGTACAACTGGAATATCCAGAATCTCGGCACAGAAAAAAATCTGGAGGAGCTTTTCGGATACAGCGGTACGACGCAGGTGAGCGCGGATGGAACAGTACTCTGTTACGCGTCAAATTACACCGGTATGGGCAGCTACCGTCTGATGGCGCTACCGCTGGGAGACGGCGGGAAAGAGCCGGTGAAGATTGGAGATGACGCTGTAATGCACCGCATTCTCTCCGACAATCGGATCGTCTGGCTCAAGGGCAGCAACGGTACTCTTTATATCAGCGACGCGGCGGGCAATACACAGGAGATCGCGTCCAATGTGGAGAATTTCCCCTTTTTCGTGAACGCGGCAGAGACGCATGTGCTTTGGGTGGAACGCGGCAGCACGCAGATGAGCATGCGTACTCTGGATCTGAGTGGGGAAACTGTTCCGTTAAACTGGAACAGAGTGGAATACATGTCTGCGGATCTTCAGATGCTGATCGGCAGCAGGGATGGAAATCTTTATATCCGTGAGAATCTTGGAGAAGAAAAACTTCTTCTGGAAAATACGGAATATGGCCTCTTTAGTGTGATACAGCCGGGACCGCTCCCATTGGAAGAGACATACATGGAGGGGGCGGTTGCCCGTGTCGGCGCCAGCGGATGCATCTATTTTCAAACACCGACACCAGATGGATTCGCAGGGATAGGGCGATATGAAAACGGGGGGATCACGCCTGTTCAGGAACGTGCAATGGCAGTGGGCGTCCACGGAGACATGATCGCATACAAAAAGCCGGCAGAAGAGGAGGGCGTAGACTTTGAGGCAAAGACCACGTATCTGCTGGCAGGCGGCAGAGAAATCCCGTTGGAGAAACAGAATATCAATTCTGTCTTCTTCTCGCAGGACGGCACGAAAGCATGGGGGCTGGGAAACGGACGGGACAGCGCATATCTTTTGACGGAATTTGGAACAGAGAACCCGGACGGAAAACTTACCATTCTTTCTGAAAATGTGGCATTCTATCTTGATTCGGGAAAGGACAGGCCGTTTTACGCGGAATATGATGAGGCGGGAGTCAACCTGGTACTGAAATCCGGCACGGACGTGATTGATTATGACGGTACCAATGGTTTTGTCGCACCGGATGGCCGTTTATATTACAGAGTGGGACAGGATCTTGTATTTACCCTGAAGACATTTGACGGTACGCAGAGCGAAGTAATCGCGGATAAGGTTATCGAAGCGAAAGCGCTGCCAGACGGAAGCGCTGCTGTTCTTGTGTCAGAGGACTATACGACAGAAAGCGGAACGTTGTGTCTGTACACAAAAGAAGAGGGTCTGAGACAGATGGTCGGCGGCGTAGAGAAGATCGCGGACAATGATATCAGTATACGCTATGTCCAGGGAGCGCCTGCGGTTTCCGGAACTGCACAGGGAGGCATGCAGCTTCTGACGGCGGAATAGTCCTTTGGAGAGGACAAGTTACAATTGACTTTAAATTTCCCAGTTGATACACTGAAGAAAGTGAAGAATTATATGAAATCAGTAAGAGGAGGTTTTCTAAGATGGCAAAAAAAAGAAATATCATTGTAGGACAGTCAGGGGGGCCCACGGCTGTAATCAATTCCAGTCTGGCGGGCGTTTATAAAAACGCGATCGAGCGCGGGTTTGATAAGGTGTACGGTATGCTCCACGGAATTCAGGGACTCCTTGACGAACAGTATATAGATCTGTCAACCCAGATCCATTCAGAACTTGATATCGAGCTTCTGAAGAGAACGCCGTCCGCGTTTCTCGGATCCTGCAGGTTCAAACTGCCGGAGATCCACGAGGACAAAGGCATCTATGAGAAGATCTTTGAGATCCTGAACAAACTTGATATCGACGCGTTTATTTATATCGGCGGAAACGACTCCATGGATACCATTAAGAAACTGTCCGATTACGCGATCCTTACAGGCCAGACACAGAAATTCCTTGGCGTGCCCAAGACCATTGACAACGACCTGGCTCTGACCGACCATACCCCCGGATTCGGAAGCGCGGCCAAATATATCGGCGCTTCAACCAAGGAAGTTATCCGCGACGCCCAGGGACTTACCTATAAGAAAAATATGATCACCATCATGGAGATCATGGGAAGAAACGCCGGATGGCTTACCGGCGCAACCGCCCTGGCCAAGACGGAGGACTGCGACGGACCGGATCTCATCTATCTTCCGGAGGTTCCCTTTGACATTGACAAATTCCTTGTGAAAGTAAAAGAGCTCCTGAAGAAGAAATCCTCTATCGTGATCGCCGTATCCGAAGGCATCAGGCTGGAAGACGGAAGATACGTCTGTGAGCTTGGCAATTCCGGCGACTATGTGGACGCTTTCGGGCATAAACAGCTTACCGGAACAGCTACATATCTTGCAAATTTCCTTGCTGCGGAATGTGGCTGCAAGACGAGAGCCGTAGAGCTGTCCACCCTTCAGAGAAGCGCTTCCCATATGGCGTCCAGAGTGGATATCGACGAGGCTTTCATGGTGGGCGGAGCAGCTGTGAAGGCCGCGGATGAAGGAGACACCGGCAAGATGGTTGTCATCGACCGTGTTTCCGACGATCCCTACATGGCGAGAACCGGGATCTATGACGTTCACCGCATTGCGAACGAAGAGAAACTGGTTCCCAGAAGCTGGATGAACCGTGACGCCACTTATGTGACGAAAGATTTTGTGGACTATATCAGTCCGCTGATCCAGGGAGACTATCAGCCGATCATGGTGAACGGCCTTCCCAGGCATCTTGTACTGAACCTGAAAAAGAAACGCGGTATGTAAGAACCGGAATAAGGGGAAAAACTTTGAAAATCTTCAAAGTTTTTCCCCTTTTTACCGCTTAGACCTTGACTATTGGGAAAGAAATCTATACAATGATTATGTGCGTATAGAAAACATTTTCTATGTTTAAAGAACAAATTTATAGGAGGAAGACGTAAAATGGCAAAATGGGTTTACATGTTTACAGAAGGTAACGCCACAATGAGAAACCTTCTGGGTGGTAAAGGTGCCAATCTTGCTGAAATGACTTCTCTGGGCCTTCCGGTTCCCCAGGGCTTCACAATCACAACAGAAGCCTGCACTCAGTATTATGAGGACGGAAGACAGATCAATGACGAGATCATGGCTCAGATCATGGAAGCGATCACCAAAATGGAAGGAGTTACCGGTAAGAAATTCGGTGACAAAGAAAATCCTCTGCTTGTTTCCGTTCGTTCTGGTGCAAGAGCATCCATGCCGGGTATGATGGATACTATCCTCAACCTTGGTCTGAATGAAGAAGTTGTTAATGTGCTGGCTGAGAAGTCCAACAATCCCCGCTGGGCATGGGACTGCTACAGAAGATTCATCCAGATGTATTCTGACGTAGTTATGGAAGTCGGCAAGAAATATTTCGAAGAACTGATCGACCAGATGAAAGAGAAGAGAGGCGTTAAGCAGGACGTTGAGCTTACTGCTGATGACCTTCACGAGCTGGCAGACCAGTTCAAGGCTGAATACAAAGAGAAGATCGGTTCCGATTTCCCGACAGATCCCAAGGAGCAGCTGGTAGGCGCTATCAAAGCCGTATTCCGTTCCTGGGACAACCCGAGAGCAAACGTATACCGTCGTGACAACGATATCCCGTATTCCTGGGGTACAGCTGTTAACGTACAGATGATGGCTTTCGGTAACATGGGCGACGACTGCGGTACCGGTGTTGCATTTACCCGTGACCCGGCTACAGGCCAGAACGGACTGTTCGGTGAGTTCCTGACCAACGCTCAGGGCGAGGACGTTGTTGCCGGTGTTCGTACACCTATGCACATCTCCGAGATGGAGCAGAAGTTCCCGGAGGCGTTCAAACAGTTCAAGGAAGTATGCCATACTCTGGAAACACATTACAGAGATATGCAGGATATGGAGTTTACTGTAGAGCATGGTAAACTGTATATGCTTCAGACACGTAACGGTAAGAGAACAGCTCAGGCTGCTCTGAAGATTGCCTGCGACCTTGTTGACGAGGGCATGAGAACAGAGGAAGAAGCTGTGGCAATGATCGATCCGCGTAACCTGGATACACTTCTTCATCCGCAGTTCGACGCAGCTGCACTGAAGGCTGCTACTCCGCTGGGCAAAGGCCTTGGCGCTTCCCCGGGAGCTGCATGCGGTAAGATCGTATTCTCTGCTGACGACGCAGTAGAATGGGCAGCAAGAGGCGAGAAAGTCGTTCTTGTACGTCTCGAGACATCTCCGGAAGATATCACCGGTATGAAATCCGCTCAGGGTATCCTGACTGTCCGCGGCGGTATGACCTCCCACGCAGCAGTAGTTGCACGTGGTATGGGATCCTGCTGTGTATCCGGATGCGGCGATATCGCTATGGATGAAGCAAACAAGAAATTCACCCTTGCAGGCAAAGAATTCCACGAGGGAGATCCGATCTCCATCGACGGTACAACAGGTAACATTTACGACGGAATCATCCCCACTGTAGACGCTACTATCGCCGGCGAATTCGGAAGAATCATGGCATGGGCTGACAAATACAGAACCATGAAGGTTCGTACAAACGCAGATACACCGGCTGACGCTAAGAAAGCACGTGAGCTGGGCGCAGAAGGTATCGGTCTGTGCCGTACAGAGCATATGTTCTTCGAAGGCGACAGAATCGACGCATTCCGTGAGATGATCTGCTCTGAGACAGTAGAAGAGAGAGAAGCAGCTCTGGAGAAGATCCTTCCGGAACAGCAGGGAGACTTCGAGAAGCTGTATGAAGCTCTGGAAGGCAACCCGGTTACCATCCGTTTCCTGGATCCGCCGCTTCATGAGTTCGTTCCCACTGAGGAAGAGGACATCAAGAAACTGGCTGACGCACAGGGCAAGACTGTTGATCAGATCAAGACTATCATTGATTCTCTCCATGAGTTCAACCCGATGATGGGTCATCGTGGATGCCGTCTGGCAGTTACCTATCCGGAGATTGCCAAGATGCAGACCAAGGCTGTTATCCGCGCGGCTATCAACGTGAAGAAAGCTCATGCAGACTGGGATGTTCATCCTGAGATCATGATCCCGCTTGTAGGCGATATCAAAGAGCTGAAATATGTTAAGAAATTCGTTGTTGAGACAGCTGACGCTGAGATCGCGGCTGCAGGCATCGACCTGAAATATGAGGTTGGTACCATGATCGAGATCCCGAGAGCAGCTCTGACAGCTGACGAGATCGCTAAAGAGGCTGACTTCTTCTGCTTCGGTACAAACGACCTTACCCAGATGACATACGGATTCTCCCGTGACGACGCAGGCAAGTTCCTGAACGCATACTATGATGCGAAGATCTTCGAGAACGATCCGTTCGCGAAACTGGATCAGGTTGGCGTTGGCAAGCTGATGAAGATGGCTATCGAACTGGGCAAACCGGTTAACCCGAACCTGCATGTAGGTATCTGCGGCGAGCACGGCGGAGATCCGTCTTCTGTAGAATTCTGCAACAAGATCGGTCTTGACTATGTATCCTGCTCACCGTTCCGTGTTCCGATCGCTCGCCTGGCAGCAGCTCAGGCAGCTATCGCTGAGAAGAATGCATAAGAATAATATGCTTGAGATTTTCTGATCCCAAGTCAGGAGAGGTTCATCAGTTTACTGATGAACCTCTCGGTTTGTAAGAATAACGATCGGAGAATGTTTACTACAGGAATGATTATGAATTACGAAGAAGCAAGAAAATATTTAACTGAGGTCACAAAATATGGCAGCGTACCCGGACTTGACAGTATCAGGGAGCTGATGAGAAGGCTTGGGAATCCCCAGGATAAACTGAAATTTATCCATATAGCGGGAACCAACGGCAAGGGTTCTGTGCTGGCTTATCTTTCCACCATCCTTAAGAAAGCCGGATACCGGACGGGCCGATATGTTTCCCCCACGCTTTTTTCTTATCGTGAAAGGATTCAGGTTGACGGTGAGAGGATCGGAAGAGAGGAGCTTGCCCGTCTTACGGAAATTGTCAGAGACGCGTCGGAGGATATGGAGAGGGACGGCCTGTGTCATCCCACATCCTTTGAAACGGAGACGGCTGTGGCATGGCTGTATTTCGCGGAACAGAACTGCGATATTGTCGTGCTGGAAACCGGTATGGGAGGAACGCTTGACGCCACCAATATTGTCCGGACCACAGTTCTTGAGATCCTGACACCTGTCAGCATGGATCACATGGAGTTTCTGGGCGATACGCTCGCCGCAATAGCAGGACAGAAGGCCGGCATCATCAAGCCGCATACCACTGTGGTGTCCGCGCAGCAGGAAGCTGAGGCGATGGAAGTGATCGAAAAGACATGCAGAGAAAAAGAATGTACGCTTCATACAGTGGATCAGGAATCTCTGTCTGATGTTGTGTATGGATGGGACAGGCAGAAACTCAGTTACCGGAACTGGAAAGATGTAGAGATATCTCTTGCGGGAAGATATCAGATCCAGAACGCCATGACGGCGCTGGAAGCCGTGAACGCTTTGCGGGAACTGGGGTATAAGATCGCAGATTCCGACGTTTATGAAGGTATGCGGGAAACTGTCTGGAGAGGGAGATTTACCGTGATCCGTAAAAATCCCGCGGTGATACTGGACGGCGCGCATAATCCCGCGGCGGCCAGGGAACTTAAGTCTTCTCTGGAACAGTATTTTTCCGGCAGGACGCTGCGCTATATCTTCGGAATGTTCCGGGACAAGGATCATGAGAAG
>CALWGI010000037.1 GCA_944380045.1 uncultured Blautia sp.
TTTCTTCTGTAAGAAGGTTCAGAGATTTAATCTCTATATTTGCTTTCTCAATATCCTCCTGAAGCGTGGAATCCAGGGATTTTTCCCCGTGTCCGTCAAGAGTGTAGAGAACCGGAAGATTCTCGGACGTCACATAGGAAATAGCGCTCGTGATCTGTCCCTCGCCGTCAAATCCGCTTGTAGTATAACTGTAGGTATTATAATCAATAGAGCTTTCGTATATATTATTGTAATCCACAACCTTGCTTCTGTCGCCGCAGACGATGATCAGACTGTTGGAACTTACCTCCTCGTCCGTATATTCAGAAGTAAATTTCGGGTTCACAACAGGATCCTTTGTTTCCACTTTGATATGATCGGATGCTTCTTCATATTTCTTAAGAAGTTTGGAAACCGCTTCGTCCTCGGAACCGCTCTGGGCGATCTGATAGATCGTTACGTCCTTATCCAGTTCCTTCAGAAAATCCTTCGTCTGGTCCCCGATGCTGAATAACTTCTGGTCGCTGACGTCAAGTTCCGTATATGTGGAGGGGAACGCGTCGACAATGAGATTTACCACCACAATGATCACTACGAAGATCACACTGAGAACCACACTGTAGGAACCGTTTTTCAGAGCCTTTTTGTTAATACCCTTTTTTATATGTTTCTTTTCATTCTGATCTTTATTTTTTTTCTTAAATATCCCTGTTAATTTCATATCCACGGCCTCCTAATTCCAGCGTCTTTTCACAATAGACTGAATGGTCAGGAAGACGCATACAGCCACTACAGAAAGAAAATATACAACTCCCTTGATGTCGAAAATCCCGTTGGCAAAATTATCAAAATGGCCGCTGATATTAAATACCTGCAGAACCTTCTGGATGCCTCCCGCGAAGAATTCGGAATTCACTATATAGAGAACTGCCAGAACGGCTTCTCCCGCCACGCAGACTACTGCAGAGATCAGAAGGTTTTTGATCATAGTGTAAATGATAATAGCGGCTGCCAGTATCAGAAGTCCGAATGTGATGCAGGTGGACAGGGCTCCCTCGGAAAAGAAGGAGGAGATTCCGTTCATCATATAAAAGGCAAACAGAAGTATAAAAGTCAGTACCGCGGCGATCACCTGGCTTTCTGTAAGAGAGGAGATAAATACTCCGATAGCCAGATTGGCGCAGCCCAGAAGGAAAAATCCCAGGATCGCCGTATAGGCCATTCCCAGAGAAACCGTACCGAATTTCGTCATCAGAAGCGGATAGAAACAGATGATCGCCATGGGAATGGCAAATATTGTTACCAGAGCCAGATATTTTCCCATTACGATCTTTTCCACGGAAACGGGAGACGTAAGAAGAAGCTGGTCTGTTTTCTGTTTCCGCTCTTCGGCCAGTATCCTCATGGTAAGGATGGGTACGCTGATAAGAAATACAAATGTGAGAGCGCTTAATGTATATTCAAATTTCGGATAGGCAGCCCCCAGCTGATATGCCGAAAAATAGATTCCCGTAAGAAGCAGGATAAAAAATATAAAAATGTATCCGATCATGGACGTCAGATAACTTCTCAATTCACGTTTATAAATAGCTGTCATGACTCTCCCCCCTCTTTATCGTCGCTTTCCTGTTCAGCATCTTTCTCTTTTTTCTGTCCGGCGCCGTCTTCTGTCAGTTCCAGGAAGATTTCTTCCAGAGATACTTTCTTAGACTGCATTTCGAGAATAGGATACCTGTTTTCCGCCATTTTGAAGAACACATCCTCGCGGATATCCGTATGTTCTTCTGTTGTCAGCTTCACATTCCATTCCCCTTCCTCTCCGGAACCTTCAATGGAAATATCCCTGACGCCGGAAATCTCTCCCAGCAGTATACGTATCTTTTCTTTATCCCCTTTTACCACCAGAGACAGGTTATTGGAACCTGCCGCAAGTTTACTGAGATTCTCCGGGGTATCGCTTGCCACAAGCTTTCCGTGGGAGATGATCAGCACGTAATCGCAGACCGCGCTCACTTCCGAAAGGATATGAGAACTTAATATTACCGTATGTTTCTGTTTCAGATTTTTTATCAGATCTCTGATCTCAATGATCTGTTTCGGATCCAGTCCTACTGTGGGTTCGTCCAGAATGATCACCTCCGGATAACCAAGGATCGCCTGGGCAAGTCCTACTCTCTGCCGGTATCCTTTGGACAGATTTTTGATCAGACGGTTTTTCATATCTGTAATCTTAACCGTATCCATGACCTCTTCGATCATTTCATTTTTTTTGTCTTTCGGGATTTTTTTCAGATCCGCCGCGAACCTCATATATTCCAGAACGGTCATATCAAAATAAAGGGGCGGCTGTTCCGGCAGATAGCCGATACATTTCTTGGCTTTCTCCGGTTCTTCGAGAATATCATGACCGTCTATGGATACAGTTCCCTCGGTAGAGGCGATATAGCCGGTGATAATATTCATGGTAGTAGACTTTCCTGCGCCGTTGGGGCCCAGAAAACCGTAGATTTTTCCTTTCTCTATCTTAAAAGAAAGGTGGTCAACTGCCGTATGGTCTCCATATCGCTTGACCAGATTGTTTACTTCGATCACAGATGTCTCCTCCTTTTCTCATAGAAGAAGATGTCTCCGGGAGAAACAGAGATAGGGGGTACCCGGAAACATCTTCCCCGGGAGCAGATTTTTTGTAACTGCTCTTTGAATATTCTATGAAAAAGTTGTGATAAAAATCGGATAAATCTGTGATGAATTTGTGAAACTCCTACAAAATCGGTTCTTTCTGCGGAGTTCCCGCCTTTCTGGGATAACGTCCCGGACAGGGGGATATTTTTTCGATCACCACCAGGGATCGCTGTATTTCCGAATCCGGGAGAGAAAAGTAGATGATGTCTTTTATTTTTCCTCCCAGAACCTTAACCGCTTTTTCCGCCTGCTGCGCCTCTTCCTTTACCGCTCCGGATTTATAGGAAATAAAATATCCTCCCTTTTTCACATAGGGCAGGCAGTATTCCGCGAGCGTGGCAAGGTTGGAAACCGCCCTGGACACGCAGAGGTCGAAAGATTCTCTGTAATCTTTGTTTCTGGCATATTCCTCCGCCCGTCCGTGGACGGCTTTTATATCTTCCAGATCAAGGAGACGGAAAGTCTCCTCCAGAAAATTCACTCTTTTTTTCAGGGAATCCAGAAGACAGGCCTCCAGATGTGGAAACGCAATCTTCAGAGGAACGCCGGGAAATCCGGCTCCTGTTCCCACGTCTATCATACTTTTAACCTTCTTCATATCCAAAGCCTTCACACAGGACAGGCTGTCCAGGAAATGCTTTACCAGAACCTCCTGAAAATCTGTGATCCCGGTGAGATTCATTACTTTGTTTTTTTCTACAAGAAATTCATAAAAATCCGTAAACTGTTTTTTCTGAATATCATCCAGAGAGATGTCAAGCTGCGCGCAGCCTTGTTCCAGTATACTTAAATCATATCCCATTTTTCTGCCGCTCCTTATATTTTAGAGGTTTTCCACATTCCGGCGTACAGCTTCCCTTCTGTTTTCCACATTCTATGATTCTTTTGTGGATTTTCTTCTGTACTGCTCCAGATAGACAAGAAGAACGGAGATATCCGCGGGAGATACCCCAGAGATCCTGGAAGCCTGTCCGATGGATACCGGGCGGTAAGCCTCAAGCTTCTGTCTTGCCTCAATACGCAGGCTTCCCACCTGTTCGTAATCCAGATCTTCAGGAATTTTTTTCGCTTCCAGTTTTTTGAACTGTTCCACCTGCTTCATCTGTCTTTTGATATATCCCTCATATTTCAGATTGATCTCCACCTGCTGCGTAACATCCCAGGGAAGATCCGGACGGTCCCTGTCAATGGGCGCCAGATCCTCATAGGTAAGTTCCGGACGGCGGATCAGTTCCGCAATGGTAGTCCCCGATTTCAGCAGAGTGCTTCCCTTTTCTTCCAGAAGTCTCTGAACCTCGGGAGTTCCTCCTATGGTGGCGTGCTCTGTTCTCTTTATCTCAGCCTCGATGGCCCTCTCTTTTTCCAGAGTCTTCTGATAAGTCTCCTCATCGATCAGTCCCACTCTGTATCCCTTTTCACGAAGCCTGAGATCCGCGTTGTCCTGCCGCAGAAGAAGGCGGTATTCCGCCCGGCTTGTCATCATCCTGTAAGGCTCGTGATTTTCTTTTGTGACCAGATCGTCGATCAGCACTCCCGTATACGCTTCGGAACGGTCCAGAATAAGCATTTCCTGTCCTTTCAGTTTCATGGCCGCGTTGATACCCGCGATCAGCCCCTGGGCCGCAGCTTCCTCATATCCCGAGCTTCCGTTAAACTGTCCCGCGCTGAAAAGCCCTTTTATATTTTTAAATTCCAGTGTGGGATAAAGCTGTCTTGGATTGATGCAGTCGTATTCGATGGCGTACGCGTTTTTCACGATCTTCGCGTTCTCAAGTCCCGGAACAGAGTGATACATGGCGTCCTGTACGTCTTCGGGAAGGGAACTGGACATTCCTCCTATATACATTTCGTTTGTATACAGTCCCTCCGGCTCGATAAATACCTGATGGCGGTTTTTATCCGCGAATCTCACCACCTTGTCTTCAATAGAAGGGCAGTACCTGGGTCCTGTTCCCTCGATCACCCCGGAATAAAGGGGCGATCTGTCAAGATTACTGCGGATGATCTCGTGAGTCTTTTCGTTGGTATAGGTAAGCCAGCAGGATTTCTGCCGGATCTGTACAGATTCCGGATCTGTGGAAAAAGAAAAGGGAACGATCCTTTCGTCTCCGAACTGTTCTTCCATTTTCGAGTAATCAATGGTATTTCCCGCGATCCTGGCAGGGGTTCCCGTTTTGAAGCGGAAAATCTCAATTCCAAGCTCTTTCAGGGAATCTGTAAGATAATTGGCCGCTTTCAGTCCGTTGGGACCTGTGGCGTTGCTCACGTCTCCGTAGATACACCTTGCCTTCAGATATGTTCCCGTACAGAGTATCACCGCCCTGCACCAGTATACGGCGCCGGAATACAGCTCCACTCCTTTTATATTTCCTTCTTCCGCAAGAAGCCTGGTCACTTCTCCTTCCCGTATGGTGAGATGCTCCTGATTTTCCAGAGTTTTTCTCATCTCTGTGCTGTAGGCCTGCTTGTCCGCCTGGGCTCTTAATGAATGAACCGCGGGGCCTTTGGATTTATTCAGCATCTTTGACTGAATAAAAGTTTTATCGATATTTTTACCCATCTCTCCGCCGAGGGCGTCCACTTCTCTTACCAGATGTCCCTTGGAACTTCCCCCTATATTGGGGTTGCAGGGCATCAGGGCGATACTGTCCACGCTGACTGTGAACATGACTGTCTCCATTCCCAGACGGGCCGCCGCCAGCGCCGCCTCGCATCCCGCGTGACCGGCTCCCACCACAACAACGTCGCAGTTTTTTTCCAGTCTCTTACCTTCCATCACACAACCTCCTGATGACGTTTCTATTCTGACTGCCGTCTCCTGTTAAATTACTTTCCTACGCAAAATCTGGAGAATATCTCATTTACCAGATCTTCTCCCACAGACTCCCCGACTATCTTCCCAAGACTTTCATATGCGCTCATAAGGTCAATGGAAAAGAAGTCCTCGCTCATTCCCGTTTCTATGCTTTCCCTGACCATTTTCAGGCTTTCCAGAGCCTCCTCCAGCGCGGTTTTATGTCTTGCGTTGGTAATATATACTTCATTGTCAAAGGAAATCTCCCCGTGGAAGAACATTTTTTTGATGGTTTCCTCCAGTTCCGTGATCCCGGTTTCCTCAACCACAGATACAGGAATTACAGGACTTCCTGTTTTTTCCTTCAGTTCTTTTATATCTACCGCGGATTCCAGATCTGTTTTATTATAAATGACAATACTTTTCCGTCCTCCAAGAAGCTCCATGATCTCTCTGTCATTCTCGTCCAGGGGAAGGGAGGAATCCACCACATAGAGGATCAGATCCGCGTCTTCCGCCATTTTTTTCGCTTTTCCGACGCCGATCTTTTCCACCACGTCTTCCGTTTCTCTGATTCCCGCAGTATCTATGATCCGAAGACTGATACCGTGAAGGGAGATATACTCCTCAAGAGTGTCCCTCGTCGTTCCCGCTATATCTGTTACAATGGCTCTGTCCTCTCCTACGAGGAAATTAAGGAGAGAAGATTTTCCGGCGTTGGGTTTTCCCAGTATCACCGTCTTGATCCCTTCCTGTATCATCCTGCCGTCGTCCGCGGACTTCAGAAGTGTCTCTACTTTTTCATATTCTTCATCTACGATCTTCCTTAATTTCTCCGGATATCCTTCCAGACTTATATGTTCCGGATCGTCAAGAGCGGATTCAATAAAGGCGATCTGATAGAGAATAGAGCTTCTGATCTCTTTAATCGCACGGAGAACAGATCCTTTCAGCTGCTGCAGCGAGCTCTTCAGGGCAACGGCGCTTTTCGCCTGTATCACGTCCATAACGGCTTCCGCCTGGGACAGATCCATTCTGCCATTGAGAAGAGCCGTCTTTGTGAATTCACCCGGTTCGGCGATCTGAGCCCCGTTTCTGAGAACTGTCTCCAGGACTTTTTTCATCGCGTACACGCCGCCGTGACAGTCTATCTCCACCGTATCTTCACCTGTATAGGTACGGGGCGCCCTCATCACCATTACCAGGACCTCGTCCACAACTTCCTCTCCGTCGAAAATATATCCGTAATGGATCGTATGGCTTTTTACTTCTTTTATATTTTTTCCGCCGTTCTTCGAACGGTATATTCTGGAAATCACATCCATGGATTCCGGCCCGCTCATACGCACGATACCGATCCCGGAAGCGCTCATGGCTGTGGAAATCGCCGCGATCGTTGTCTCCATAATAATCTGTCCTTTCATAACAGGCTGCCTGCAGCCCCTTCATTTCCCCTATAAAACAGGTTTTCATAAAAAAAATGTTATTCACGCTTTCACTTAGAATAACATTTTTTTTATTTATTATCTATTATCTTTTTAATTTTACTACCACATGACGGTAGGGATCTTCGCCTTCGCTCACTGTCTCCACGAATTTATTTCCCTGAAGAGCGGAGTGGATGATCCGTCTCTCATACGGGTTCATGGGTTCAAGTACCACAGGTTTTCTTGTTTTCTTTACCTTGTAGGCGATTCCTCTTGCCAGATTCTCAAGAGTTTCTTTTCTTCTTCTTCTGTAATCCTCTGTATCCAGTTTAACGCGGATATAGGTGGATTTGCCTTTGTTCACCACAAGGCTTGTCAGATACTGAAGAGAATCAAGCGTCTGTCCTCTTTTTCCGATAAGGATTCCCATATCCTCTCCGTCAAAGTTTACTTCAAGACATCCGTCTTTTGTATTATATGAGGAAGTGATCTCCACCTCTCCCAGATCCATGGATGCGAATACATCTTTCAAGAATACGGAAGCTCTGTTCTCCACGTCCTTGATTTCTTCCGGATCTGTAAGGATTTCAATCTCTCTTGCCGGTTTTGAGGTTTTTTCTTTTACCGGTTTTTCCTTCGGCTCTTTCACAGGTTTTTCTTTCTGGATTTTTTCTTTGACCGGTTTAGCCTTTTTTTCTTTCTGAGGTCTGGATTCTTTTATTTCTTCTGCCTCTTTCGCCTCTTCTTTTTTCTGTTCCGGTCTGTCGGCGGTCTTTGTATTCTGTTTTGCTTTGGGCGCGGATTTCGGCGCCTCTTTTTTCTCTTCTTCCTTAAAAGATTCAAGCTTGACAGAATCAACAATTTTCTCTATTTCCGCGTCTTCGGATACTTCTTTCAGTTTGCGCACTTTAATGATCGCGGGTTTGCTTCCGAATCCGAAAAATCCTGAACTTCCTTCAGAGATCACCTGAATATCCAGCTGGTCACTGGATACTCCCAGTTCAATACAGGCTTTGGTGATTGCTTCGTTTTTTGTTTTTGCCGAAAACTGAATATACTCATCCATGATGAACCCCTCCGTTCCTTCCTATTTCTTCTTATTTCTCTCGTCGAAATCTCTTACCATATTCGCTCTGGCCGTGATACTTCCCGGTTTTGCGTTTGCCGCTTTTCTGTAAGATTCCTCAACTTTTTTCGCACGTTCCGATTCACCGGAACCGCTTTTTCCTTTTTCAATTTTGTTGATATTCTTTACGCTCTGATGCGCCTGGTTTGTGATCTTCTGGGGAGGAAGGCCAGCCTTTTCTCTCTTCTTCTCCATTTTCTTCATATTTTCATTTATCAGGTCGTCGATATTCATCTTATTCAGATGACGGTTGATCAGAAGCTGCTGAATACTTCTTACCACTGCGCTTGATATCCAGTAGATACCAAGACCTACAGGGAAGGTAAAACAGAATACCGCGGACATCAGCGGCATAACTGTGTTCATGGTCTTCATGGAATTCGCCATGGAATTTGCGGTACTGTCGTCTGTGTTCTGCTGCGCCGCAGCCTGGGGCATAAGCTTGATATTCAGCATCTGCGTAGCCCAGGAAAGGATCGGGATCAGAAGAGCCGCGATCACAAGGATCACAGAACCTGTTTTAATATAGTTCCACGGCTGCTCCGCGATGTTCAGAACACCAAAAGTCTGCATATCCGCGATTTTTGACGCTGTGCTGTCAATTAAATCTGAAAATCCGGAAAACTGGTTCATATCCGCAAGCTTTTCCCACTGAGAGGGAGAAAGCGCGTATAAGAAGTCGATCACCGAATCTGTAGTCGCTTTTTCATTTTCCAGGAACAGTCTGACTCTGGACATTTTATTGTCTGTGATAAAATTCTGGATCAGATCTGTATAGCCGTTTACTCCGATGATCTGTGTCGCAAGTCCGTCGAATACATTCTTAACGCTTCCTACATAAGCGGGGATATTCTGGATAACCTGCCACAGTGACCACAGAATGGGCAGCTGGATCAGAAGCTGCACGCAGCTTCCTGTGGGAGATACGCCGTATTTCTGATAAACAGCGGATGTCTCCTCCTGCATCTTCTGCATGGACGCCTGATCTTTCTTTCCCTGGTATTTCTTCTGGATCTTCTGAAGCTCCGGAGACATAACAGAAGTAAGTTTGGAGAACTTCTGCTGTTTGATCTGAAGCGGAGTCATAAGGAGATAGATCAGAATACTGAATATGATAATACAAAGACCCAGGTTCTGAATTCCGAACAGACTGTCAAATACTTTGTAGATACCGTTCATGATCCATCCCATGACTACTGAGATCTGACCGATGATCGGCGTACTGCTCTTGGTAGCTAATATCAATTCCAATTTCATTTCCTCCTGATTGCCTTATTCGGCAGATAGGTATCCCTCCGGGGGATTTCCATTTCGGCATTATGGCACGGGATCATATCCTCCGTGAGAAAAAGGATTGCATCTTAATATTCTCCATAAAGCAAGCAATCCTCCCTTTAAAGCGCCATATTTTTCAACTGCCTCCAAACCATACTGAGAACATGTGGGAATATAAGGACATTTTGTTCTCTTCATCGGCGATAAATATTTTTGATAGAGACGTATCATTTTAATAAGAAATTTTTTCATTCTTTTCACCCTTTATATGATGTTTTCCCGCAAGATGCAGAAGGGCGCTCTCGATTTCCCGAAAACTTCTTCCCTTCGCGGAAGGTCTCGCGATCACAACAATATCAAGATTTCTGTCAAAGGCTGTTTCATTTAACCGATAACTCTCTCTGATCAACCTGGTGACTCTGTGGCGTACCACACTATTCCCTACTTTTTTGCTTACTGATATTCCCAAACGATTCTTATTGTACTGATTCTCCAGTACATACATCACCAGATACCGATTTGACTGCGATGTTCCATGTCTGTATACGTGTTGAAAATCTCTGTTTTTCTTCAAGGACTCTGAATATTTCATCGAATCCTCCTTTTTTATTTCCGCAGGATCATCCGGTCCTGTCCCGCCTTTCTGCGGACAAAAATAAATTATAGAAGAAAAGACCACATAAATGCGGTCTTATGCTGATAAGCTCTTTCTTCCTTTTAATCTTCTTGCAGCTAAAACTTTACGTCCGCCCTTTGTGCTCATGCGGGCTCTGAAGCCGTGAACCTTAGCTCTGGATCTCTTTTTCGGCTGAAATGTCATTTTCATAGGTAAAGCACCTCCCTTATCTATTTTCCCTTATTTTTCTGAATCTTCTCATAGAACATCATTTCAATTATATTCATAATGCCCCTGTTCGTCAAGCAAAAAAACTTATTTTTTCCCTTTAAATAAAGGATTTTTTTCTTTCAACAGGCTTTTGTGGAAAAATACGGTTTACGTAAGTTTATCCACATTTTGTGGATAACTTGTGGATAACTCACAAGTTGACTAACAATTCATCCACAAAATCCGACTTATTTTTACACATATTGTTTATAAACGCCTTAATTTTACAATGATTTTTAAGTGGAAAATGTTATACACATTCCACACCGGAAGTTATCCACTTTTTAATTGATTATGTAAACTATCAGGAAGTTATCCATATCTCCCACATTATCCACATGTGGATAATTGTGGATAACAAAATATACAAATAAGCATTGCTAAAAAACTTTATTTATTATAATATATATAAGGATATTTATGTCTAAATGATCGTAAATAAGGAACCGGGAGAACATAACATGGATAAAGTAATAGAAAAATGGGATGAAATTCTGCAGACAGTAAAAGTAGAATATGATGTGGCTGATGTTTCCTTTGATACATGGCTGAAGCCTCTGAAAGTATACGAGGTAAAGGACAATGTCGTCACGATCCTTGTTCCTTCCGAACAGATGGTTATGATCCATATCATCAGCAAGAAATACAAGCTTCCTCTTCAGGTAACGATCTGCGAAGTGACCGGAATGAAAAGCTGCGAGATCAATTTCGTACTTCCGGAGGACGTGCCTGAGAAGAAAACGCCTTCCTCCGAAAAATCTCCGGCTCTTTCCCTCAGGGAACAGCGCTGCGAAGAGGCGAATCTGAATCCGAAATATACTTTTGACTCTTTTATTGTAGGAAGCAATAATAAATTTGCCCAGGCTGCCGCGCTGGCAGTTGCGGAATCACCGGGGGATACCTATAACCCTCTTTTTATTTACGGAGGAGCGGGACTGGGCAAGACCCACCTGATGCATTCCATCGCACACTATATTATTGAACATGACGAGAACAGCAAAGTTCTCTATGTTACCAGCGAGGAATTTACCAACGAGCTGATCGAGACCATCCGTAACGGAAATAATTCCGCGATGTCAAAATTCCGTGAAAAATACAGAAATATCGACGTTCTTCTTGTAGACGATATACAGTTTATTATCGGAAAAGAATCCACTCAGGAGGAATTTTTCCATACTTTCAACAGCCTTCACGGAGCAAAGAAACAGATCATCATATCGTCGGATAAACCTCCGAAAGATATGGAGATACTGGAAGAAAGGTTCCGTTCCAGATTCGAGTGGGGACTGATCGCGGATATCACACTTCCCGATTACGAGACCAGGATGGCCATCCTTCACAAGAAAGAAGAACAGGAAGGCTATAATATCAGCGAGGAAGTCATCAAATACATAGCGACAAACATTAAATCAAATATCCGGGAACTGGAGGGAGCCTTCAACAAAGTAATGGCAAGCTCCAAACTGGAGAAAAAAGAAGTGACCCTGGAACTTGCCGAGCAGGCCCTGAAAGATATTATTTCACCTGATCAGCATAAGATCATCACTCCCGAATATATCATTTCG
Organism: uncultured Blautia sp.; assembly: GCA_944380045.1. GTDB lineage: Bacteria > Bacillota > Clostridia > Lachnospirales > Lachnospiraceae > Blautia_A. Next base: position 11,735 of record CALWGI010000037.1, read on the forward strand.
GTAGTTGCGGAACATTATCATGTAACTGTCGCTGACCTGTGCGGAAACAAAAGAAGCTCCAAGATCGTAATGCCGAGACAGATCGCCATGTATCTCTGCAGGGATATCATAGACACTTCTCTTAAGACGATCGGCAAAAATCTGGGAGACAGAGATCATACGACAGTAATGCACGGAATAGAAAAAATTGAAAAAGAAATTGAGACTAACAACAGCCTCAGAAACTCTATCGAAACATTAAAGAAAAAGATTAATCCACAGACGTAAACAGGTTATCCACATAGCTGCAGCCTGGTTTTACACTGCTTTATACAGTTTGAAAATCTTTATTTTACAGCCTTTAAGGGACTTTTTCACATATTCACATCCCCTAAGGAGGCTAAGACGGATTTCTTTTATATATTTTTTTATAAAGGCATTTTTCAAACAGGAAGGGAGTTATACACAATATGAAAATTATCTGTTCAAAAGCTGACCTGCTGAAAAGCGTAAATATTTCTCTGAAAGCCGTTCCTTCTAAAACAACCATGCCGATTCTGGAATGCATACTGATCGACGCAACTGCAAGTCAGATTAAATTTACAACGAACGATATGGAACTCGGTATTGAAACAATCGTTGAAGGACAGATTGCCGAAAAAGGCATGATCGCTCTCGACGCGAAGATATTCTATGAAATCATCCGAAGACTTCCGGATAATGAAGTAACTATTGCAACAGACAGTAATTATGTGGCAACTATTACATGTGAAAAAGCGAAATTTACAATTCCCGGAAAAGAGGGAGAAGATTTTGCGTATCTTCCTGTAATAGAAAGAGAAGAATGCCTGACGATCTCACAGTTTACACTGAAGGAAATGATCAGACAGACTCTGTTTTCTATCGCCGCCAATGACAACAACCGTCTGATGACGGGAGAACTTTTTGAGATAAAGGATAATTGTCTGAAAATAGTCTCTCTGGACGGCCATCGTATATCCATCAGAAGAATGCCTCTTAAAAGAGAATATTCTGACAAAAAGATTGTCGTTCCCGGAAAGACACTTAATGAAATCAGCAAAATCCTTTCAGGTGAAGTTGACGAGCAGGTAAGTATCTATTTTACCAAAAACCATATACTTTTTGAGTTTAATCAGACCCTGGTTGTCTCCCGTCTGATAGAAGGCGAATATTTCAGAATCGACCAGATGCTTTCCAGTGATTACGATACGAAACTCAGCATTAATAAAAAAGAATTTCTGGACTGTATCGACAGGGCGACGCTTCTCGTGAGAGAAGGGGACAAGAAGCCTATCGTAATCGAGATCACAGACGATAAGATGGAACTGAAGATCAATTCTTCCATGGGTTCCATGAACGAAGAGATTGATATTGTAAAAGACGGCAAGGATATTGTGATAGGATTTAATCCGAAATTCCTGATCGACGCTCTGAAAGTTATAGACGACGAGACAATCCATATGTATCTTATGAATCCGAAGGCGCCGTGTTTTATAAGAGATGACGAGGAGACTTACACATATCTGATCCTTCCGGTAAATATAAGCCAGAATCAGACAAGATAAGGAGAATCGGTATGGAGATAAAGATCAGGGATGAATTCATTAAACTTGGCCAGGCTTTAAAACTTGCAGGAGTTGTTTATGACGGAGTAGAGGCCAAGCACGTCATTCAGGAAGGTCTTGTAAAAGTAAACGGAGAGACAGATCAGAGACGCGGCAGAAAGGTTTACGAAGGAGATATTATTTCCTTTCAGGACGAAGAAATAAAAGTGACCAGATAATATGTATATTGAAACTGTACAATTAAAAAATTACAGAAATTACCAGGATCTGGAACTCAGTCTGGATCAGGGAACAAATATTTTCTACGGCGATAACGCCCAGGGAAAAACAAATATTCTGGAATCTATATATCTGTGCGGAACGACTAAATCACACAGAGGGAGCAAGGACAGGGAAATTATCCGTTTCGGAGAAGAGGAAGCCCATATCAGAATGAAAGTAATGAAAGACGGGATTTCCTACAAAATCGATATGCATCTCAGGAAAAACAAATCCAAGGGAGCTGCTGTAAACGGACTTCCTGTACGGAAGGCCAGAGAACTGTTCGGAATTGTGAATCTTGTTTTTTTCTCTCCGGAAGATCTTAATATCATCAAAAACGGACCGGGGGAGAGAAGAAGGTTTCTGGATCTGGAATTATGCCAGCTGGACAAGATTTATCTGACGGATCTGGCGGGTTATAATCATATTGTAAATCAGAGGAATAAGCTTCTCAGAGATATTTATATCAATCCGGGACTGAAGGATACGCTGGATGTGTGGGACGTCCAGCTTCTGAGATACGGTAAAAAAATAATCGAAAAAAGAAGAGAATTCGTAGAGGAGCTGAATTCTGTAATAAGTGAGATTCACAGGAATCTGACGGGAGGGGAGGAGATACCGGAAGTAATCTATGAACCCAGCGCAGAGCCTGAGTCTTTTGAAGAGATACTTGAGAGGAACAGGGATAAGGATATCAGGTTGAAAATGACGTCTGCGGGCCCTCACAGAGACGATCTGTGTTTCATGGTGAACGGCGTGGATATACGCAGATACGGATCCCAGGGACAGCAGAGGACGGCGGCTCTTTCTCTTAAACTGTCGGAAATATATCTTGTAAAGAAAAAAATAAAGGACACGCCGATCCTTCTTCTTGACGATGTCCTTTCTGAACTGGATGGAAACAGACAGACATATCTGCTGGACAGCATTCATGATATCCAGACGCTGATCACCTGTACCGGTCTGGATGATTTTGTCAGTCATCAGTTTCATATCAACAAGGTATTCCGGGTAATTAAGGGAGAAGTTTTTAATCCTGTTCATAAAACATAAAGTGTTTTGACAAGAAATATAGCTTATGATAAACTGATTGTAATTCTGGAAAGTTGGTGATTATATTGGATAAAGAGGAATTTCGCATAAAAATGGAAGAGATCAACCGCCTCGTTGATGAAAAAGATTATAAAGGGGCGATGGAGGTTGTAGACAGCATTGACTGGCGACGCGTAAAAAATGTGCGTAACTTATGTGTAGTAGGTGAAATTTACGCAGCCAATAAGAGGTATGAGGACAGTAAGGAAATATTCCTGCTTGCTTATCACAGAGCTCCTATAGGCAAGAATATCCTTTACAGGCTGATCGAAGTATCTCTGAAAATGAAAGATATCGAAGAGGCAAATGAGTTTTATGAGGAATATCTGGAAGTGGCTCCCAACGACAGCACACAGTATATTCTGAAATATAAGATTGCCAAAGTAAGCCAGGCTCCTCTCGATGAACAGATAAGGATACTGGAAGATTATAAAGAGAGAGAATTTACTGAGCGCTGGTCATATGAGCTTGCCAGACTTTACTATCAGAACGGAGATAAAGAAAAATGCCTGGCTCTCTGTAATGAGATGATCCTCTGGTTCAGCGAGGGCAGATATGTAATGAAGGCTCTTGATCTGAAGAACAGGATGGGACAGCTTACAGGCGAAGAAAAAGAAAAATACGAAAGCCAGTTTGTTCCGCAGCTCAAATCTGTCGATCAGGCAGCAGCGGGAGAGCAGGAAGAAGATCAGGACAAAAAAGAAGATTCTTCAGAGGAAGACGCTCCTGTTATTGAAAGCGTCCGCATTGATGAAAGAGATGTAAACAGTGCGGAGAGTCTTCAGGAGAAAATTTCCAAGGGAATCCGCGATATCTTCAACGGAAGAAAGAAAGATACGGAGGAAGACCTTACAAAAGAAGAAGAGGAAATGAAGGAAGATCAGGAGCAGGAGGAAATGATTAAAGACATTACCTCTGAGGAAGAACCGGCGGACGCTCCTTATCTCGAGCCTGAAGAAGCAAGTTCCGAAGAAGCGGCAAAAGAGGAAAAAGAAGCCGAAGAAGAACAGGAAGAAGAGGCTGAGGATATATTCGAGAAAGCTCTGGATGCTTCCGGGGACGCTTCTGAGGATAAAGAAGAGGAAACTTTAAAAGAAAAGCTTCCTGAACTGGAGATTCCGGAAGCTATGAAGAATCTGGGAATAAAGAATCCTCTTCACAGTGAAGTTCCGAAAGCTCCCGATATTGTACTTCCGCAGGCGGAAGTAGAAGTTTCTGAATCAGAAAAAGATCTTGATTTTAATCTGGAAGATACGATTCTTGCGGCGGCTTCCGCGCAGGGAATCAAAATTCCTGA
>CALWGI010000038.1 GCA_944380045.1 uncultured Blautia sp.
ATCCTCGGAGCTGCCAGTTATAAAGTGACCCATACCTGCAATAACGGACGGGGAGTTTATTCCTTCTGTATGTGTCCGGGCGGCTATGTGGTCAACGCCTCTTCAGAAGAGGGGATGCTGGCTGTAAACGGGATGAGCTATCAGGCGCGGGACGGCGAAAACGCCAACAGCGCCCTGATCGTTACTGTATCGCCGGAAGATTTTCCGGAGGATGGTCCCCTTGGCGGCGTCGCTTTTCAGAGGGAACTGGAAAAGAAGGCCTGGGAGGCAGGAAAAGGCAAAGTTCCGGTGCAGCTTTTCAAGGATTATAAAGAGGGCAGGCCAAGCGAAGCCCTCGGAGGCATACGTCCCGCGATAAAAGGCGGATACACCCTTTCTGACGTTCGTTCCATCTTTCCTAAGGTGATCGGAGATTCCATTGAAGAGGGTATTACGGCTTTCGGAAGGAAAATCGAAGGCTTTGACAGGGAGGACGCCCTGTTAAGCGGCGTGGAAAGCCGGACGTCATCCCCGGTACGCCTGGTAAGGGACAGGAACGGAATGTCCAACGTGGAGGGAATCTATCCCTGCGGAGAGGGCGCGGGATACGCCGGAGGCATTACCTCCGCGGCTATGGACGGGATCCGCACTGCGGAATGGATTTGTGAAAAAAATAAAAATTCCTAGGAGAGAGTGTACATCTCTCTCTTTTTATGTTAAAATTAAGTTTGATTCTTTCCGGTTTCTGCATGAGAGAGCAGCGGACGGAGCTATGAATTATACAATCAAAGAGATACCGGCTGAAGAGAGACCATATGAGAAATGTATCCGGGAAGGCGAGAGCGCCCTCAGCGACAGCGAGCTTCTCGCAGTGATCTTAAGATGCGGGACCAGAGGAAGTTCCTCTCTGAAACTGGCCAATGAGATCCTGAATCATATGAAGAACTCTTCCTATCCGGGAATTTCCGGAATCCTTCATATTTCATTTGAAGAACTGCGGAAAATACGCGGAGTAGGCAAGGTGAAGGCGGTACAGCTTAAATGTATCGGCGAGCTTTCCAAAAGGATCGCAAGAGCGTCAGCAAAGCCGGCGCTGAGTTTTCATCAGCCGGAATCGATTGCCGCGTATTATATGGAGCAGCTCCGGCATCAGGAACAGGAACTTATGATATGTATGATGCTGGATAATCAGAATCATCTTCTTTCAGAGCGGATGATATCCAAAGGCACGGTGAACGCCACCCTTGTCACTCCAAGAGAGATCTATCTGGAGGCGGTCCGGTGCCATGCGGTCAGTCTGATCCTGGTCCATAATCATCCGGGCGGCGATCCGGCACCCAGCGGATGTGATATCGATATTACGAAAAGGATCCTTCAGGCAGGGGAGATTCTGGGGATCCGGCTTCTGGATCACATTATCATCGGAGACAGGTCCTTTGTCAGCCTGAAAGAGCAGGGGATCGTCGGGTGATAGAAATAAAGGGGCAGATTTATGCTGTTAAGAAAAACCTATGGAATAGACCTGGGAAGCAGCAGTATTAAAGTTTATTCGTTTCTCAGAAACAAAACATACATCGAAAAAAATATGATTGCGTCCAGAGGACGCAGGATCATCGCCGTGGGCAATGAAGCATACGATATGTCAGAAAAGGCGCCAGCCGACATCGTTGTTAATTCGCCGATGGCTTTTGGCATGATAGCCAATCTTGAGCTTCAGGAGATCACCCTCTACAGCATGATGAAGAAGATCGACCGTTTTCTGGGTATAGGATCGGATATGTACTTTTCCGTTCCTCTGGATATGACCGCCATAGAAAAACGCGCCTATTACCATGTTGTAAACGGGAACTGGCTCCGTCAGAACAGGGTATATATGGTGGAAGCGCCCGTCGCGGACGCCATCGCCATGGGTCTTGACCTTGAAAAAGATCAGGGCAGCATGCTGGTAAATATAGGAGCCCAGAGCACGCAGTTTTCCATTATTACCGGCGGGAAGATCATTATCGCAAAAAAGATCCCTGTGGGCGGTTATCAGATGAACGAAGCCATCTGCGGGGAAATCCGCAAGAGATATAATCTCCAGATCGGCACAAGGACAGCTCAGCGGCTGAAGCTGGCCATGGGCAGACTGAACGATCAGCGTAAAGACGCCAGGAAGGTGGTTGGGATCGACAGTGTCTCGGGGCTTCCCCGGGAAGAGGTGATTTCCGGTTATGTTGTAAACGCCGGGATCATGGACTGTGTGAACCAGATCGCTTCCGAGATGAAAACCTTTCTTGAAAGGACGCCGCCGCAGATCGCCTATCATATAGCCAGGGAGGGGATCCATCTTACCGGCGGCAGTACGCGTCTTCCGTATATAGACAATTATCTTGCGAGCTATACAGGATTTTCATTCAAATTGTCGGATCTCTATGAGACCTCTTCTGTAAACGGACTGGAGAAGATTATACATAACCGTGAGCTCAGTCGCTGGGCTCAGCCTGTTAAACAGCGCAAATTATGATTTTTTAGGGGTATTATCCATGAAAAACCTGAAAAAAAAGTTTCGATTTCGATTTCATTTAAAAAGTAAACATCTTCTGGCTGTCATGACTATGTTCTGCCTCAGCGCCATCGTCGCCACACTGGCTTCCGGGGTCACTTCGGCTCCGCTAAAGGAGGCTGCCGGCCTTCTGGTAATTCCTTTTGAGAATTCGGTAAACGCCATCGGCCGCTGGATGACGGATGCGAGGGAGGTTTTCAGGGACAAGCAGGAACTGATCGAGTCCAATGAAGAGCTCCGGGCCGCCGTGGATACGCTGACAGAACAGAATAATATCCTTATTCAGGATCAGGCGGAGCTTAACCGTCTGGAACAGATGTACGAACTTGACGAGGAATATACCGATTATCCCAAGGTTGCCGCAAGGATCATATCCAAGGATCCAGGGAACTGGTATGATACTTTTATCATCAACAGAGGCAGCAACGACGGAATCCGCGTTGACAATAATGTGATTGCCGGAAAAGGTCTTGTGGGAATTGTCACGGAGGTGGGATCCACATGGGCCACAGTCCGGGCGATCATTGACGACAGCAGCAATGTAAGCGCCATGACCGTCAGCACAGAGGATAACTGTGTTGTGGAAGGCGATCTGGAACTGATCGATGAGGGCAAACTCCGGTTTACCCAGCTTTACGACCGCGAAGACAATGTGACGGTGGGAGAGCGTATCGTCACATCGGGAATCAGCGAGAAATATGTGGAAGGCATCTTTATCGGGTACGTGAGCGAGGTGGAGCTGGATACCAATAACCTGACAAAAACCGGGACTATCGTAACCCCGGTGGACTTTCAGCACCTGAAAGACGTGTTCGTGATCACGGTCAACAAACAGGACGCCATCCAGGGCGAAGGTCAGACGGATGTCCCGGAGTCCGTGAATACGGATGAGGAATCTGACGCGCAGGAAGGAGTGGCGGAATGAAAAGCAGGATAGTACTGTTCTTTATGATAATCGTATGCTTCCTTCTGCAGACGACTGTGCTGAACGTTATTTCCATCGGCTCTATCACGCCGAATCTCATGCTGATCCTCTGCGTATCCATGGGGCTGATGCGGGGACGCAAAAGCGGCCTGTGGACCGGCTTTTTCTGCGGCATACTGACGGATCTGTTCTACGGGTCCCTGTTCGGATTTTACGCACTGATCTACATGTATGTAGGTTATCTGAGCGGATATGCATTCCGTATTTATTATGACGACGATATCAAAGTTCCCATGCTCCTTACCGCAGTGACGGATCTGTTCTACGGATTTGCAGTCTACGTCCTGCAGTTCCTTCTGAGAGGTCGTGTGGGACTTTTTACCTATCTTTACAGGATCATAATTCCTGAAGTTGTTTATACAGTAATCCTGACGGTGATCGTATACAGGATCTTCTACTATGTAAACAGACATTTTATGACGCCTACCAGAAAAGAAAGGGAATCTATTTGGGTACTAAAATAAAAAAACTGTTCAAAAAAATACAATTAAAAAGAACATCGGTCCTTCTGATCGTTTTTGTCCTTATGTCCTTTATACTTATACGACAGCTTTTTGAGCTTCAGATCATACAGGGCGAAAACTACATCAGCGAATTTCAGAGCAGGACGACCAAGACCCGTGTGCTGAAAAGCACCAGGGGAAATATTTTTGACAGAAACGGCACACTGGTGGCTTCCAATGTACTTTCCTATTCACTGACCTTCGAAGACAACGGAAGCTACGAGACGACGCGGCAGAAGAACCTGACGCTTAACGGTGTGGCGTACAAAGTGCTGGGGATCCTCGCCGAGAACGGAGACAGCCTGACCCATGATTTCCATATCATTGTGGACGAAAACGGCAATTACGCCTTCGACGTGGAGGAAGGGTTCACGCTGGACCGTTTCCGGGCTGATATTTTCGGTTATCCCCTTATTGACGATATGAGCGAGGAAGAGGCGAACGCCACTGCCGAGGAAATGATCAGCCATCTCAGCGGAAGCGACGGGTTCTCCATCGTATTATACGGCGAAGACGCCTATACGCCGGAAGAACTGGCGGAATACGGCCTGCCTCAGGAACTGACCAAACAGGAGATCCTGGATATAGCCATTATGCGCTATGAACTCAGCACCAATACGTTCCAGAGATACATGGCGGTCACGATCGCAACGAACGTCAGCGAGGAAACCGTGGCGGCCGTTATGGAAAATCAGGACGAACTCCAGGGCATTGACGTGCTGGAAGATTCCGCGCGCCAGTATATTGACGATGAAAGCATGGGGCCGATCCTGGGTTATACCGGCCGTGCGTCCGCAGAGGAACTGGACGAACTGAAAAAAGAAAATCCGGACTATTCCAACGACGCGGTCATAGGTAAAGCGGGCATTGAACAGTATATGGAGCTTGAACTGCAGGGAACGGACGGAGAAGAGACAGTCACGGTAGACAATCTGGGAAAAGTCCTGAAGATCGACGAAGATACCACCGTGGAACCAAAAGCCGGAAACGACGTATATCTCACCATCGACGCCGACTGGCAGGCAGCGATCTATCAGATCCTGAAACAGAGAGTCGCCGGCATCCTTCTGAACAAGATCGAGGCGGTAAAGGAATTTGATTATGAGGAAGTAAAGGACGCCAGCCAGATCATCATTCCCATTTATGATGTATACAACGCCCTTGTTTCCAACAGCGTGATAGATATAGAACGTTTTGACGATGAAAACGCTTCCGCGACAGAAAAAAGTCTCTTCGACAGATTTCAGCAGAAGCAGCAGAAAGTTTTTGATATAATATCCAGCAGGCTCACAGGGGAGAATCCTCCGGCGTACAGGGAGGAAAACGAAGAAATGCAGGAATATCTTTCCTACATCAGCGGCACCGTGCTGAGAGATACTCTGGGAGTGATCTCCAGCGACGCTGTAGACACCTCCGATCCTGTTTACCAGGCGTGGACTGTGGACGAAAGCATCAGCCTGAAAGAGTATCTTAATTACGCGGCCAGTCAGAACTGGCTCGATATCTCCGTGATCTCTCCGGAGGGAGAGTACCTGGATTCCGCGGAAATATATCAGGCTCTGACAGATTATATTATTGATTACCTCAGAACAGATACAGGTTTTTCGAAACTTCTTTACAAATATCTCCTTCTCAACGACGAGATATCGGGAAGAGAGCTGTGTCTGGTGCTTTATGAGCAGGGAGTGCTCTCCAAGGAAGACGAAGCGTATGAAAATCTTGCCGCGGGAACGATGAGTGCATACGATTTTATGATCAATAAGATCTCCACTCTGGAAATCGAGCCCGCCCAGCTGGCTCTTACGCCCTGTTCGGCTTCCGCGGTAGTCACAGATGTCAAAACAGGCAAGGTAGTCGCCTGTGTATCCTATCCCGGTTATGACAATAACCGCCTGAGCAATGAGATGGATACCGACTACTATACGAAACTTGCCCTTGATCAGTCCAGTCCCTTCTTTAACAAGGCCACACAGCAAACGACTGCGCCGGGATCTACATTTAAACTTGTTTCCGCAGTGGCAGGTATGATGGAAGGCGTTATTGACGACGGAACATATATTGAATGCGACGGTTCTTTTGACCTTGTTACACCTCCGATCAACTGCTGGAACAGAAGCGGTCATGGTTCTCTTGAGATTCGCGGAGCCATAGAACAGTCCTGTAACGTTTTCTTCAATATGATCGGATATGAAGCGGGTCTGAATGCGGAGGATGAATTTTCCGAGAATCAGAGCCTTACAACTCTGCAGCGGTACGCCTCCGCCTTCGGTCTGGACAGAAGTACGGGGATAGAACTTTCAGAAGGTACGCCTCATGTATCAGATATCAATGCGGTTCCCTCCTATATCGGACAGGGAAATCATCTGTACAGCACCAGCCAGCTTGCCAGATACGTCACAGCCCTGGCGACATCGGGAACAGTTTACAATCTTTCCCTGCTGGACAGAGTGACGGATTCCGAAGGGCAGACTACAGAGACTTACGAGCCTTCTGTGGACAGCGAACTCTCTGATATTCCGGATAACGTCTGGGCGGATATCAGCGACGGCATGCAGCGTGTTGTGCAGACCCATGCTGAGTTCAGCGGACTGGGCGTATCTCTTGCCGGAAAAACGGGAACTGCCGAGATTGATTACTATCAGCCGAACCACGGACTTTTTATCGGGTACGCGCCGGCTGACGATCCGCAGTATGCGGTTGCGGTAAGGATCCCCAACGCTTTTTCTTCCGGAAACGCATGTACTACCGCAAACGATATTGTAGAGTATATCTTTGACCTTGCGGATGAAGATGAAATCCTGACGGGATATGCTTCAACAGATGTCAGCAACACGTCCAACGACTGACGGGCTGTCATCCTGATATCCGGCACAGACAGTATACACAGGATAACGCCAGAGATATGGAAGATATCATTTTTAGGAGGAATCAGAAACATGGGTGAAGTTATCGTAATCACATCCGGAAAAGGCGGCGTCGGAAAAACCACTACTGTAGCCAATATCGGCACAGGTCTTGCCATGCTGGACAGAAAAACAGCAGTGGTGGATACAGATATCGGTCTCCGCAATCTGGACGTAGTCCTGGGCCTGGAAAACAGGATCGTGTATAATCTGGTGGATGTCGTCAACGGGAGCTGCCGTCTGAACCAGGCGCTGATCCGGGACCGGCGCCACCCCGGGCTTTTTCTTCTGCCGTCTGCACAGACAAAGGATAAATCAGCAGTGTCGCCTGAGCAGATGATTAAACTTACAGAAGAACTGAAGGAAGAGTTCGACTATGTTCTCCTGGACTGTCCGGCGGGAATCGAGCAGGGATTCCGCAACGCGGTAGCCGGAGCGGAAAGAGCCCTTGTAGTGACCACTCCCGAGGTCTCCGCCATAAGAGACGCGGACAGGATCATAGGGCTTCTGGAAGCGGACGGGCTCAGAAATATTCAGCTTATCGTGAACCGCCTCAGACCGGATATGATCGCCAGAGGAGATATGATGTCCGTGGATGACGTGACCGAAATCCTCACAGCGGACCTCATCGGCACGATCCCAGACGACGAGCAGATCGTTGTCGCCGCGAATCAGGGCGAGCCCCTGTCGGGTAAGAATTCTCCGGCGGAAGACGAGTACAGGAACATCTGCAGACGTATTCTCGGCGAAGATATTCCTTTTATGGAAATCCGTCAGAAAAAAGGCGTATTCCGCCGTCTCAGTGAGATTTTCAAAAAATAAACATGAAACCTGAACTGTATATAATATGAGGAGGGTGCCCATTGAAGTCCAGTCTATCATCGAAAGGGCGTTCCGCCGGATATGCAAGGGACAGAATGAAGACGCTGCTTGTCTCAGAACGGATCGGATGCTCTCCACAGATGATGAAAATGCTGAGAAACGATCTGATACATACAGTTAAAAAGTATATTACCGTGGATGAAAAAAATATATGTATCAGTGTTACACAGGAACCTCTTATTTTTCATGCGGACATACCAGTCCGTTCGGATAAGGAATAACAGACAAAATGATAAAACAGTATAAATTACGTTTTTATAATTTCAGACTGATGCTTTTTCTCCTTGCCATAAGCTCCATCGGCGTAGTGCTTGTTTCCGCGGCGAGAGAGGATCTGAAATACAGACAGCTGGCGGGTGTGATCGTGGGAGTGATCATCATGGTGATCCTCTCCCTGATGGATTACTCCTGGATACTGAATTTCCAGTGGATCATGTACGGAGCCAATATCGTGCTGCTTCTTCTGGTGCGTTTTTTTGGAGATACTGCCGGCGGAGCGGCGAGATGGATTGATTTCGGTTTTATCCGTTTTCAGCCCACGGAATTGTCGAAAATCATCATAATCCTGTTTTTTGCCAGGTTTTTTATGGATCATGAAGAAAACCTCAATACGCTGCGTACGATAGGCAAAGCGGCCCTTCTTCTTGCAGTGCCTCTTTTCCTCATCTATGAACAGCCTGATATGAAAAACACCATTATGATCGTTCTTGTATTCTGCGTGCTGATCTACATCGCCGGCCTCAGCTACAGGATCATCGGAGGCGCGCTCCTGATCGCGGTCCCCCTTATGATCATTTTCCTTGTTATCGTGGTCCAGCCGGATCAGACGCTGATCCAGGATTATCAGAGAAACCGTATCATGTCCTTCCTGTATCCGGAAAACGAGGAGTACTCCGACGATATTGAGCAGCAGAACAATTCGCAGATGGCTATTGCATCAGGCGAACTGATCGGGAAAAGACTGTCCGGCGACGAGGAGATCACCTCTGTAAATGAAGGAAACTTTGTTGCGGAAAATCAGACGGACTTTATTTTTGCCGTTGCGGGAGAGGAGTATGGTTTTATCGGATGTACGGTGATCGTCGGGCTGCTCACGCTGATAGCTGTGGAATGTATCCGTATGAGCCTGCGGGCCAAAGACCTCGCGGGAAAGGTCATATGCTGCGGAATGGGAAGCATAGTCGCTTTTCAGAGCTTTCTGAATATCTGTGTGGCGACGGGAATGGCGCCCAATACAGGTACGCCGCTGCCGTTCGTAAGCTATGGACTGACCTCCCTGATCAGTCTGTACATCGGCATGGGTATCGTACTGAACGTAGGGCTTCAGAGCAGCGCCTATAACAAGGAACTTCAGAAAAATATGAACAACCAGAAAGAGGAGTATTTATGAGAAATGAACAGCAGAGACGGCAGAGTACCCGCCGGGTTCCGGCTGAGCGCATGTCACCTTCTGAGAGAGAGAGGCGCAGGCGCGCCGCGCGGATCCGGCAGATGAAAAGAAGACGGCGCCGCCGCAGAATCCTGATATCGGTAATTCTTGTACTGATCCTTGCGGGAGGCGCGGGAACCGGATTTTATTTTCTCGGCAGAGAATTACTTTCCGGACCGGTTCTTTCCTACAGTGTGAAACAGGAGTTTTCTGATTATCAGACAGCCGCCTCCGACGACCGCACCCCTTTGTTTGCCGCGGATCTCTGTGTGGTATCCGGCGACCAGCTTCTGGAGTCCGTTTCTCTGGAAGAGGATCAGGAGGGACTGCTTCTTGATCTCAATGACAAAAATGTGCTTTATTCCAAGGGAGCGTACGATCGGGTATATCCGGCAAGTATAACCAAGATCATGACAGCCCTTCTTGCTTTCCGCTATGGAAACATGGATGATGTGGTCACGATCACGCAGGAGGATGTGACCCTTGAGGAAGGCTCCCAGGTGATCGGATTCATACCCGGAGATCAGGTGACTATGGACCAGCTTGTTCACGGACTCCTTGTATATTCAGGGAACGACGCGGCGTCGGCGATCGCCGCCCATATAGGCGGATCTGTAGAGGAATTTGTGAACATGATGAACAGCTACGCCGCTCAGCTGGGCTGTACGGGAACGCATTTTACCAATCCTCACGGACTCCAGGACGAGAATCATTATACGACCCCGTATGATATTTACCTGATGCTGAAAGAAGCCCTTAAATATCCTGAATTTACGGAAATCACCCAGATGAGCAGTTATACCGTGACGTACAAGAACAGCGAAGGCGGGGATATGAGCGTGGCGCTTACGGCGACGGACCATTATCTTACAGGGGAAGCTACCGCGCCGAAGGGGATTACCATTCTGGGCGGTAAGACAGGAACGACAAGCGACGCGGGCAACTGTCTGGCCCTTCTCTGCCAGGATGCGTACGGGCAGCCCTACATTTCTATAGTTATGGGCGCCTCCACAAAAGAAGTGCTGTACCAGCAGATGAGTTCCATTCTGAAGAATGTGAATACAGAGGAGAATATCTGAAAAAAATTCAAATTTTTTCAGAAAAAAACATTGAATTATTTGATAAAATGCACTATAATTGAAACATATTAATTAAAGTTTTTGTTCAAAAGTTATATTAATTAATATTAAATTGTGTCTAAGGAGGAAAACAGGATGGTTGAACTGATTGTAGGAAGGAAAGGCAAGGGCAAAACGAAAGTACTGTTAGACAAAGTAAACGGCGCAATTAAAGAAGTGAATGGCAGCATTGTTTACCTGGACAAAAGCACGAAGCATATGTATGAACTGAATAATAAGGTTCGTCTTATCGATGTATCTGTATATCCTATTAAGAACGCCGATGAATTTGTCGGTTTTGTCTGCGGTATCATTTCCCAGGATCACGATCTTGAACAAATATATCTGGACAGTTTCCTTACCACAGCGAAGCTGGAGGGCCAGGATGTTACCGGCACTCTTGACCAGCTCAAGGCAGTGGGAGAGAAGTTTGGCGTCAACTTTATCATCAGTATGTCTCTGGATAAGGAAGATGTTCCTGCCGCGTTCCAGGACAGCATTATTACAGCATTATAATTTATGTTCAGCCGTTAGGTTACATAAGACAATATCGGGGAAGGTTTTTGGGATCCTGCATATTAATGCAGGATCTCTTTTTATATACAGAGAAAGGGCATGACCTGTATTTATGGTCATGCCCTTTAAACATATAATCTTCAGCTGATCAGGAAATTCAGTGAACCCGGCGGATTATCCGTTCCTTTTTCCAGAAGGGAGATAAGAGCGCTGATGGTATTCTCAATCTCTTCTTTGCTGGAGGGGACCAGGGTGTTGTCCATTTTTACCGTAAGCACGATCAGGACGATCTCAGCAAGGGCGTCAGGATCACTGAAACAGATCTGCCCCGCCTTGATTCCCTGCCGGATGATCTCCGCCAGAACCGGTTTCAGCTCTGTGATGATATGATTGATATATTTCTGGTGCAGGAAAGATTTCTCCTGCGTACCGGAATTCTTATTGTTTTCGGATTTAATAAATTCTGAGGAAGAGTTCCGGCAGGCCTCAAAGATCATCGCCATCCGGATAAACGGGGGGATCTCTGTGCGTCCTGCGAGAGCCTTGGCTGTCTGCAGGGGCTTTTCGTAGCTCCTTTCCACCAGAGCCTCCAGGATCGCGTCCTTGGAAGGAAAGTAGTAGTAGATGCTTCCTTTTCCGATTCCGGCTGTCTCCGCGATCTCGCTTACGGAAATGCTCTGAAGTTTATGATTTTCCAGAAGTTCCTGCAGAGCGTCAAGAATACGCTCGTATTTCTGCTGGTTAGGCATGGATCTATCACCTTTCTGTCTTTTACATGTCGGTTATATTTCTGTTTAAATTAAAGAATCAATATTAGCATCAATGCTAAGTATAACACATGAAAAAAATAAGAGCCAGCAATAAAATTCACCAAAAAATAATTTTAAAAATGATTATATTTTGATAGTAACGCTGATTGACCACTGGTCGAAAAGATGTTACTCTATCAAAAGAAAAGATATGACCACTGGTCGAAAAAAGTCGAAACAGTGGATGAAAGGGAGGAAATTATGACCTACGCGGAAATGTTTGCAAAAGTAAAAGGAATGCTGATGGACGCGGATGTGAGCGATATTCACGAGCATCTGGCTTATCAGTTCAACATCACCGGTGAGGCCGAAGGTATATTTTACGCGGAAGTAAAGGAAGGACAGCTCTATGTGGAGCCCTATGAATACTTTGACAGAGACGCCATGTTTACCTGCACGGCGGAAACTCTGTTTAAACTGGCGGAAGGCAAAACAGATCCGGTTCTTGCTTTTACGATCGGCAAACTGAAAGTCGAGGGCAACATCGATAAGGCCTTAAGACTGAAAGACCTGATCGACAGCAGACAGAAAAAGAAATAAGCGGAACCATATTATTTAAATCTATCAGAAGGCAGGCGAACGTATATGGGAATTATAGCAAAAGGAGCGGCTGCGCTTCTTGGAGCGGCTGCGCTGGCGGAAGCCGGAGGAACGGCGTATTTTTACAGAAGGACTATGATGCGCTATAACGCGAAGACAGAGAGGACCATGAAAATGTCCGGTGTGGACTGGCCGAAGTACATTCCTTTCATGCAGGAAAGACGGGAATGGATGATGGAACAGCCTCATGAGGACGTGTGGGTCACATCAAGGGATGGTCTGAAGCTGCATGGGACCTACTTTAAAGGTGAAGAAGGATCGAAGGCAGTGATCTGCTTTCATGGTTACACCAGCAAAGGCCTGAACGATTACGGCAGTCTTTCCTGGTATTATCTGAAGCACGGATTCCGTATGCTTCTCATCGATGAGAGAGCCCACGGAGAGAGCGAGGGAACCTATATCGGATTCGGGACCATGGACCGCTATGACGGCCTGGAATGGGTAAAGTGGATGGTAAATAAGATCGGCGATGACGCGCAGATCCTTCTTACCGGCAATTCCATGGGCGGAGCGACCGTCTGTATGATGAGCGGGCTGGATTTGCCGCCCCAGGTGAAAGGAATCGTTTCCGACTGTGCATTTACTTCGGCGAAAGACGTTTTCACCCATGTGCTCAACAATATGTATCATCTGCCGGCGTTTCCCATGATCCAGATTGCGGATAAGCTGAACAGAAAGAACGCCGGATACGGCCTGGACGACTGCAACGCGGCGAGAGAGGTGAGAAAGGCGGAAGTGCCGATCCTGTTCATTCACGGAGCGGACGACGTCTTTGTTCCCTGCTGGATGTGCGAGGAGATATATAAAAACTGCGCCTCCCCGAAACAGAAACTGATCGTTAAAGGGGCCGGCCACGGGGAAAGTTATTACAAAGCCACACAGGACTATGAAAACGCACTTGATACATTTATCGGAGGGATAATGAAATGATGAGAAAGAGAAAAGGATACAAAGTGTATCCGCTGACTGTAGCGCAGAAGTTTCACCTGTATTACCTGCCGTTCTGTCCCAGCGCGGCGGTACTGAATATCGGTACAAGCCTGACCATCGAGATCGATATCGACTGGGACATTCTGGCGAAGTCCATCAATAAAGCCTATGCAAGAAGCGAGGGAATGCGGATCCGTTTTGCGCAGGACAAAGAAGGAACCTGGTATCAGTATGTCGTGGATCCGGAAGAAAAAGAGATAGAATTCGTGGATTTCACCGATAAGACCATGGAGGAAGCGGAGGCAACCATGCAGCAATGGACCACCGTACCATTCAAAATGGCGGATTCCCCCCTTACCCGTGTGGTTATGATCAAAATGCCCGACGGTTTCAACGGAGTATATTTCCTGGGACATCATATGATTGTGGACGCCCAGTCTCTGATCTGCTTCCTGAAGGATATTATCGAGCTCTACTGTAACGAGAAATATGAAGGAGTTCCTTATCCCACAGAAATGACTTCCTACATCGAACAGCTGGAAAAAGATCTTGCTTACGAGGCGGGAAGCAAAGCGCAGAAGAGAGATATCGAATATTTCCAGAAAGAAATTGAAAAAAGCGAGCCAATTTACAGCGGCATCCATGGAAGAGACAAACTGGAAGCGGCAAGAGAGATGTTCAAAAATCCCGAGCTCCGTTCTGCTTTCAATGCCTCCGACGATACAAAATCCGCTCTGGATATTTTCCACCTGGAAGAAGAGCCCACAAAACGTCTGATGGACTTCTGTGAGAAATATCATGTCTCCCTGGCGTGCCTTCTTCTCATGGGACTGCGTACATATTTCCAGAAGATGAATGGATTCGAGGATGTTTCCATCAACAACGCCATCGCGAGACGCGCTACTCTGAAGGAGAAAAAATGCGGCGGCACAAGGATCCATTCCTTCCCGATCCGAACGATTTTCCCGGAGGATATGAAGTTTATCGACGGCGTATACGCGATCAGGGACAAACAGAATGAGATTTTCCGCCATGCGAATTATGATCCCACCGCCTATTTCGCGTACAGATCAAAGATATATCCCCAGCCTCACGCAGGACTTACCTATGAGGCGATGTCCCTGACCTATCAGCCTCTGACGCTTAAAGAGAAAGGGCTGAACGATATCGGGGATATCCGTTACAAAACTAAATGGTATCCCAACGGCACCTGTCCTCAGGCAATGTATCTTACCGTAATGCACCGTCCCGAGGACAACGGGCTTGATTTTAACTTTGAGCATCAGATCAAGGCCGTTTCCAGAGAGGAACTGGAGTATCTTTACTATTATCTGTGTAAGATCATGTTTAAAGGCGCGGAGAACCCGGATCTGCCCATCGGGGATATTATCAAACTGGTATAAATGTCCGAACGCTTGTGTGTAAAACAATTTATAATTATAAAGAAGGAGAACAGTTATGTTTGAGAAATTAGTAGAAATCATCTGCAACTATGTGGAAGTGGCTCCGGAGAACGTACATCCGGAATCCCGTTTTATGGAGGATCTCGGTTTTACATCATTCGATTTCATGAGCATGCTGGGAGAGATCGAGGACGAATTCGACGTGGAAGTGGAGCAGGAGGAAGCGGCAAATATCCGTACCGTTCAGGAAGCTGTAGATTATCTTGAGAAGCTTACCGCTGAAAATTAACTGATTTCCGTACAGGAGAAAGGATTGAAAATATGCTTTACAGTACAGTGCGCGATATTCTGGTCCATACAGAGAAAAAATACGGCCCGGAGGACGCTGTCCGTTACAAAATAAGTAAAAATGAAATTGAATCAAAATCCTACACACAGCTGAAAGAAGACAGTGAGAGTTTCTCCTGCCTTCTCCGGGATATGGGAGAGCAGGGAAAGCATATCGCGGTTATCGGAATGACCTCCTATCCGTGGCTGGTTACCTACTTTGGAACCGTAAACAGCGGCAGTGTGATTGTTCCCCTTGACGTGAATCTTCCCGCGGAGGATGTGTGCGATCTGATCGACCGGTCTGATTCCACTGTCCTTGTATACGACGAAGTACGCAAAGACGTGGCGGCTATGGCAAAGGAACGCTGTCCGCAGCTGAAAACACTGATCTCTATGCAGAAAAGTGAACAAGACGGGGATGCCCTGGCGTTCTGGCAGCTTCTTGAGGAACATAAGGGAAGTTTTGATCATGCGCCTCAGCCGGAGGATCTCTGTACCATCATGTTTACATCCGGAACAACAGGAAAAAGCAAAGGCGTTATGCTTACTCACAGAAACGTGGCGGAGAACGCAACCTGCCTGGATATGAAGATTCCCGAGCGCACCGTGCTCATGACCGTGCTTCCCATCCATCACGCGTACTGTCTCAGCATGGATATTCTGAAAGGCGTTTCCCTGGGATCCATCATCTGCATCAACGATTCTCTGATGCGTGTGGCTAAGAATATCAAACTGTTTAAACCGGAAATGATCCTCATGGTCCCGCTGATGATCGAAACCATGGCGAAAAAACTGGAGGAGGCGTCTCTGCTCCCTGCCAGGATCGTAAAAAGCCAGGTGTTCGGCAAACAGTTCCACACTATATGCAGCGGCGGCGCCTATCTGGACCCGTCCTACATCGATCTGTTTAAGAAATACGATATCAC